>NZ_JAHLEM010000048.1 GCF_018883605.1 Streptomyces niphimycinicus | reverse complement strand
TCTGCCTGTGGAGACGGTGTGAGACCTCAACGGGAGTCCTCCCGGACGGGGCGGTCGTCGGTGAAGCAGGAACCCCAGCGGGCAACCGCTGGAATCCCCCGCCTATAAGCGGAGGCGGAAGTCAAGTCTGTGGCCTGCTCTGTCCATGGGTAGACCTCGCTCGGTGATCGAACTCATCGGTGGCGGCCGGATGACCGCTTGGTTCCCCGCCCCGACCGGTGAGACCCAGGCCCGCTCTAGGATCTTCGGCATGGCGAAGCGCGCGGTACACCGGCGGGCCCGGAAGATCCTGGGCGAGGAGCCCACGGCCCTGGTCTGGTGCGAGATCCACAAGCCCATTCCCACACCGCCCAAAGAGGTGCACCGCGCCGCGGGCAGGGGACGGCTGAAGCCGGGCCACCACTGGCTGCTGTACGTCGGGGCCGTCGTGTTCTTCTTCGTCGTCATCCCGATGATGCTGATCGACAAGCTGGGTGGCCGGCTCGACCGGCTGTCCCGGCCACGACGCGACCGCCGACCGCGGGCCGGGGAGCCGCGGACTCCGCCGGACACCCGCCGCTCCGCCACCGGCGGCGACCCTGCCCGCGATCGCCGGCAGGACCCCGCCAACGGCATCTTCGACGGCGACTGGAACCTGACCGCGGGCCAACTGCTGCTGCGCTGGTACGGGCATTCGCCCAACCCCAAGCGCCTGGTCATGCTGGCCCGCGATCGCCTCTGCGTCGCCACCTCCCCTCGCCGTCGGCTGTCGCCCACCAAGGCCGACGACTTCCGGACCTTCGCGGAGTTTCCCCTCGATCAGGTCCGCGTCGAGGGCGAGGCGGGCCAGCCGCGCGGCTTCGCCACGTTCCGGCTCCGCTTCACCGACGGCTCCTGGCTGGAGGTGGGACGGCTGGGCGAACCCGAGGACGCGGACCACTTCTTTCGCACCGTCAACAGTTGACGGTGGTGTTACCAGCTAATGGCGTCGTCCATCGACTGCTGCCAGTACGTGACCTTGAGGGAGTCGTGCGGAAGCCCGTTCCGCACCAGCGCCGACACCGGCCGCCCCGGCTACGACTACCCACTGGGCAGCAGCGAGTGGGCCAAGCGCGAGGAGTGGCCACCAGGGCCGCGGCCGCGGTCGCGGGACTGTTCGGTGGTGCGCAGGGGATCGGGGCTCGCGTCGGCAGTGACCAAGGCCACGGGGTTCCGGCGGTGTTGGTGCGGGCAAGGCCGTTACAGTCGGCGCCGTGGACTTCCTCACCGACATCCTGGGCGAGCCCTACCAGGCGATCGACCTGCCGCTCGCGGCCGACCACGAGGGCGATGTCGTCGCGACCCTGGTTCGCCGCCGGTGCGCGGATCCTGGCGCCGCGGCTGGAGGTTCCCGCCGGGCGGTGCTCTATGTGCATGGCTTCGTCGACTACTTCTTCCAGACCCATCTGGCCGACTTCTACGCCGAGCGCGGCTATGACTTCTACGCACTGGACCTGCGCAAGTACGGCCGCTCACTGCGCCCGCACCACTCGCCGAACTACATTCACGACCTCGACGCCTACGACGAGGAACTCGACGAGGCCGTCCGCATCATCCGCGAGGTCGACGGACACGACACCCTGCTGCTCAACGGCCACTCAACGGGCGGCCTGATCAGCGCCCTGTACGCCGACCGGCGGGCCGGGCAGGGGACGATCGACGCGCTCTTCCTCAACAGCCCGTTCCTGTCCCTGCCCGCTTCCTTGCTGATCCGCACCCTCGGCGCCCCCGTCGTCGACCTCCTCGGACGGCTGGCGGCCACCCGCAAGCTCCCGACCCCGTCCAACCCGCACTACGTCCACAGTCTCCACCGTGACTTCCGGGGCAGTTGGGAGTTCGACCTGAGCCTGAAACCGGCCGGGGGTTTCCCCCTCTACGCCGGGTGGCTGGCGGCGATCCAACGGGGTCACCGGCGGGTGCGCCGCGGACTGGGTATCGACTGTCCGGTCCTGGTGATGGCCTCGACCGCCAGCACCGCCACCACCGAGTGGGACGACGCTCTGCTCCGTACCGACGGCGTACTGCGCGCCGACGACATCGCCCGCCTCGCACCCCGGCTGGGCCCGCGGGTCACCACCGTGCGCATCCGGGACGGGGTGCACGACCTGGTGCTGTCGATACCCGAGGTGCGCGAGCGCATCTTCGCCGAGCTCGATCTCTGGCTCCGCGCCTATCTGCCGGACCGGGCCGGGTAGTTCGCCGCGAGCCCCGGCGCGGTGTGGTCGGTGTGCGGCCAGGACTACGCGCCGCGGAGTGCCCCGGCGGGCGGCACGAAAAAGGACGGTGCCGGGCGTCCCCTCCCGGCACCGTCCAGGGCCGTGTGCCGCTCAACGCACGGCCCGTCCGGAGTCAGCCGACCTCCGCGGGCTCCTTCACGTCCTCTTCCGTCCGCTCCTGGCCGGGCTGGGGCGCGGCTGCCTTGCGGCCGGGCAGGACGGCCAGGACGATCAGGGCGCCGGCGGCCATGATGAGGCCGCCGATGAGGCTGGTGTGCGCGACACCGTGGGCGAAGGACTCGTGCACCGCGTCCACCAGCGCCTGGGCCTTCTGGGGGCCACCGCTCGGGCTCTTCGCGATCTGCTCGGCGACCGCGAGGCCACCGCCCACCGACTCCTTGGCGGCGTCCATGGCATTGTGGGGGAGCTGGTTGCCCACCAGGTCGCTCAGCTTGCCCTGGTAGGACGTGCTGAGCAGGGAGCCCAGGAGGGCGATGCCGATTGAGCCGCCGAGCTCCAGCGAGGTGTCGTTGGCGCCGCCGCCGACGCCCAGTTCGGCCTCGGGGAACGAGCCCATGATCGTGTCGGTCGCCGGGGACACGCTCAGGCCGATCGCGAAGCCGAGCAGCAGCAGCGTCGGCAGGAAGTCGGTGTAGTCCGAGCCCTCGCCGATCTGCGTGAGCAGGAACACGCCCACGGCGCCGATGACCATGCCGGGCACGACCATGGCCTTCACCCCGAGCTTCGGGGCCAGCTTCCCGGTGACCGCGGCGCCGACGAACACGCCACCGGCCAGCGGCAGCAGACGAACGCCGGTCTCCAGGGCGTCGTAGCCGAGCACGAACTGGAGGAACTGCGTGGCGTAGTAGATCGAGCCGAAGGTGCCGAAGAAGAAGAACAGCACCGCGAGCATGGAGCCGCCGAAGGCGCGCAGCTTGAACTTGCGGACGTCCAGCATGGGGTGCGGGTGCCCCAGCTCCCACAGGGCGAAGGCCAGGAAGCCCACGCCCGCGACCACGGCCGCGGTGACCGGACCGGCGCCCCAGCCGAAGTGCGGGCCCTCGATGATCGCGTAGACGAGCGAGCCGACGGAGACGATCGAGAGCAGACCGCCGATGTAGTCGATCCGGCCCATGTCCTTCGCCTTGGACGGCGGCACCAGGAGGAATGCGGCGATGACGCCGACGACCGCGATGGGCACGTTGATCAGGAAGGTGGAACCCCAGGCGTGGTCCCGCAGCAGCCAGCCGGCGACCACGGGGCCGACGGCGATGGCGAGGCCGGAGGTCGCGGTCCAGGCCGTGATGGCCCGTGCCCGCTCACCCTTCGGGAAGATCGCCACCAGCAGGGACAGGGTGGCGGGCATGACCACGGCGGCGCCCACGCCCATGATCGCCCGGGCGGTGATGACCAGGTTGGTCTCGTCCACCTGGCTGCCCATCACCGAACCGGCCGCGAAGATCAGCAGGCCCGTGATGAGGGCGCCGCGGCGGCTGTACTTGTCGCCTATCGCGCCCAGCACCAGCATCAGCGCGGCGTAGGGGACGGTATAGCCGTCGACGACCCATTGCAGGTCGCTGCTGCTGAGGTGCAGGTCGGTGGTCATGTCGGGGGCGGCGACGATCAGGGATGTGTTGGCCATGACCACGATCAGCAGGCTCAGGCACAGCACGATCAGTGCCCACCAGCGCCGTGGATACGGCCCGGTCATCTTCTCGACCGGGGTGTTCGCGACGAGCGGCATCGGAAGCTCCTAGGGGGCGAAGCGGTCGGCTTCGAGGGTCGGCAGGAGCGGTGCGGGCTGCGGCCTTGGCACCGAGGACACTTACTTGCCCATGGATGTGCAGACTAGTTTATTGCCCACCTGTGTGCAAATATTGCGTGCTCATCGATGGGCAAGCAGATGGGTACGCAGATGGGCCCCCGAGCGGCGGCCCTGGTGAAGGAGGTTCCGTCGTGCCCAACCCGCGAGTCCCGGCGGCCCCCGGGCGCCACCGGACGCGCACCACACGGACCCGCATCCTCGAAGCGGCCCGCCGGGAACTGAACCGTGACCCCGACCGCAGCCTGGGCGACATCGCCGAGGCCGCCGGGGTGTCCCGCCGTACCGTCTACGGCCACTTCGCCGGGCGGTCCGCGCTGGTCGAGGGGCTCGTGGACGACGCCGCAGCGGCCCTTCGGGCGGCGCTCACCGCGGTCGCGCTCCCGGCCCCCGACGCCGCCGACGCCCCCACCGCCCTGGCGCGCTTCGTCCTCACCCTGTGGCCGGTGGGCGACCGCTACCGCATGCTGCTCCGGCTCGCCCCCCAGGATCTGGGCGCCGAACGGGCCGACATCCTCGCCCCCGCCCGCGACATGGCCACGGCGATCATCACCGAAGGCCGACGGCAGGGCGTCTTCCACGCCAGCCTTCCGCCGCCCGTGCTCAGCCGCGCCGTCGAGGCATACGTATCGACGCTCCTCGAATGCGGGAACACCGGCACCTGGACCGACGACGGCACACGCACGGCCGCCGCCGCCCTCATCGCCGTGGGGTTCGACGGCGACCTCGCCCGGTGCGGTGATGGTCCGTATGCAGGAAGCGATCCGGGAAACGATCCGGGAAGCGATCCCGGAAACGATCCTGGAAGCGATCCCGGAACGCGAGGAATGCCGCGTGTCAGAATGGACCTGCCGCTCCTGTCCGCCGTACCGCCCCCGAGGTTGTCCGTGACCAAGCCCGCTGCCCGCGTCCCGCAGCGACGCAACGCGCGCTCCAACCGGGCGCGCATCCTGGCCACGGCCCGCAAGGAACTCGGCCGGAACCCGGACATCACCTTGGAGGAACTGGCGCGCGCCGCCGGTGTCGTACGGCGCACCCTCTTCGGCCACTTCCCCGGACGGGTCGCGCTGCTCGAGGCGCTGGCCGAGGAAGCCTCCGAGTCATTCCGGGACGCGGCGGTGGCCGGTGTGACGGCCGAGGGGCCTGCCGAGCGGGCGCTCGCGCAGTTCGCGTTGTCGATGTGGCCCGTGGGCGACCGCTACCGGATGCTCCTGGCGCTGGCCCGGCACGACCTGGGCGCGGAACGCATCACCGAGATCATCAAGCCCGCGCGGGACGAGGTCACATCTATCCTGGAGCGCGGACAGCGGGACGGCGTCTTCCACGCCCATCTGCCTCCGGCGGTGCTCAGCGCGGGCCTGGAAGCGCTGACGGTCGCTCTGCTGGAGCAGGTCAACGTGGAGGCACTGGAGGACGACGGCACCCGAAGTGCCATTGCCATGCTCATCGCGGCCGGTGTGCCCGAGAAGCAGGCGTGTGCCGTGGTCGGGGACGTCGCCGCCACGGCCACTGGGGAAGCCGCGGAGGCCGGCGAGGGGCCGTGTCCGTAGACCGGGGCGTTGTGGGGTCGGTCGTGATGTCACCGACCGTGAAGATGCCGAATTCCATCCCCGGCCGCGCCTCGTCACCGGGCTGCCGTGGTGCGGCCGGGTGGCTAGCATTGACCATATGGCGTGTCCGGTATGGGGGTGATCGTCCGGTGTCGCGATGAGAGGGAGGAAGCGACGATGGCCAGCGATCCGAAACCCGTGCCCGACCGCGTGTCCTGCGCGTCGCTGGTCGACGCCATGGGCCGGGTCCACGGTCACCGGGCGCATATCGTCGGCCTTGTCAGCCCCGCGCCGCGAAAGCTGTTCGGCCCGGCCGCCACGATCGCCTATGTGCCCTACCGCGACGATGTCCCGCACGCCGAGTTCGGCGATCTCTTCGGCCAGGCGGTGGGCGACCGTCCGGCGGGCACCGTGCTGGTGCTCTCCAGCGGAGGCTATTGCGAGGTGTCCCACGGCGGTGGAACGAAGCTCTCCAGGCTCGAACACACCCATGCCGCCGGAGTCCTGGCGGATGGGCGACTGCGCGACTTCGACCAACTGGCCGCCTACAGCTTCGCGACCTGGTGCCGGGGAGAGGCGAGCCGCTGGGGCGGCGACATCGCCATGCCCTATGCCGTCAACGTCGCCGTGGAAGTGGGCGGCGTATGCGTGGTCCCCGGGGACTACGTCTACGCCGACGCCAGCGGCGCGGTGGTGATCCCGAGCGGAAGCCTGCGGCGGGTGATCGACGAAGCGGTGAAGGTCGAGGCCGAGGATGCCCGCACCGCGGAGGAGATCCTCGGCGAGTACCGGGCGCCCTCGTGAGCCACCGATGCTCGTCGGGAGGCCGGGCCGGTCGGCGGCCCTCTCGGCCAGACCCTCGGCAGCCTCAGCGGTAGTCGGGGTTGGGGTAGTCGAAGCGGCAGCCCGCCTCCCACTCGGAGCGCTGGTTGCCGTGGGCGGGGATGCCGTTGGCGCGCTTGAGCATGGCCCCCAGATGCATCAGGTTCCAGGTCATAAAGGCGGTGTTGCGGTTGGTGAAGTCGTTCTCCGGGCCGCCCGAGTCCGGGTCCAGGTACGACGGCCCCGGCCCCGCCGCGCCGATCCAGCCCGCGTCGGCCTGCGGCGGGATGGTGTAGCCGAGGTGCTGGAGGCTGTAGAGGATGTTCATCGCGCAGTGCTTCACACCGTCCTCGTTGCCGGTGATCAGGCAGCCGCCGACGCGGCCGTAAAAGGCGTACTGGCCCTTGTCGTTGAGCAGACTCGAGCAGGCGTAGAGACGTTCGATCACCCGCTTGGTCACCGAGCTGTTGTCGCCGAGCCAGATCGGCCCCGCCAGCACCAGGAGGTCCGCCGCCATCACCCGCTCGTACAGCCTCGGCCAGGCGTCGGTGGCGAGGCCGTGTTCGGTCATGTCCGGGTAGATGCCCGTCGCGATGTCGTGGTCGACGGCCCGGAACTCGTCCGTGGTGACCCCGTGCGCATCCATGATCGCGCGGCTCCGGTCGATCAGCCCCTGGGTGTTGCTCCGCTGCGGAGACGGCTTGAGTGTGCAGTTGATGTACAGGGCGGTCAGATCGTCGAAGCGGTACGCGTCATCGGTCGGGGTGGCGGTGGATGGCGACGCTGCCATGGGGGCTCCTCATGCGGGACTGCCGGCCCGGCCGGCCGGGCCAGGCTCAGCAGCATCTCGCGAAGATCGCCGTTTGTCTCCTTATGACTCATTTCATGCGTGTTCATACACTTCGGCTTGTCCTTGCGAGGAACCCCAGGGCTTCAGCCCTGGGAGGAATCGCATCCTTGTGGTTGCGGCGCGGAGCGCCGCGGTATCGCTGCTGGGTGCACGGTCGCGGAGCGGCCGGGGGTCGTCTCCGGCGGAGCCGGAGGG
>NZ_JAHLEM010000479.1 GCF_018883605.1 Streptomyces niphimycinicus | reverse complement strand
CGCGGCGCTGTGGCTGGTCCTGGCCGCCGCGGCGGCCCTGACGGCCCTCTCCGCCGATCCGGACCGCCACTGGCGGACGCCGCTGCGCCGACTGCGGCTACGGATCGCCGGACACCCCCTCGCCGCGACCGGAGCCCCGACGGCGGTCCCAGCGGCGGGCCCGACGGCGTTCCCCACGGCGGTCCCGGTCGCCGCGACCGTCGAACTGCTGGAGCGCTCGCGCGCCTGGCAGAGCGCCTCCCGCGTGGTGCGCTCCGCGCTGCTGGACCACTGGGACGACGGCGGCTGGCGCATCCTCCAGTTCGCCGGGGTGCACGGCGGCGGCACGGCCGCGCGGCCCGTTCTGGTGCTCTTCGCGGTGGACGCCGCGGCCAGCCTGGACACGGTGCGCGAGCCCGCCGTCCGGGTCAGCGTCATCGACGCGGACAGCGGGGCCCCGGTCATGGCCACGGCGTGAGAGGCCGGCGCTCGGCGGGTAATCTGGATCAAACGAAAATTTCCTGGACAAAACGATCGAACCGCGGGGCGTCCAGCGCGGATGGGTGCCGAGGCGTACCGGGCATGGATGGACAGGCCCGACCGACACCCGTACTGACCGACACCCCTGCCGAGGCGGGCCCGTGGCGCGCGCGCCGCCCGGTGCGCGTTCCCGCCCGCCGGGGGCTGGGCCGGTGGCGCCGGTAGGGGAGTGGGTGTATGTCCGAGCATCGGTCCGCGTCCGGCTCCCGGGGGCCCAGATGGTGGCGGCGGCTGGAGGACGCGTTCCACCGGTCCGCGATCGGACGCGGATGGCGGCGGGGCAGTGAATTCGAGCTGCTGCACCGGGCGATGGGCTTCGCCGCCCTGGGCTTTCTCACCCTGGTGCCGCTGCTGATCGTGGTCGCGGCGGCCGATCCGGTGAACCGGCTCGGATTCGCCCAGTGGCTGGCCGAGGGCCTCGGGCTCTCCGCGACCTCGCGGGACGAGGTGCAGGAGCTGTTCGCCCCGCCCAAGCAGGCGCTGGAGTCCACCACCGCCTTCGGTCTGGCCACGCTGGCCATCTTCAGCCTGCGCTTCGGCACGGTGCTCCAGGTCGGCTACGAGAAGGTGTGGGAGCTTCCGGCCGGCCGCTGGCACACCGCCTGGCGCCATCTGGTGTGGTTCGTGGTGCTGATCTGCTATCTGCTGCTCTCCGCCCATCTGGCGCCGGGCATCTCGCGGGTGCTGGTGGGGGTGCTGGGCACGGTGCTGTTCTTCTGGTGGTCGCAGCGGCTGCTGCTCGGCGGGCGGATCAGTTGGGGCGCCCTGCTGCCCGGCGCGCTGGCCACCGGCGTCGGGCTGCTGGGGCTGCGGGTCTTCTCCCAACTGGTGTTCTCCCCGCTGATCGCCTCCAACGCCGTCTCCTACGGCCCGGTCGGCACCGTCCTGGTCGTCCAGTCCTGGCTGGTCGGCGTCGGATTTGTGGTCTTCGGCGGTGCGCTGCTGGGCCGGGTGCTGTACGAGGAGTATCTGCGGATGGTGGCGTGGCGCCGCAAGCGGCGGCGCGACCGGGCCAAGGCGCCCCCACCGGCGGACTGACTCCCCGGCCGACGAATCACCCAGGGGCGGCCCATGACCGGGGTGCGACGCCTTCCCGCCGGTGGTCGCTTCCATGATCGTCGAGCCCGGGGCCGGACCCGAAACGCCATCGCCTCGGGCCCGGCGCGCCTGGCATGCTGGCGGTGTGAACGGACCCGAGATCCATCTCAGTCTCGCCCCCGAACTGCGATTCTTCGCCGTCCCGGAGCGGCGCCGCCCCTGGACGGCCGTGGTCACCGACGGCGCATCCACCCTCGGCCATGTCGTCGAGTCGCTCGGGGTCCCGCTCACCGAGGTCGGCCGGCTGGTGGTGAACGGCGAGGAGACCGCCGTCTCGCATGTGCCGAGCGCGGGGGAGACCGTGGAGGTCCATCCGGTCGTCCGTCCGCAGCGGGTGCCGGGCGCGCCGCTGCGCTTTCTGCTCGATGTGCACCTGGGCACGCTCGCGCGCCGGATGCGGCTGCTGGGCGTGGACGCCGCGTACGAGAGCGAGGACATCGGCGATCCCGAGCTGGCCGCGCGCTCCGCCGCCCAGCGCCGGGTGCTGCTCTCCCGCGACCGGGGGCTGCTGCGCCGCCGTGAGCTGTGGGCCGGGGCGTATGTCTACAGCGACCGGCCCGATGAGCAACTGCGGGACGTCCTCGGCCGGTTCACCCCGAGTCTGGCGCCCTGGACCCGCTGCACCGCCTGCAACGGCCCGCTGGAGGACGCCGACAAGGAGTCGGTCCGGGAGCGGCTCCAGCACGGCACCCGGCGCACCTACGAGGTCTTCGCCCGCTGCACGGTCTGCGAGCGGGTCTACTGGCGCGGCGCCCACCACGCCCGGCTGGAGGCCATCGTGGCCGGGGCGATGGACGAGTTCGGCGACGCCCGGGCCGCCCTGTCCTGAGCCGAGCCGCCGGGCGGAGTGCCTGGTCCTGGGACGCGGACTCAGGACAGGTCGTCCTGGAGGGCCTCCGGAATCGTGGTGTGGAAGGCCGGATGGGCGTGCAGCCGCCGCACATAGGCGCGCAGCCGCCCATGGCGGGAGACCCGCTGGGCCGCGTCGGCGTCCAGGCGGAGCCGGTGCTCGGTGTCGAGCTGGACGAGGGCCACCCACAGGTCCACATCGGCGGCGGTCAGCTCGCCGCCCAGGGCGTACGGCGCGGTCGCGAGCCCGCGGTCCAGGCGCCCGAGGGCGGTCAGCAGCCGCTCCAGCGCGGCGTCCCGGCACTCCGCCTCGTGCGCCGTCCCGGCCTGCCGCGCCGCGTGGGTGATGTCCTCGTCGAGGAGTTCCCGGAGGGCGTCGATGTCCGCGGCGCGAGGCGCCGGCCGCAGCCGGGGGCGTCCCGGTCCGCCGCCGTCGCTCAGATGGCCGGCGAGGTCGCGCAGGATGTCCGGCGTGTGATTGCTGACGACACGGCCGGTCCAGCCGTCGCACAGCGCGGGCGCGTCCACCGGGCCGCCGTAGCGGTGCCAGGTGGCCTCGTAGGCCCCGCGCAGTGCGGCGAACGCCTCGGGGGTCTCGTCCGGGAGCCCGACGAGGGTGGTGGCGACGGTATCCCGCAGCCCGAGCAGATCGAGGGTGATGGAGACGCGCAGCGAGAGCGGACAGCTCGCGGAGAGATAGAGCCGATAGCGATGCGGCACCGGATAGAAGCCACCGGCGAGGTCGACGCCGATGCGGCTGCGGAAGCGGTGCGGTGGCGCGGGCGGGACGATCCGGGGGCCGGGCGAGCAGGGGTCGGGGTCGAGAAGAGCGGCAGGACCTGAACTGATCGGAAACGTCTCGGACATGGCTCTCCAAGGCAAGGACGGAGCCCCGGCCCGCCGGTCTGGGCGGCGCCGGTGGCGCTACGGAAGGGAAGCCCGCGCGGGGCGTTCGCCGGGAGGCTGCCGGGACACACCCGGCCCCGGCGCGCTGGGCCGCGCTCGGTGACCGCGTCGATTCAGCCGGCTGGACTGGAGGCGCTGCAAATGCGCAGCAGATCGATGTGCAGACGCCTGGTCAGCAGGTGACGACGGCGGAGCGGGGACCGGCGCGGGGACCACGGCCCAGGGCGCCGACGGGCGCCGTCCCCGTCGCAGTCGGTCCTGGGCATCTCACCGATCCCATCATCGGGGGCTCGCGAGGCGGCGAGACCGCGCTTGTCCCGTCCGCGCCGACGGAACCTGGTCGTCACCCGGGGGCACCCCGTCGCGGGAGAAGGGTTGCCTGTCAGCGAGCCGGGGCCGATGACCCATCCGAGCGGGGATTCCGCGCGGTGGGCGCTGACCATCGTGACCGTCCCTGACAGTGTCGTCGCGCTCCGCGAGGGCGTCAACCCATGCCGGGACGGCCAACGCGGGCCGACGGCACGGTGGATGCCCGCTCAGCGGAACGGCCGCCGCGCGCCGCCGATGGCCCGCTCGACGAGGACCATGGCCGCGTCGTCCGCCAGCCGTCCCTCGGCATGCCGGACCAGCGCGTGGCGCAGCCGGTCCAGGTACTCGCCCGGGGTGGCACCGTCCACCGTCTCCATGGTCCGGTGCAGCGGAAAGAACTCGTTGTAGTGGTTGCGGGCCTCGACCACGCCGTCGGTGTGCAGCAACAGCCGGTCACCGGGCAGGAACGGAAAGGTCTCGACGCGGATCGGGGGAGGGCTCAGGAACTCCTCCAGGCCGAGCGGCGGCAGCGGACGCGCCGGCTCCAGGGAGCGCACCTTGCGCTCGCGCATCACCAGGGGCGGTGGATGGCCGCGGTTGATCAGCTCGACCAGCGACTCGTCCGTCACCTGGGCGAGGAGCACGGTGACGAACTGCTCCTCCAGCTCCCGCGGGTCCTGGAGCTGGGAGCGGTCCAGCAACTCGTACTCGCGGGCCAGCGCGGCCGCGCAGCGGTGCATCACCTCGGCCAGGTCCTGCTCGTAGTGCACCGCCTCCCGGAAGGCGCCCACCACGGCCGCGGCGGACCGCACCGCGGCCAGCCCCTTTCCCCGCACATCGCCGACGATCAGCCGCACTCCGTAGCGGGTGCACATCGCCTCGTAGAGGTCCCCGCCGATCTGCGCTCCGCGCTCGGCCGCCATATAGACGCTGGCGGTGTTCACGACACCGATCCGGGCGGGCAGCGGCCGCAGCACCACGTTCTGGGACACCTCGGCGATCCGGCGGACATGGGCCAGCTCGCTGTCCCGGCGCACCCGCACCGCGCTGGTCGCCACGCCCGCGAGCGCCACCACCACCAGGGCCAGCAGATTCGCGTACACCGTCTCGCTGCCCCAGACGTTGTTGTGGGTGGCGGTGATCGCATGCACCGCCAGGGCCAGCAGCGCCACCCCGCCGGTGCCGAACGGGCCCATGGTCACCGCCGCCAGCGCCGGCGCCGGGGAGAGCAGGGGGCCGGTGTGGAGGGTGTGCGCGGGGGAGAGCTCAATGCTGAGCACCGCCGCCAGGTCCAGGAACGGCAGACACCGTGTGACCGCGAACAGCGTATGGCTGCGACCGCTCGCCCCCGGGGCGAAGCGCATGAATCGCATAACTTGGACCTTATCCGATGAAAGCCACCAAAGGGGTGTTTATCCGTAACGCGCGACGGAGGCCCCGGGCGTAGCCTGACGCTATGCCCGAGCTACCGGATGTCGAGGGGTTCCGGCGAACGCTGGCCTCCTGCGCCCAGGGCCACCGCGTCGAGCGGGCGGAGGTGGCGGACGCGGGAGTGCTGCACGGGGTGACCGCGCAGCGGCTGAAGCGCGACCTCAAGGGCCGCCGCTTCGCCGCACCCCGCCGCCACGGCAAGTGGCTGATCGCCCCCACCGACGGGCCCACGGTCGTGGTGCACTTCGGCATGACCGGGCGGCTGATCTGCGGGGCGGACTCCGAACCGGCCGGCCGGTTCGAGCGCGTCGCCTTCGACCTCGACGACGGCCACCGCCTCGGCTACGAGGACCAGCGCAAACTCCAGGGCATCTGGCTCGCCGCCACCGACGCCGACGTCGACCGGATCCTCGGCGACCAGGGCCCGGACGCGCTCTCCCTGAGCCGGGCAGAGCTCGACCGGCTGCTGGCGGGGCGGCGCGGCCGCATCAAGGCCGCCCTGACCGACCAGGCCGTGATCGCCGGACTCGGCAACCTGCTCGGCGACGAGATCCTGTGGCGGGCCCGGATCCATCCGCGGCGGCCGGCGAACGCGCTGACCGACGACGAGCACGAACGGCTCCACACCGCGATACGCGAGGTGCTGCGCGCCTCGGTACGGGCGGAGCGGGTGCCGGACGACCCGGACTGGCTCACCGGACAGCGCGACGACCCGGATCCGCACTGCCCCCGCTGCGGCCATCCGCTGCGCCGCGGCCGGATCGCCGGGCGGACCAGCCTGTGGTGCTCCCACTGCCAGCCGGACGGCGACTGACAGCCGCCCGGGGCGACCCGCGGCCCGCCCGGCGCCCTCGCACCCGGTCGATCAGGACACCCACGCCTTGTACGACATCACATCGCCCGCCTTCAGCTTGTACTCCGGATCGTCCCGGGTGACGGTCTCCTCGACGTCCAGCACGCTGCCGTCGTCCGGATCGAGGACGATCAGATACCGCATCCCGGAGGGAGCGGGGGTGAACCGGAACGCCTGCCCCTCCCGGCCGAGCCGGTCGGTGACCTTGCCCGCCGGGCGCAGCCCCTCGATCCGGGACAGCAGGGTGACGATGTCCGCCCGCTGGCGCGGGCCGGGAGTCCACACCGCGAGGAACGACTCGATGGCCGAGATCAGGTCCGCCGGGTCGTCGTCCGCGCCCGGGGACCAGACGGCGAGATAGGCGCGCAGCGCCGAGGCCCCGGCCGGAGGATCCTCGAAGTAGCTCTCGTCGGCGCCGTTGATACCGGCCGGATACTTCTTGTCGCTCAGCACCTTGCCGTCGTGGACCGCACGGGGCGGCGTACCGTCGGCGATCACCGGGTGGTCCGGGTGGCGCGGATCGGTGGCCACCTCCAGCGAGAAACCGCTGCCGTCCGCGTTCCACCGGGTCAGCGACTCCCGGGGCAGCGTCACCGGATCCTCGCCCGACGTCATGCTCAGCGCCCAGCTCTGGAAATGGCTGCCCCGCTCGCTCTTCCCCGGGGACTTCTCGGCCGCCGTCCGCGCCCGCCGGACGATCTCGGCGAGCGATACGTCCGCCCGGGAGGCATGCGCCACCAGCGGCACTGGTCTGGACGCGGCCACCGCGGAGGAAGGGGTGCCCGAGACGGTCAGTGCGAGGGCGAGGATCGTCGCGGCCGCCGCGGCCTCCAGGCTCCAGATCACGCGTCGGACGATACGGTGCCCCCGGTCCTGGGACGGCAGCCGCCGCAGCAGCAGCTCGGCGCGCGCGTCCAGCGGCCGGTCCCGCCAGGGGCCGGTGTCGGCGGACACGGGGTCGGCCTCGCGGAGCAGATCCAGTTCGTCGGTCATGCGTGTCCATCCTTGTGGGCCTCGTCGGCCCGGTCAGCGCTATGGGCCTTGTCGCCCTTGCCGCTCGTGCACCCCACGGAGACCCGGTCGTCCCGGCGCAGGGTCTCTATCTGCTCCCGCAGCCGCCGCCGCGCCCGGTGCAGCCGCATCGCCGCGGCGGACCGGCCGCACCCCAGCACGGTGCCGAGCTCTTCGACGGTCAGCTCCTCCCATGTCGTCAGCCGCAGCACCTCCTGGTCGGCCTCGGCGAGCCGGGACAGCGCCTCCAGCACCCAGGAGCCCGGCCGCTCCGCGTCCGGGCTCGCCACGGTGCGCCCGTCGCGCGTCACCTCGTGATGGCCCAGCTTGGCCAGCAGTCTGCGGTAACGGCCCTTGCCGCGTACGGCGTTGGCCAGACAGTGCCGGGCCACCCCGTACAGCCACGGCAGGGGTGACTCGGGCAGTTCGACCCGGCGCCGCCAGGCCACCGAGAACACCTCGGCGACCACCTCCTCGACCTCCCATGCCTGGCCGTCCAGCCGCCGTGCCACAAATCGGCTGACCGCCCAGTAATGCTCACGGTAGGCGTCGTCGAAGGCGTCGTCGGTGCTCATGATCCGAAGGTGTCCGGCATGCCTTGGATCATCACACCCCGGAGCGGGAAATCTTGACCGGCCGTCGGAGTGACGGTCCACGGGGTGCCGGACACCTTCGGATCATGAGGAACAACACCGTTGTCGCGGCGGCGCCGGCCGCCCCGCCGTCGCGCCGCCCCGGGCCAGGGGCCACGGCCGTGAACTGGCTGACCACCACCGATCACAAGACGATCGGCACGCTCTACCTGATCACCTCGTTCGCCTTCTTCTGCATCGGCGGGGTGATGGCGCTGCTGATGCGCGCCGAA
>NZ_JAHLEM010000478.1 GCF_018883605.1 Streptomyces niphimycinicus | reverse complement strand
CCGGGCAATGTCGTCGTCAAGTGGCTGACCACCACCGACCACAAGACGATCGGCACGCTCTACCTCGTCACGTCGTTCGCGTTCTTCTGCATCGGCGGCCTGATGGCGCTCCTCATGCGCGCCGAGCTGGCCCGTCCGGGCACGCAGATCATGTCGAACGAGCAGTTCAACCAGGCGTTCACCATGCATGGCACGATCATGCTGCTGATGTTCGCCACCCCGCTGTTCGCGGGCTTCGCCAACTGGATCATGCCGCTTCAGATCGGTGCGCCCGATGTGGCGTTCCCGCGGCTGAACATGCTGGCGTACTGGCTGTATCTCTTCGGCTCGCTGATCGCGGTGGGCGGGTTCCTGACCCCGCAGGGCGCGGCCGACTTCGGCTGGTTCGCCTACGCCCCGCTGTCGGACGCGGTCCGCTCACCCGGTGTGGGCGCGGACATGTGGATCATGGGTCTTGCGCTCTCCGGCTTCGGCACCATCCTCGGCTCGGTCAACTTCATCACCACGATCATCTGCATGCGCGCCCCGGGCATGACGATGTTCCGGATGCCCATCTTCACCTGGAATGTGCTGCTGACCGGTGTACTGGTGCTGCTGGCCTTTCCGGTGCTCGCGGCGGCGCTGTTCGCCCTGGAGGCGGACCGTAAATTCGGGGCGCATGTCTTCGACGCGACCAATGGCGGGGCGCTGCTCTGGCAGCATCTCTTCTGGTTCTTCGGCCATCCGGAGGTCTACATCATCGCGCTGCCGTTCTTCGGCATCATCTCCGAGGTCATTCCGGTGTTCTCCCGGAAGCCGATGTTCGGCTATCTCTCGCTCATCGCGGCGACGATTTCCATCGCGGGCCTCTCGGTCACGGTCTGGGCGCACCACATGTATGTCACCGGCGGAGTACTGCTGCCGTTCTTCTCGTTCATGACGTTCCTGATCGCGGTGCCGACCGGTATCAAGTTCTTCAACTGGATCGGCACGATGTGGAGGGGTTCGCTGAGCTTCGAGACCCCGATGCTCTGGGCGACCGGATTTCTCATCACCTTCGTCTTCGGCGGTCTGACCGGCGTGCTCCTGGCCTCGCCGCCGATTGACTTCCATGTCTCGGAAACCTACTTCGTGGTCGCCCACTTCCACTACGTCATCTTCGGCACCGTGGTCTTCGCGATGTTCGCCGGATTCCACTTCTGGTGGCCCAAGTTCACCGGCAAGATGCTCGACGAACGGCTGGGAAAGATCACCTTCTGGACCCTCTTCCTCGGCTTCCACGGCACGTTCCTGGTGCAGCACTGGCTGGGCGCCGAGGGAATGCAGCGCAGAGTTCCCGACTATCTGGCGGCCGACGGCATCACCACGCTGAACACCATCTCGACCATCAGCTCCTTCGTCCTCGGCCTGTCGTTCCTGCCGTTCCTCTACAACGTCTGGAAGACTGCCAAGTACGGTGAGAAGGTCGTCACCGACGACCCCTGGGGATATGGCCGTTCCCTGGAATGGGCGACCTCCTGCCCGCCGCCGCGCCATAACTTCGTCAGCCTGCCGAAGATCCGTTCCGAATCCCCCGCGTTCGATCTGCACCATCCCGATGTCGGCCAGAAGGAGAGTGTGGCGTGAGTATGGCCAGAGCCGCCGAGCCCGCCGGTATCGCCGCCGGAATCAATCAGATCGAGGGCTATCTGCTGCTCCAGACGGAGCGGGACGCGGCCCGGGAGCGGGCCCGCCGCCTCACCGCCCGGCTCGACTGGCTGACCTCCGCCCAGCGGGCGGAGGTCGAGCGGCTCTACCTCCAGGACCAGCTCGCCGTCACCGAGCAGACCCTGCGCAAGGTGGTGCGGCGCTGTGAGGAGCTGCGGGCGGAGTACCAGGAGGTCTACCGCACGCTGAGCCGCCGGCTCCTCCTGGTCTGCCTCCTCGGGGCCGCGGCCCTCGCCGGCGGCTTCGCCGCCGCCCTCACCGTCCGGTAGGCCCGATCTGGGCCGGGTTGGGAATCGCTCCGCCCTCGGAGCCGGAGTCGAACCAGGCCGGGGGCACATTGTGCAGCGCCTGCTCGGTGTAGTCGCTCCACATGTCGGCGACCCGCTGCGCACTGGGGTTCCTGAGCGGGATCTGCTTGCGCTTCTCGGCGTCCTCGCCGAACAGGGCGACCGCGGTGACCAGGTCCGGGGTGTAACCGACGTACCAGGCCGCCCGCTTGTCGTCGGAGACCCCGCCCTGGCCCGCCGAGGGCCGCCTGACGGTGCGTACCGCGTCCTTACTGCCGTCCATGATGAGATTCCGGGCGACCAGTTCGGCCGCCGCGGGGGCGATCGCCTGATTGCCCACGGCCTTCGGCAGCCCGGCCGTCTCGTCGCCGCGCCGTGCGGACTTCACGATGCCCGGGGCGATCCGCTTGCCCTGGTGGGCGAACGAGGCGTAGACACCGGCCATCTTCAGCGGGCTCGAGCCCATCAGCCCCAGCTCGACCGACTGCCTGGTGCCGAAGCCGCCGTCGGTGTCCATGCCGAGGGCCCGGGCGGTGCGCTTGACCTCCGGCAGTCCGCCGGCGTCGGGCCCGTTGCGTACCTTGGCGTCCATGGCGGCGGCGTCGGTGACCGGCTGGAAGGCGGCGCCCACCTGATAGTCGCCGCGGGTCGCGTTGGACAGATAGTGCCGGGTGTAGTCCCGGCCGCCGTAGAGCGCGAGGATCCGCCCGTTCTTCGGGTCCAGCGAGACCGCGCCGCCCTGGGTGGCGGCGGCGTCCGCACGGGTCTGCTTCTTCTCGGTGGAACCGTGCGCCCGGGCCTTCCCCTTGGCGGTGCCGTCGAGGCCCTGGCGCATCGTCTTCTCCAGCGCCCGTTGTTTGGCCGGATCGACGTTGAGGGTGATGGTCCAGCCGCCCGCCGCGAGTTCCTGTTCGCTGACGCCCGAGGCGATCAGCTCATTGCGGGCCGCGTCCACGAGATAGCCGGCCTGGCCGTCGAGACCGGGGGCGGGCTTGGGGGCGACCGGCACGGGGAAGCGCATGTGCTTGCGCTGCGCGGGGTCCAGCCAGTGCATGTCGACCATGTTGTCCAGCACATAGTTCCAGCGCCGGGTGACCAGACGCTTCGCCTTGGGGCTCGCGATGGCCCAGTCGTACTGGCTGGGGGCCTGCACCAGCGCCGCCAGATACGCGCCTTGCTCCACCGTGAGGTCGTCGACGTCCTTGTCGTAGTACGCGCGGGCGGCGGCCTGGATGCCGTAGGCCACCCGGCCGAAGTAGCTGGTGTTCAGATACCCCGCGAGGATGTCCTCCTTGGAGTTGCGCTGGTCGACCTTGAGGGAGATCACCAGCTCCTTGATCTTGCGGCTGGCGGTCTGTTCCTGGCTCAGGTAGTAGTTCTTGACGTACTGCTGGGTGATGGTCGAGCCGCCCTGGGTGCCCTTGCCGGCCACGGTGTTGACCAGACCCCGCAGAATGCCCATCGGGTCCACGCCCCGGTCCTTGTAGAAGGACTTGTTCTCCGCCGCGACGAAGGCGTGCTGCACGCCCGTGGGTATCCGGTCAAGGGTGACCATCTCGCGGTTGATCTCGCCGGTGCGGGCGAGGATCGTGCCGTCGCTGTACTTGTAGACGTTGCTCTGCGCCTTCGCCTGGGCGTTGGCCCTGGGAACGTCGATCGAGTAGTAGAGCACGGTGAACGCCCCGATCAGCAGGGCGCACAGAAAGGCCACATAGGCGATCAGCTTCCGCCAGGTGAAGAACCGCCGGATGCCGGTCCGCTTCGGCTTTCCGTGTCTCTTCGCACCGCGCCGCCGGCCCGGGGGTCTGGTGTCCCGCGGCGCCTGCTCCGAGTCCGGGGTGAACCGTTCGCGTAGTGCCGTGAGGGGACCTGCCATGCCGATTGCTCCTCCATCGATCCCGGCCGCGAGGATTCGCGGGGGTCGGCGCCATCCTCCTCACCGAAGATCTTCGGAACGGCTACGAGTGATCTCGGCCGGGCCTCGGCCGCTTCTCGACTTCCGCTCGATGATGTATCAGCCGTGTATCGGTCCGGGCTCGGGCCGCTCGGGCAGGTGCAGCGTGGCGACCGCGCCGCCGTCCGGTGCGTTGCCGAACGTGAGCGTGGCGCCGAGGACCTGAGCCTGTCCCGCCGCGATGGTCAGCCCGAGACCGTGGCCCCGGCCCCGCTCCCGGACCCCGGTGCGGAACCGCTGCGGACCCTTCTCGAGCAGATCGTCCGGATAGCCGGTTCCATGGTCGCGGACGGTCACGGTCCGGCCGTCGGCCGTCACCGTCACCTCGACCGGTTCGCGGCCGTGGCGATGGGCGTTGACCACGAGATTGGTGACGATGCGGGTCAGCCGGCGGGGGTCCGTCCACACCTTCGGGCCGTCCGCGGGGTCCCGCGGCTCACCGTCCGCCGCGCCGCCGGTGCGCAGGCAGGCCGACAGCCCGGTGCCGGCGATGGCATCGTCGAGCACGGGCCCCAGGGGACAGGGCGAGAGATCGGCCTCCTCGGCCCCCGCGTCCAGCCGGGAGATCTCCAGCAGATCCTCGACCAGTGTGCTCAACACCCGCACCCGGTCGCGCACATACCCGGCCGCCTCCTCCCCCGGCGGGAGCAGCTCGGCGGCGGTGACCAGGCCCATCAGCGGAGTGCGCAGCTCATGCGCCACATCGGCGGTGAACCGCTGCTCGTCGAGCAGCCGCTCCTGCAACGCGGCGGCCATCGAGTCCACGGCCCCGGAGATCTCGGCGATCTCGTCGTGCGGGCGGGTGGCGGCGGAGATCCGGGCGTCCAGGTCCCCGGCCGCGATCCGCCGCGCGGTGGCCGCCGCGAGCCGCAGCCGCCGGCTCATCCGCTCGGCGGTCAGCGCACCCAGGGGGAGCACCACGGCGGTGGTCATCAGCCCGGCCAGGATGATGTTGGTGTCCAGCGCGCCGATGTTGCGCATCGCGGTGCTCATATCGATGCGTACGGACAGGACCCGGCCTTCGGCCGGCCGGGCCGCCCACATCGCGGGCCCGTCCGGGCCGGTGGCGAACTCGGTGCCCTGATGCCCCTTCTTCACCAGCCGCCGCAGACCCTGGGGCAGCCCGGGTGCGTCCATCACCGCACCGGAGCCCTGGATGCCGCCGGTGCGGGCGTAGTTGAGCGCGGCGCGATCGAGCGTGGTCCGCGCCCCTTCCCGCGCCTGGGACAGTTCGCGGTCGCGCGAGGCATGGTGCACCAGCACCCCCACCGCGGCCGCGGCGGCACAGGTCGCCGCCGCCACCAGGGCCACGATCCGCCATCTCAGTGTCATCTCAGCGCCGTAGCTTGTATCCGAAGCCGCGGACCGTCTCGATCCGTTCGGCGCCTATCTTCGCCCGCAGCCGCTGCACATGGAGGTCGACCACCCGGGTGTCGCCCTGCCACGCGTGGTCCCAGACCCGGTTGAGCAGCGTGCGGCGCTCCAGCACCACACCGGGTGAGCCGGCGAACTCCAGCAGCATCCGCAGCTCGGTGGGGGTCAGGGCGAGCGGCTCTCCCGCGCGGCACACCTCCATGCCGAGGGTGTCGATGGTCAGATCGCCGAAGACGAGGGTGTCCGGCCCGGCCGCGCCGTCCGGCTCCGCGGCCCCGTTCCGCGTCTCGGCGTGCGGGGCACGGGCCGCGGGGGTGAAGGAGGCGCGGCGCAGCAGCGAGCGGATGCGGGCCACCAGGACCGCGCTCTCGCACGGCTTGATCACATAGTCGTCGGCACCCGCTTCGAGACCGGAGACGACGTCGAGGGCGTCCCCGCGCGCGGACATCATCAGGATCGGCGCCAGGCTGAACTCGCGGACCCTGCGGCACAGTCCGATGCCGTCCAGCTCGGGCAGCATCACATCCAGGAGGAGCAGATCGGGCTGCTTCTCACGGAAGATCTCCAGCCCGGTCAGGCCGTCGCCCGCGGTGAACACCGTGAAGCCGTAACGCTCCAGGGCCATCCGCACCGTATTGCGGATCACCTCGTCGTCCTCGACGAGCAGCAGATGCGCCTCGGTCGGGGAGCCGGTGCCCGGGGCGGGGCCGGGCGGGAGGAAGCCGGTGGTCATCGCGTCGTCCTCGTCTCCGTACGGGGGCCCGGGACCGGCGTCTCCGTACGGGGGCCCGGGACCGGCGTGAGGCTGCCGGCCGGCGTTGGTTCCGGGCCGACAGCCGGGTCGGCTCCGGGCTCTTTCGCCCGGGGCCCCGCGTCGCCCTCAGGGGTCACGGCGGCCATGACCCGGCCGTTCCAGCGGAAGCGCGTGGTGACCCGGCCGTCCTCGCCGGTCGCGCTGATCAGCAGATCGCGGCCGAAGGCTTCGCCGGTGAGCCCCGGCGGGCCCCAGTAGATCAGCACGAGGCGGACCGTGCGGCCCGAGGCCGTGTAGACCTGAAGCAGCGTCCGATCGAGTCTCGGCAGATCGACCGCCACCACCTGTTCGTCCTTGCCGTCGCCGGTCAGATCGCGGTGGACGGCGTCCCGCAGCGGGCAGTCGCCACTGCCCGGGCATACGGAGATCTCCTTTTGCACCAGCGCCGGCACATTGGGGTCGTGGAGCAGCAGGTCCTGCGCGGAGACGGCGTTCAGTCCGCCCGAGGGCAGCCGGAGTCTGCCCAGCGGCAGATAGCGGTCGAAGTCCGGCTTCTGACGGGGCGACGACGTGGCCGGGGGAGTGTACTGGGGCCACAGCGGAACCGCGCTGACCGGTGCCGACAGCGAGGGTGCCGTGCCGTCGTCCCGCACCCCGGACTGGGCCGCGCACCCCGCGGCGGTCACGATGGCACACGCGGCCACCACGGCGCGCAGAAGGCCGCGTGGCGGCCGGGGGCGAGGGAGTTGTCGCGCGGTGCGCGACGCGTGGGGGAGTGAACGCATGGCCGTCACAGACTACTGAGTGGCGGACGCGTCTCACGCCGGACCCGTGAAGTACCGGCCGGTAGGGGCGGGGTGGCCGAAGGCGGCGGGCCCGGGGCATGCCGCCCCGGGCCCGTTCGGAGTGACGTGGTGTCACATGACCGGCCTCATTTGACGAATTCCGGACGCACCCGGGCCGGCCAGGTGCCCACGGTCAGCATGCCCGCCGCGTAGGCGCGCGAGACCAAGGCGGCCCGGTTGGGTGCCTTCATCTTCCGCAGCATCGATCCCACGTGGTATTCGACGCCCTGTCTGCTCAGATAGAGCTTGGCGGCCATCTGCACGGTCGACGCGCCGGTGGCCACTCCCTCGAGTATCCGGGCCTCCAGTGGCGAGAGCAGCTTCTGGCTGGTGGGGACGGGTGCCTCCTCGGGTCGTTCGTCATCCGGCTTGACCATGACGACGATGGCGGAGAGCCGGTCGGACCGGCCCTGGATGGCCGTACCGGTCAGCTTGCCCGAGAACACCTGCCCGCGTGAGTGGCAGCCGAGGAAACGCTCGGTGAAACGGGTGCGCCGTCCGTCGTGCAGCCGCGAGAAGTGCTCCCGCAGGACGGACGAGGTGCTGGGGTGCAACAGGTCGAATACGCTGCGGCCGCACAACTCAGCAGAGGATGCGCCGAAATGTCGGCAGAAGTCCTCGTCCCCGGCCACCACATGGAGGTCGGGGGCGAGTGTGGCCATTCCGGTGGCGTGCCGCGGGGCGGCGGCGGGCACTGCCTGTCCGGGCACTCGAGGGGCACTCTGAGCGCTGTGGGGGAGGGCCAAGAGGAGTCACCGCTTTCAGTCGGTTCGTGACGGAGTGGTCAGTCCGTCTCGGGTGAACCCCCAGGTGACGGAGGGTCGGCGCACAGCGGGTCACGCAATGCGCCGTACCCCAGGGGGAATTCAGTGACGGGTGTTAGATCCGCTTCCTGGTGTATACCAACGCTACAGTGACTGTGGGGTGCCCGTTTCCAACAGAGTTGTGCCCGCTTTGTGCCCGCTTTGCTGACGGAACCGGCGGGAGGCGGCAGCCGCTGGTGGGAGCGCTACGCCGCGGCCTTGGCCGACTTGCGCGTCTTGGCACGGCTTCCGGAGCGACTGCTCTTCGAGCGGCCCGCGGTGCGGCCTTCGGTGCCCTTCTCGGCCGGCGGGGCCATGATGCCGCCCTTGCGCAGCACCGCATAACCTACCCCGATGCCGACGGCCACCGGCCATTCGATGACCTCCGCGGCGCCCAGCGCGCCGAGCCCCACGTACAGCGGGAGTCCGCCCTTGGCGGGCAGCACCCGGCGGGCCATCTCGACCGGCTTCATCGCCACCCTCGCCGCGCCCCCGGTCGCACGGGTGGTGGCGTGGCCGACCGTGTCGAAGGTCTCCTTCGTGGCGTTGCCCACGGTGTCGAGGGTGCCTCTGGTGGCCTGACCGACGGTGCCGAGGGTGCCGATGGTGGCGTGGCCCACGGTGCCGAGGGTGTCCTTCGTCGCGTGGCCCATGGTGTCGAACGTGGGCACCGTGAGGGTCAGGCTGCGCCTGCCGTTGCTGCGCGACGTCTCCATGGTGCCCTTGGCGGCCTTCGCCGTCCGCTGTCGCTGCGTGGTCTTCGATGGCCTGGTGGTCTTCGTGGCCTTCTTCGGCTGCGAAGACTTCGACGTGGCCGACGTGGCTGCCGCGGCCTGGGACTTCGTCGACTTGCCGCCGCGCCCCGGTGCCGTCTTCTTCGCGGCGGTCGAGGAGCTGCGCTTGCGTGAAGTAGCGGGAGTGGTCACTGGTCTCACGTCCACACGGTGATGACGGATTGAATCTTCTTCCTATTTAAGGGTAATAGGGATGAACCGGGCAGGCCGCCCGGGGAGCGGAGGTTCCCTCGATGTCACCGCTGTCACCGCTGCATCTGCCCCTGGCGCCGCTGAGGCTGCTGCCCCTGCCACCCATGCAGCTCCTCGCGCCCATCAAGGCCGGTATGGCCGCGGGTGTGCGGGATGCCGCCGGAGCCGTCGGGCGGCTGGTCCGGCCCTCCCAGCGCGGGATCTGGTCCTATCCGGGGCGGTACTACATCGAGGTCCGCGGGGTGCACGGGATCGGGGGCGAGCAGGTGGCCCGCCGGGTGGAACGGGCCATCGAGGAGCATCCGCGGGTGCGGTGGGCACGCGTCAACGCACCCTCCGAGCGGGTCGTGGTGGCCGTGGGCAAGCCGCCCCCGTCCGAGCAGGACCTGGTCGCACGGATCGAGCGCGCGGAGGGCCAGGAGCCCGTCGCGCCCACCGAGGAGTTCGACGAGTGGGCCCCGGAACCGCGCCATCCCTCCGGCGGCGCCAAGGAGGCCCAGTCGCTGGCCGTCGTGGCGGCGGACGTCGTGGGGCTGAGCGTGGCCACCGCCCTGCGTCTGACCCCGTGGCTCAAACTGCCGACCGAGGCGGCCGCGACCCTGTCCATCATCCAGAACCACCCCCGGCTGCGGCGGCTGGCCCTGGCCATCACCCGCGGACAGCCCACCGAGGCCGCACTGCCGGTGCTGACCGCGCTGACCCAGGGCCTGGCCACCCGGGGAGGCGGGCTCGCGCTCGACCTCGTCCAGCGGGCGGCCCTGTGGCGGGAGGCGGAGGCGGAGGGCCGGGCCTGGGCGGCGATGGAGCCACAGCTCGTGCACGGCCCCCAGGACGTGGTGGCCGAGCCGATCGTGGTCGAGCGGCCCGGCGAGCCCCCCAAGGACACCGTGGAGCGCTTCGCGGAGCGCTCCATGGCCGCCGGGGCCGCCGCCGGGGTCCTCGCGGCCCCGTTCGCCGGTCCGCGTCGCGGATTCGCGGTCGCGTTCTCGTCCGTGCCCAAGGCGCCGGGGGCCGGCCGGGAGGGGTTCGCCACCAGCCTCGGCCAGTTCCTCGCCCTGCGCGGCGTCCTGGCCATGGACCGCAGCAGTCTGCGGCGGCTGGGCCAGGTCGACACCGTGGTGCTGGACGAGGCGGCGCTGCGCGGTGACCGCTACGAGCCCATCGACCTGGAACTCCTCGGCGGCGCCGACCCCGAGCCGACCGCCGAGCGGCTCTTCGACCTCTTCGACCCCGATGAACCCCTGGAGACCCGCCACGACAACGGATGGGTGCTCGGCTCCCTGGACCGGCTGGAGCTGACGGGCCGCACCGGGCAGCAGACCGCCGCGCGGCTCCGCCGCAGGGGCAGCGAGCGGGTGCTCGGACTGGCCCGCGGAACCACGCTCCAGGCGGTGGTGGGCCTCGCCCCGCAGACCGTGCCGGGCGCAGAGGCCGTGGCCGCCGCCGCCCGCCGGGCGGGATCCCGCATCGTCCTGGCCACCGACCGGCCCCACCCCACCGGCTTCACCTTCGCCGACGCGGTGGTGCCCGCCGGCCACCGCCTCGTGGCCTCCGTACGGTCCCTTCAGGCCGACGGCGCCGTGGTGCTGCTGCTCTCCGGCAACCGCCGGGCCCTGGGAGCCGCCGACTGCGGCGTCGGCGTGCACCGCGGCGGCGAGCCCCCGGCCTGGGGCGCCCATCTGCTCGTCGGCGCCGACCTGGAGTCGGCCGGACTCATCGTGGACGCCGTGGGCGTGGCCGCGCGGGTCGACCGGGAGAGCGCCCTGCTGTCCGCGGGCGGCAGCGCCGTCGGCGCGGTG
>NZ_JAHLEM010000477.1 GCF_018883605.1 Streptomyces niphimycinicus | reverse complement strand
CGGGGCGCCCACGAGCGCGGGCTCGAGGTCGGCGACCTGTCCGGCGGCGGCCGTGGCCGCCATCGCGTCGGCCGGGGTGGCGTCGGTGGCCGGGGCGTCCGAGGCGGTCGCGGCCTGCTGGGAGCCGGAGTTGGTCTTCAGGGCGACCTCCTTGATGAACAGGGTCAGCAGAAGGCCGAGCAGTGCGGCCGGGGCGGCGAAGAGGAAGACGTCCGCGACACCGTGGCCGTAGGCGCTCTCCATGATGGTGCGCATCGGCTCGGGCATCGCCTTGACGTCGGGGATGCCACCGCCGCCGGTGCCGGCGTGGCCCAGCGCGGCGCCCTTGGGACCGAGGTCGGCCACGCCGTCCTTGACGTAGTGGGTGACGCGGTTGGCGAGCACCGCACCGAGCGCCGAGACGCCCACCGCACCGCCCAGGGAGCGGAAGAAGGTGACGACGGCACTGGCCGCGCCGAGGTCCTTCGGAGCCACCTGGTTCTGGGTGGCCAGCACCAGGTTCTGCATCATCATGCCGATGCCGAGGCCCATGAGCGCCATGTAGATCGCCATGTGCCAGTACGGGGTGTCGTACCGGATGGTGCCCAGCAGCCCGAGGCCCGCCGTCACCAGCACACCACCGATGACCAGCCATGCCTTCCAGCGACCGGTCTTGGTGATGACCTGACCGGAGACGGTCGAGGAGATGAACAGGCCACCGATCATCGGGATGGTCATGACGCCCGACATGGTGGGCGTCTCACCCCGCGCCAACTGGAAGTACTGGCTGAAGAAGACGGTGCCGGAGAACATCGCGATACCGACGAAGAGCGACGCCAGCGAGGCAAGGGTGATCGTCTTGTTGCGGAACAGCCGCAGCGGGATGATCGGCTCGCGCGCCTTGGACTCGATCAGGATGAAGATCAGGCCGAGCGCGATCGAACCGCCGACCATCGCGTAGGTCTGCCACGAGATCCAGTCGTACTTGTCGCCCGCGAAGGTCACCCAGAGCAGCAGCAGCGAGACCGCCGCGCTGATGAAGAAGGCACCGCTCCAGTCGACCTTGACGTCCCGCTTGACCACCGGGAGCTTCAGGGTCTTCTGGAGCACGATCAGCGCGATGACGGCGAACGGAACGCCGACGTAGAAGCACCAGCGCCAGCCCAGCCAGGAGGTGTCGGTGATCACGCCGCCCAGCAGCGGACCGCCGACGGTCGCCACGGCGAAGGTCGCGCCGAGGTAGCCGCTGTACCGGCCGCGCTCACGCGGGGAGATCATCGCCGCCATGACGACCTGGGCGAGCGCGGACAGACCGCCGACGCCGACGCCCTGCACCACACGGCAGGCGATCAGCATGCCGGGGTTCTGCGACAGACCGGCCACCACGGAGCCCGCGACATAGATCAGCAGGGCTATCTGGACCAGCAGCTTCTTGCTGAACAGATCGGAGAGCTTGCCCCACAGCGGGGTGGCGGCGGTCATCGCCAGCAGGGTGGCGGTGACGACCCAGGTGTAGGCGGACTGGCCGCCGTGGAGATCGGCGATGATCTCGGGCAGCGCGTTGGAGACGATCGTCGACGACAGGATCGCGACGAACATCCCCAGCAGCAGCCCGGAGAGGGCCTCCATGATCTGCCGGTGGGTCATCGGCGCCGAGGAGTCCGCGTCGTGGCCCGGATGGGCCCGGTGTCCTCCTCCGCCGTGCTTGGCGTGGGCGGGGTGCCCCGCGGGTCCCCGCACACCGCCGTCCGGTGTGGTCGTTGCCATGAAGTTCCTTAACGTTGCGAAGGTGTACGGGTGAAGCTGGTCTCGGCCTGATGCGGCAGGGTCCGGGAACGCGTGTCCCCGAAACTCGTCCGCAATCGGTCGAGAAGTTCGTTGAGGTGGTCGACGTCCTCGTCCGACCAGTCGCTCAGACAACTCGCGAGTGCGTCCGTGTAGCGCTCGGACACCTGGCCGAGCAGGGTGCGTCCGCTGGCGTTGATGCTCAGCAGCCGCGACCGGCGGTCGAGCGGGTCGGGCTTGCGGTCCACCCAGCCGCGGTCCGCGACATGGGCCACATGCCGGCTGGTCACTGACATATCGATGTCGAGCAGTTCGGCGAGCTTGCTCATGCGCATCTCGCCGTAGCGGTCGAGGAGCATCAGCACGATGGCGGCGCCCGATGGGCAGTCGGTCGGCAGGACGCGCCCGAGCCCGCGCTTGACGGTGCCGATGGCGCTGAGCTGCCGGGCCAGCTCCTCGTAGTGGCGCTGTGTGGCCACGGCACCCCCCAGAGGGATTGGTCAGTTGCTTAAGGCAACCATAGAAGAAGTTAGTTGCAACAGGCAAATGAAAGGGCGGTCTGGGCGGTAAATTGCCGTTAAAGAGTCGTTCTGGAGCCGGTCAAGTGGGGTGGCTGAGGCGTGCGGTGCCGCCGAGACCCGGGGGTGTCCCGGAATCCGCTCGTTCGCTAGGGTCGGGGCCCATGGCGAACAACCCCCAGAGCCCCAACGGCAACCAGGACCCGTCCGGTTCCACTCAGATGTTCCGCGCCTTCGTCGACGAGGGCACCCGGCAGCCTCAGGCGTCCACCGGATCGAGCGGCGGTTCGCGCGTCGGTGTGATCGTCGGCGTGATCGCGGCGGTCGTGATCGTCGCCGCGGTGGCCTGGCTGGCACTGGGCTGAGCCCCGAGGCCCTGACGCTTCCAGCGGGGGCATGAGCTCCCACGCACCTTACGGCTGCCGGGTCGGCCTTACGGCTGCCGGGTCGGCCTTACGGCTTCCAGGCGACCGAGACGTCCCTGGTCTCGATATGCATGCCCAGCGGCACCCGCCAGTCGTCCACGCACACCGTCCAGGTCTTCTCCTTCTTCTGGCCCGCGCCGATCGGCGCGGGCAGCTTTTCCTCGGACTTGAGCGTCGCCCAGTCGGTGCCGAGGAGGTCGATCACATGGGTCGAGAAGGTGACGGTGCCCGAGGCGACAGCGGATCCTCCGGTGTTCCGGAACTCGACCTTCACCTTCTCGCACCAGCGCTCATCGGTCGCCGTGCGCTCCGGCTTGCCGACCTCCAGGACGGCCGGTCCGGTGGGCGTGGGGGAGCCGGAGGGGCCCGAGGGGTCCGAGCCGGGCCCGGACGGTGAGGGCTTCCCCGGCCCGCCGCCATCGGGTCCGCCGCCTGTGGACCCGCCGTCGCCCTTGGGGTCGTCGTCCGTACGCCCCGGGGTCCCGGAGCCGCCCTTGCCGCCGCCCGGGCCGTTCGTACGGCCGGGGGCCGGTGCTGATGCCGAGGGCGCCCGGGAGGCCGGTCCGTCCGTTCCGCCGTCCCCGGTGGCGGTGGGGCCGGACGCGCCCTTCCCGCCCCTGCCGCCCTTGCCGTCGCGATCGTTCCCTGCGCCGTCCTCGTCCAGGGGCACCAGGTCGACGCCGCCCTTGGGCGGTACGGCCGTCGCGCTCCGTCGGCCGTCGGGCCCGGCCGCCCCGGCGGCGACATAGCCGTCGCCGCCTCCGCCGCAGCCGCTGAGCAGGGCCCCCAGGCACAGTACGGCCGCCGAGGAGGCGAGTGCCGTGCCTCGGCGGCCGGTTGTCCGGCTCGATGCGTATCGCATCGGGCCAGTGTGTCTGACGACCCGTCAGGTGTACAGGGATCCGACAGGCCGGCCGGCGGTCCGGCTCAGTCCGAGATCAGGCCCTCGCGCAACTGGGCCAGGGTCCGGGTGAGCAGCCGGGAGACATGCATCTGGGAGATCCCGACCTCTTCGCCGATTTGCGACTGCGTCATATTGGCGAAGAAGCGCAGCATGATGATCTGGCGCTCGCGCGGCGGCAGTTTGGCCAGCAGGGGCTTGAGCGACTCGCGGTACTCCACGCCCTCCAGTGCGCTGTCCTCGTACCCCAGCCGGTCGGCGAGCGACCCCTCGCCGCCGTCGTCCTCGGGGGACGGGGAGTCCAGCGAGCTGGCCGTGTAGGCATTGCCCACCGCGAGCCCGTCGACCACGTCCTCCTCCGAGACGCCCAGCGCCGTGGCGAGCTCGGGGACGGTCGGGGAGCGGTCGAGCTTCTGTGACAGCTCGTCACTGGCCTTGGTGAGCGCCAGCCGCAGCTCCTGGAGCCGCCGCGGGACCCGCACCGACCAGCTTGTGTCACGGAAGAAC
>NZ_JAHLEM010000476.1 GCF_018883605.1 Streptomyces niphimycinicus | reverse complement strand
TCCTCCTCCGAGACGCCCAGCGCCGTGGCGAGCTCGGGGACGGTCGGGGAGCGGTCGAGCTTCTGTGACAGCTCGTCACTGGCCTTGGTGAGCGCCAGCCGCAGCTCCTGGAGCCGCCGCGGGACCCGCACCGACCAGCTTGTGTCACGGAAGAACCGCTTGATCTCGCCGACGACGGTCGGCATGGCGAACGTCGGGAACTCCACGCCCCGTTCGCAGTCGAAGCGGTCGATCGCCTTGATCAGGCCGATGGTGCCGACCTGGACGATGTCCTCCATCGGCTCGTTACGGCTGCGGAACCGGGCCGCCGCGTAGCGGACGAGCGGGAGGTTCAGCTCGATGAGGGTGTCACGGACGTAGCCGGCCTCCGCACTGTCCTTGTCGAGTGTGGCGAGCCGCAGGAAGAGGGAGCGGGAGAGGGTGCGGGTGTCGATGGCGTCGCAGTCGTCAGGCATGAGCGGTGCATCGTTGTTGAGCACCTTCGAGCTGCCCAGTTCTACGGACATGCCACCCCCTAGAGGTCGCGGACGGATCCCGGCTGCGCGGTTCGCGTCCGACGCAGCCTCCCCCTCAATACCGGAGGTCGGGCCCCGTCAAACGCGGCTCCAGCAGAATGTCACATGTCGGCAACACGCTGTAGCGCCAAGTCGACATTACAGCCTTGGGGTGCCGGGGCGCAGGTCCCTCGCAAGGATCAGGACTCGATCCGATTTGCGGACCTCAGCCTCGCGAAGCTGCGGGACAGCAGCCGGGACACATGCATCTGCGAGACGCCGAGCTCGGCGCTGATCTGAGATTGCGTCAGATTGCTGTAGTAACGCAGCAAAAGGATACGCTGCTCGCGCTCGGGCAGTTGTACGAGCAGATGGCGCACCAGATCGCGGTGCTCGACTCCGGCGAGCGCCGGATCCTCGTAGCCGAGCCGGTCGACCAGCCCGGGCAGTCCGTCGCCCTCCTGGGCGGCCTCCAGGGAAGTGGCGTGGTAGGAGCGGCCGGCCTCGATACAGGCGAGCACCTCCTCCTCGCTGAGCTTGAGCCGTTCGGCGATCTCGGCCGTCGTCGGGGAGCGGCCGTGCAGCACGGTCAGGTCCTCGGTCGCGCCGTTGACCTGCACCCACAGCTCATGCAGCCGGCGCGGCACATGGACGGTGCGGACGTTGTCGCGGAAGTAGCGCTTGATCTCGCCGACGACGGTCGGCATGGCGAACGTCGGGAACTGCACCCCGCGGTCCGGGTCGAACCGGTCGATCGCGTTGATCAGGCCGATGGTGCCGACCTGGATCACGTCCTCCATGGGCTCGTTGCGGCTGCGGAAGCGGGCCGCGGCGTAGCGGACCAGCGGCAGATTGGCCTCGATCAGCGCGGCGCGCACACGGGTGTGCTCGGGGGTTCCGGGGGTGAGGCCCGAGAGCTCGGCGAAGAGCACCTGGGTGAGCGCTCTGGCGTCAGCCCCGCGGCTTCTGCCGCTTTCGCTGCCGCCATCGCCCTGGGGCGGGGTTCTGGGCGCGGTACGGGCCGACACGGTCACGCCACCCCTTCACGGTTACTCACCCGGCAAAAGCGGTCATAGCATCACAAGACATGTGCACTGTGTGCAAGCACCGCTTTACCACGTGTTGGTGGAGGAATCGCCCAATAAGGGGCTGAATGGGGTGGTAGTTCGAGAGGTGGGGGCGGGGTGGACCGAGGCTATTTGGTCAGTTCCGTCATGAACTCGCCGACGCTCGTGGCGGCGTCCGATATGCCCTCGAAGCCGACCTGGACGAGGTCGGCCGCCCTGGCCGGCGTCTTGATGATCGTGTACAGCACGAAGACGATCAGCATATAGAGCACGATTTTCTTCGCCTGGGCCATCTGTGCTGCCTCTCCCGCTGTGCCCTTGTGCAGTCGCGAGAGTCTATCCACACCTCTGGCGCATCAGTCGTATCAGTCGGATGAACGTACTGGTGTTGTGGAAACGGTCCTTCGCCGATGTGGGCGCCGCGCTACAAATGGGTGGATTCTGGAGAAGGGGCGGGTGAGCACGAGTGGTGGCAGAAGGAGCGGCGGCGGACGGAGCGGCGGCAGCGGCTCGGGGCGTCGGCGGAGGGAGCGGAGATGCGTGTCGGTGTGCTGACCGGCGGCGGTGACTGCCCCGGGCTCAACGCCGCGATCCGCGGCATCGTCCGCAAGGGCGTGGAGGTCCACGGCTTCGAGTTCGTCGGCGTGCGGGACGGCTGGCGCGGCGTGCTCGAAGGAGCCATCGTGCCGCTGGACGTCCCGGCCGTGCGCGGCATCCTGCCGCGCGGCGGCACCATCCTCGGCTCCTCCCGGACCAACCCCCTGGCCGGCGAGGACGGCGTCGCCCGCGTGCGGGAGACCCTCGCCGAGTACGAGGTCGACGCGCTCATCGCGATCGGCGGCGAGGACACGCTCGGAGTCGCCGCGGCGCTGGGCGGCGAGGGCATCCAGGTGGTCGGAGTGCCCAAGACGATCGACAACGACGTGGCCGGCACCGACTACACCTTCGGCTTCGACACCGCCGTCAATATCGCCACCGAGGCGATCGACCGGCTGCACACCACCGCCGAATCCCACACCCGCACCCTGGTGGTCGAGGTGATGGGGCGGCACGCCGGCTGGATCGCACTGCACTCGGGCATCGCGGGCGGGGCCAATGTCATCCTCATCCCCGAGCAGCCCTTCGACGTCGGCCAGGTCTGCGCCTGGGTGGAAAACCGCTTCAAGATCAGGTACGCACCGATCGTGGTGGTCGCGGAGGGGGCCGTCCCGAAGAAGGGGCAGATGGTGGTCAAGGACTCCAGCCTGGACGAGTTCGGCCATGTCCGGCTGTCCGGTATCGGCGAGTGGCTGGCCCATGAGATCGCCGACCGCACCGGCAAGGAGGCCCGCACCACGGTCCTGGGTCATATCCAGCGCGGCGGGACCCCCAGCGCCTTCGACCGCTGGCTGGCCACCCGCTTCGGGCTGCGCGCGATCGACACCGTCAAGGACCGGGACTTCGGCACGATGGTGGCGCTGCGCGGCACGGACATCGTGCGCATACCGCTCGCGAAGGCCACGGCGGGCACCAAGACCGTCGACCCCGCGCTCTACTCCGAATTCGGGGTGTTCTTCGGCTGAGCGCTCAGAGCGCGGGATGCGGTACGACCGCCACCGGGCAGTGGGCGTGGTGCAGTACGGGATGGGCGACCGGCCCCAGCCGCAGCTCGGTCGGCCGGAGGGCCGCACGGCGCCCGATCACCAGCAGCCCGGCCCGCTCGGAGGCCCTCACCAGCGCCTCCGCCGGATTGAGCAGAATGACGTCCGGCACCACCGTGACCTCCGGATATCGCTCCCGCCACGGCCGCAGGGCGTCGGAGACCACCTGGCTCTCCTGGTCCTCCCACATCGCGCGGTCCTCCTCCAGCACCGTGAGCATCCAGGCCGACGGGGAGGCCGGGGGCAGCGCCCACGCATGCACGACCCGCAGCGGCACGCCCCGCTCCTGGGCGGCGCGGAACGCGAAGTCGGCCGACGCCTGTGCCGGGGCATGCGCGTCGAAGCCGAGCTGCACCTCGTCCGTCCGCGCACCGTCCCATCCATCGCCCGTACGCCGCGCATCCGGGACCGTGACGACCGGGCACTGGGCCATCGCCGCCACCCGCAGCGCCACGGAGCCCACCGCCAGCCCGTCGAAGCCTCCCCAGCCCCGGGCCCCGACCACCAGCAGCCCGGCGCCCGCCGCGGCCGCCAGCAGCGCCTCGGCCGGTTCGGCGGCGGTGTGCTCCCCGTCGATCTCGAGATCCGGATCGCGCGCCCGGAAGTCGGCCACCGTCTGCCCCAGCATCTGCTCGCCCACGTAACTCCAGGCGTCCGCCCCGGGCACCGGCGAGACCCTGCGCGGCAGCGGCGGACTGGTGTGCACCAGCCGCAGCACGCGCCCGCGTCGCGCCGCCTCCCGCGCGGCCCACTCGGCCGCCGTAAGGCTGCACCGCGATCCGTCGACCCCCGCCACGACAGCGCCGCTCATCCGGGTCCTCCTCGGCCGCCGTCCGTTCTCCGGTCCGTTCCCCTGCCAACTGGAGCAGGTCCGTTTAGTCTAGATACGCGGCGAACATCCGACATGGTCGGAGGGGGCGCCGCACACAGACCGCGAGGGGTAGCGACCGCCCCCGGTCCGGGCCACCGGACCGGGGGCGGTTCTGCGAGCGGCGACGGGCAAACATGGGCCAAGTCCCCCAAAGGTGGGGTGAGATGTCAGGGTTTCGGGGGAAGCGGGGGTGCGCGGGGCGAGCGCAGGATGGGGGGCGAGGTAAGGGAAGGAGAGGGAAATGCGCTCGATCTCATGGCACCTCACCTCACGTCGCTCAGCACTCTTCGTCGGTTTCGTCGTCGTGGTGGCCGTCGTGGTGGTCCTTGGGATGGTCTCCTCCTCCGAAAAGGCATCCGGGAAGGCTTCCAGAAAGGCTTCCGGGGAAGCCCCCCGATTCGCCTCGACGGTCGAATACCGGCGCGAACCCGTCGGAAAGACGTCGGTCCCCGCGTTCACCTCCTCCTTCGGCCATGACCGCAAAAACGTGGTCTCGCCGTCCAACGGAGGCCGGGCCTTCCGCGGCGACACCCCCGGTCTCTACGCCGGTGTCCGGAACCGGCAGCCCTGCGACCGGCAGGGACTGACCCATGACCTCGACGCGGACAAGAAGAAGGGGGCCGCCTGGAGCCGGGTCCAGCACATCGGCCAGGACGACATCACCGGCTTCGTCCAGCGGCTCACGAGCGCCACCCTGCGCTCCGACACCTACGCCAAGACCTACGGCTACCGCGGCGGGGTGAAGCCGGTGTCCGCCGTCCTCCAGGCCGGAACGGCGGTTTTCGTCGATGAGCACGGCGCGCCCGTCGTGAAGTGCGACTCCGGAAATCCCGTAAGGGTCTCGGCCCCGCCGCACAACGCCAAGCCGACCTTCACCGGGCCCCAGTGGAACGGTTTCTCCCGGACCACGGTGACCGTCATCCGGCCGGCCACGAAGAACCTCAAGCACCTCGTCCTGGTGCAGACCGGCAAAACCGGGCTGCTGAAGCGCCCGCTCGGCGACGGTGACGGCAGCGGGAACCCGCGCGACACCGTGCTGGCACGGGCCGACTACCCGTCCACCCTGGCGATGCCGGGCGAGCAGCACGCCCCGCGGCTGCGGGAGGCGCCGAAGGTCAGCCTGAAGCCGTCCGACCGGTTCACCCCGCTGGAGACCGACCGCCCGTCCGGGCCCCCCTCGCAGCAGTCGCAGCCCTCCGACCAGTCCTCCGACCAGCCCACGGATCCGGGCCAGCAGCCGCAGGACCAGCCCACGGACCCGGGTCAGCAGCAGCCCCAGGACCAGCCGTCCGATCCGGGTCAGCAGCCCCAGGACCAGCCCTCCGATCCGGGCCAGCAGCCTCAGGACCAGCCCACGGATCCGGGCCAGCAGCAGCAGCCGCAGCCCCCGCCGAACCAGCCCCCGCCCAATCAGCCGCCCCCGAACCAGCCGCCGCCCAACCAGCCCCCGCCGAACCAGCCGCCGCCGAACCAGCCGCCTCCGCCGCCGCCCCCGCCCAACCAGCCGCCCCCGAACCAGCCCCCGCCGAACCAGCCGCCGCCCAACCAGCCCCCGCAGGACCAGCCACAGCAGCAGCCCGACCCCAACCAGCAGCAACCGCCCCCGTCCGGCCCCTGACGGGATGGGACGACCCCCGGACACACGTAGGGCCCGGTTCATCGAACCGGGCCCTACGTTCTTCGCGGCGGTAGCGGTGGGATTTGAACCCACGGAGGAGTTGCCCCCTCACGCGCTTTCGAGGCGCGCTCCTTCGGCCGCTCGGACACGCTACCGAGGGAGAGCCTAGCGGACGGGTGGCCGGGAACCGAAATCGGTTCCGGGGCGGAGCCGGGACGGATCCGGGCGCAGGGGTCAGGACTTGCGGAAGAAGGCGGTCAGGGGGGCCGCGCACGCCTCCGCCAGGACGCCCGCGATGACCTCGGGACGGTGGTTGAGGCGGCGGTCGCGGACGACGTCCCAGAGGGAGCCGACCGCGCCCGCCTTCTCGTCCACGGCGCCGTAGACCAGCCGGTTCAGGCGGGACAGGACGATCGCGCCGGCGCACATCGTGCACGGCTCCAGGGTGACCACCAGGGTGCAGCCGGTCAGCCGCCAGCCGCCGAGGTGGTGGGCGGCGGCTCGGAGGGCGAGGACCTCGGCGTGGGCCGTGGGGTCGCCGTGGGCCTCGCGCTCGTTGCGGCCGCGGCCGAGTACCGAGCCGTCCGGGCCCAGCACGACGGCGCCGACCGGCACATCTCCCGTCTCGGGTGCCCGTACCGCCTCCTCCAGCGCCAGGCGCATCGGGGCGCGCCAGGGATCGCGCAGGGGGTCGGGTTCGGGGCCGGGCAGGAGGCCGGTCAGCGGATCGGTCATGACGTCAGTGTGGATCGGTTTCGTGCGGATCGGTTCGGTTCGCGATTCGTATTGATCACTTGGATCGGTGCGGTGACGGGGTGGGGGGCATGGCTGCGGCGGTCAGCGCACCGCCTCCAGCCCCTCCATGCTGCAACCCAGCATCTCGGCGATCGATTCGAGGGCGTCCCCGTCGAGGGACTTCAGCTCCTTCTCGTCCATGCCGTAGTCGGCCAGGATGTCGGCGTCGCCGAGCGGGCCGAGCGGGACCGGGGCGTCGTCCGCGTCCTCGTCGTCCCGGTCCGGCTCGCCGTCCTCGGTGCCGTCCAGGTCGACCAGGCTGTCCAGATCGTCGTCGGGGTCCCGGCCGAGCAGCTCGTCGGTGAGCATCGAGCCGTACGAGGTGCGGGCGGCGGCTGCCGCGTCCGATACATAGATGTGCGGGTCGTCCTCGCCGTCCACACGGACGACGCCGAACCACGCGTCTTCGTGCTCGATGAAGGCCAAAACCGTGTCGTCGTCCTTGGAGGCCAGACGGGCCAGTTCGATCAGATCCGTCAGGGTTTCCACGTCATCGAGCTCTGTGTCGCTCGCTTCCCACCCTTCTGCGGTGCGCGCGAGCAATGCGGCGAAGTACACCGTGACTCTCCCACTGGTCATAGGCGTGCCGGGGGCGGGCGGGACAGTGTCCCGCCCCAATCGGAATCGTGGCAGAAACCGTCGCGTCGCGAGAGGTCTTCCACGCTGCGTCGTGCACCAGTCCAAAGAGATGTGGCTCACGCGGACGGAATCGAAACGCGCGGAAACCCCCTCCGGCGGTTCGGCGGAAGCCCACCAGGACTCACCAGGAAAAGGTCCGCATGTGTATCGCCCGGCGCATCCTGGCCGCGCGGGCCTGGCGGGGACGCACCCGGTTCCGCACCGCTCTGGCCTCGTTCAGCGCGCGCAGGAAGCGGTCGCGACGGCGGCGGCGTTCCGCGGAGGTTTCCTGCGCGGTCGCGTCGGCCATGGTCAATCACTCCTCGGGGCCGAGGTGTCGCCCGGGGGCACCCCGGGCGCTGCTGCCCACTTTCCCCCGAAACGGCGGTTTGATTCCAGCGCGGCGGCAGACGGTTGAGCGCGAGGCAGGCGCACGGAGGGGGCGGACGGGGTCACCGGCGGCAGCCGGGCTCCGGAGGCTCGGTTAATGTCGTTGCCATGCGGATCCACGTCGTCGACCACCCGCTGGTGGCGCACAAACTCACCACGCTGCGCGACAAGCGCACCGATTCCCCCACCTTCCGGCGGCTCGCCGACGAGCTGGTGACCCTGCTCGCGTACGAGGCCACGCGCGATGTGCGCACCGAGCAGGTCGACATCCAGACCCCGGTGACGGCCACGACCGGAGTGCGGCTGTCCCATCCGCGCCCCATGGTCGTGCCGATCCTGCGGGCCGGTCTCGGGATGCTGGACGGCATGGTGCGGCTGCTGCCCACCGCGGAGGTCGGCTTCCTGGGCATGATCCGTGACGAGGAGACGCTCCAGGCGTCCACCTACGCCACCCGGATGCCCGAGGACCTCTCCGGCCGTCAGGTCTACGTGCTGGACCCGATGCTCGCCACCGGCGGGACGCTGGTCGCGGCGATCAGGGAGCTGATATCGCGGGGCGCCGACGATGTGACCGCGCTGTGTCTGCTGGCGGCGCCGCAGGGTGTCGAGCTGATGGAGCGCGAGCTGGCGGGCGCGCCGGTGACGGTGGTGACCTCGTCCATCGACGAGCGGCTCAACGAGCAGGGGTACATCGTGCCCGGGCTCGGTGACGCGGGTGACCGGATGTACGGGAGCGCCGGCTGAGCCCTGCTGGAAGCGGCGGCCCGGGGTGCTCGCACGCGAGCGGTCGGCGCCGGGTCAGCGGCAGGGCGATCCGGAGGGCGCGGGCGAGGGCTTGGCCAGGGCGGCCAGCGCCTTGTCGGCGTCCTTCTGCTTGACCAGGTCCTTGAAACTGTTGCCGATGATCAGGTCGATGTCCTTGCCGTTGCGCGTGTCGTTCTTGGTCCGGGCGCCGCTGAGCTGAGTGCCGAGCACGTTGAAGGCCCCGTCACCGGCGCCAGGGGCGCCGAGCAGCATCCCGGCGTTCTTGACCTTCTTGTCGTACTGCTCGGGGGCGTTGCCCACTTTCCCGATCTTGAAGCCGCGCTTCTCCAGCTCCTTCGCGGTGTCCTTGGCGAGGCCGGAGCGCGTGGTCGCGTTGTAGACGTTGACCGTGATCTGGGAGGGCTTCGGCAGTTTGCCGCCGGTACGGCCCTGCCTGCCGCTCTGTCCGCTCTGGCCGCTGTCGGACCGGCCGGACTTCGCCTTCTCGTCGGGGCGCTTGTCGCCGCGCTCGCAGTCCCCGGTGCCGTGCGCCGCGCGGACCGTCTGGTCGTCGCTGTTGCCGCCGGAGAAGACGTCGATGAGCTGAAGTGTTCCCCAGCCGACCAGGCCGAGCGTCAGGACAGAGCCGAACCCGGCGAAGATCAGCCGCCGGCGGCTCCGGGGTCGGCTCATCCGCGGGTAGCGATCGCCCGTAATGCGGTACTTTCCGCCCATGCCGGGAGGGGTCAGCATGCTCATGAGCGCAGCGTAGTGCGGCCAGGTGGCGATGCCTACTAAATGATCAATGGTTGGTGCTCAGACCTACCCGAAAGGGTCAACAGAGATCGGAAGTCGATCAGCGGCGATCGGTCACCGGGGGCGCGGGCGCGGTCAGCCCTCGATCACCGGGGGGTGCGGGCGCGGTCAGCCCTCGAGCTCCAGGACCCGCGCATGCAGCACCTGGCGCTGCTGGAGCGCGGCGCGCACCGCCCGGTGCAGTCCGTCTTCCAGATAGAGGTCGCCCTGCCATTTCACGACATGGGCGAAAAGGTCCCCGTAGAACGTCGAGTCCTCCGCGAGCAGCGTCTCCAGGTCGAGCTGCTGCTTCGTCGTGACCAACTGGTCAAGACGTACCGGACGTGGGGCGACATCCGCCCACTGGCGGGTGCTTTCCCGTCCGTGGTCGGGATAGGGCCGACCGTTTCCGATGCGCTTGAAGATCACACGGAAAGCCTACCGGGCAAGCCGCTCCCGGCGCAGCCAAGGCGCCCGAGTGCCGGGCCGGGGTCGATCTTCACCGGGCTCGGAAAAACGGAAAAAATGCTCGAAAGGGGCTAGGCGGTCAAAGAGGTCGGGAGTAACGTGAATAACAGCCTGCGGGGCGAGCGAGGGAGTTCGACCGGAGAGGCGCTCAGGACAGAGGACGTAAGTCCCCCGGAGCGTTTCCTAGATGGCCGGGCTGAGAGGCTCGAAGGTCGGGGAGACCGGAGAGCGACCTCCACTACCTGATGCGGACAATGCCGCCGAAGGGAGCCCACCTCGCAGGTTTTGTGCTGCCCGCGCACCATGGCCTCATGGCTGTTCCCGGGCGTCCTGTTCCCGAGCGTCCTGTTCCCGAGCGTCCTGTCCCCGGGCGTCCTGTTCCCGGGCGTCCTGTCCCCGGGCGTCCGCCGGAGCCGGATCGAGCGATGGACGGCGCTCCGGAGCGCGCGCCGGAGCCGCGCCGCTGTCTGGTCACCGGGGCCACCGGCTATATCGGCGGCAGGCTGGTGCCCGAGCTGCTGGCCGCGGGGCATCAGGTGCGATGCGTGGCCCGCTCTCCCGAGAAGCTGCGCGACCACCCCTGGGCGGGGCGGGTGGAGACCGTACGCGCCGATGTGACCGACGGGGAGTCCATCGGCGCCGCCATGGCGGGCGTGGACGTCGCGTACTACCTGGTGCACGCGCTGGGCACCGGACCCGGCTTCGAGGAGACCGACCGCCGCGCCGCCCGGATCTTCGGCGACCGGGCCCGGGCCGCGGGGGTCCGCCGGATCGTCTATCTCGGCGGGCTGACCCCGCGCGGGGTCCCCGAGCACACGCTCTCGCCCCATCTGCGCTCCCGGGCCGAGGTGGGCCGGGTGCTGCTGGACTCCGGGGTGCCGACGGCCGTTCTGCGGGCCGGGGTGATCGTCGGCTCCGGCTCGGCCTCGTTCGAGATGCTGCGCTATCTCACCGAGCGGCTGCCGGTGATGGTGACGCCCCGCTGGGTGCACACCCGCACCCAGCCGATCGCCGTCCGCGATGTGCTGCGGCTGCTGGTGGGCTGCGCCACGCTGCCGGACGAGGTGCACCGGACCTTCGACATCGGCGGCCCCGACGTCCTCACCTACCTGGACATGATGCGGCGGTACGCGGCGGTGACCGGGCTGCGGCGGCGTCTGGTCGCCCCGGTGCCGGTGCTCACCCCCAGGCTGTCCAGCCTGTGGGTCGGCCTGGTCACCCCCGTACCGGGCGCCATCGCCCGCCCGCTGGTGGAGTCGCTGCGCCATGAAGTGGTCTGCGCCGAACGGGACATCGTCCGCTATGTGCCGGATCCGCCGGGCGGGCCGCTCGGCGTGGACCGGGCGCTGGAGCTGGCCCTGCGCCGGGTCCGCGACGCGAAGGTGGCCACCCGCTGGTCCTCCGCCGCCACCCCCGGCGCGTCGAGCGATCCGCTGCCCACCGACCCCGACTGGGCGGGCGGCAGCCTCTACCAGGACCGCCGCGGACGCGCGGTGGACGCCTCGCCGGAGGACGTCTGGCGGGTGGTGGAGGGGATCGGCGGGGAGAACGGGTGGTACTCGATGCCGCTCGCCTGGGCGCTGCGCGGCTGGATCGACACCCTGGTGGGCGGCGTCGGACTGCGCCGTGGCCGCCGGGACGCGGCGCACCTCAGGGTGGGGGACAGCCTCGACTTCTGGCGGGTGGAGGAGGTCCTGCCGCCCCGGCTGCTGCGGCTGCGGGCCGAGATGCGGCTGCCGGGCCTGGCCTGGCTGGAGATGACGGTCGGCCGGGACGCGCGGGGCGGGACGGTGTACCGGCAGCGGGCGCTGTTCCATCCGCGCGGCCTCGCCGGACACCTCTACTGGTGGTCGGTCGCGCCGTTCCACGCCCTCGTCTTCGGCGGGATGGCCCGCAACATCGCCGCCCGGGCCGAGAAGGACGTGGCCGGGACGGACACGGGCGGGAGGGACGCGGCCGGGACGAGTTCGCCCGCGTCCCGCTCGCGGTCCTGAGCCCCGCCGCCGGCCCGGCCGGTCCCGGGCCGCTGAGCCCCGCCGTCACCGGGAACCGTTCGGGGACCCGTTCGAGGACCCGTTCGAGGAACCGTTCGGGGATGCCTTCGGCCGCAGTCCCTCCAGGGCGATCGGCAGATGCCGGGGCCCGCGCAGCACCGCGTTGTGCCGGTAGGTCGGCGGGTCCTCCAGCAGCCGGGGCTCAACCAGCCGCCGGGCCAGCTCGGTCAGCGCGATCTGCGCCTCCAGCCGGGCCAGCGGGGCGCCGAAACAACTGTGGATGCCGCTGCCGAAGCCGAGGTGCTGGTTGTCCCTGCGCCGCGGATCGAACCGGTCGGGGTCGGGGAAGCGCTGCGGATCGCGGTTGCCCGAGGCCAGCAGCAGCCAGACGGACGCCCCCTTGGGGATGGTCACGCCCGCGATGTCGATCTCCGAGAGCGGGGTGCGCTGGGGCAGCATCTGCACCGGCGGATCGAACCGCAGCAGCTCCTCCACCAGCGGGACGACCAGATGGGGAGCCTTGCGCAGCCGGGCGAGCACATCGGGGTTGCGCAGCAGGGTCAGCATTCCGTTGGTGATCAGGTTGACGGTGGTCTCATGCCCCGCCACCAGCAGCAGCGCCGCGGTGCTCAGCAGCTCGGCCCGGCTCATCCGCTCCTCCGGGCCCTGCCCGCCGACCAGGGCGGAGAGCATGTCGTCGCGGGGTGCGCGGCGGCGCTCCTCCATCAGCTCGGACAGATACATCGCCAGTTCCGTACGGGCCTGCCGGGTGATCCGCCGCCGCTCGGCGGCGTCCGCGTCCGGGTCGGGGTCCAGACTGGCGGCGAGGGTGTCGGCCCAGGTGTGGAAGCGCGGCTCGTCCTCCCGCGGCACCCCGAGCAGCCGGCAGATCACGGTCACCGGGAAGGGGTAGGAGAAGTGGTCGACGAGATCGATCCGGTCCCGGCCCTCGAAGCCGTCGATCAGCTCGCCGACGATACGGGTGAGTTCGCCGCGCATGGCGTGGAGCCGGCGCGGGGTGTGCGGCGGGCCGAAGGGCGCCATCGCGAGCCGGCGCAGCCGGTCGTGCTCGGGCGGGTCCAGCCGCAGGAAGCTGGGCGGCAGCCCCGGGTCGTCCTCCTCGACCAGCTCCGGCGCCGCCTCGGGATCCAGATTGCGCGCCTCGGAGCTGAGCCGGGGGTCGTGCAGCAGACCGTGGATCTCCCAGTAGGTGGAGACGATGTACGGGCCCTCCTCGTCGTGCACCACGGGCGTCTTGCGCAGCTCTGCGTAGATCGGGTACGGGTCGGCACGATGGGCGTAGTCGGTGATCTGCCGCGCGAGTGAGCCTTGCGTCTGCGTCATGGCTGAGTGAGTTCCTTCGTCGGGGTCGTCCCCCTGCTCAGCATCGGTGAGGCGGCCCGGGCCCGCGCGTACAGCCCGGCCAAAGGGGCGAACGCACGACCGGGGCCCGAGGGAGCACGACCGGGGCCCGGGGGAACACGACCGGGGCCCGGGGGAGGAGGGGGCGGCGGCCCGTCGCTCGCTACCATGTAGCGCCACGCGCCGGGCGCGTGCGGTGTGGAAGGAGACGGGTGTGACGGACCACGACCGGACCGGCGGGCCGGGCTGGCCACGCCGCCCCCGTCGGCGTGGCCAGGGCGAACTGGAGGCGCATGTGCTCGCGGCGCTGCGCCGGGCGCCGGGGCCGGTGACCGCCGCATGGGTGCAGGAGCGGATCGAGGGCGAGCTCGCCTACACCACGGTCATGACCATCCTGTCCCGGCTGCACGCCAAGCAGGCCGTGACCCGTGAACGCGCGGGCCGCTCCTTCGTCTGGCGGGCGGCGTCGGACGAGGCGGGGCTCGCGGCGCTGCGGATGCGCCGGGTGCTGGACGGCCAGGACGACCGTGAGGCGGTTCTGGCCAGCTTTGTGACCGGGCTGACCCAGGACGACGAGCGGCTGCTGCGCGACCTGCTGACCGACGTGGCGGAGGAGCCGGAGGACTGACCGATGGGTGTCTTCGTCTTCCTCCCGCTGGTTCTGCCCTTGACGGCGCTGCCGATCGCCCGGCTCGCCGAGCAGCATCTCCATCCGCGCACCGCCACCCGGCTGCTGACGCTCGTCGGCACCGTCCTTACGGTGTGCTCCACGCTGTGCCTGGCGCTGCTGATGGTCGTCGGTACGGCACAACTGCCGGGCAATCCGCTGCCGGACAGTTGGTCGGACCCCGAAGTACGGGCGGCGGTGCCCTGGGACGTGGTGGCCGGTAAGGCCGCGATCGGCGCGCTGGGGGCGGTGACCGTGTCCTGTACGGCCACCTGTCTGCGCCATGGACGGGTGCGACGGGACGCCCGGCTCGCGCTCGCCGGGCTGCCGGAGTCACCGGTCGCGGTGCTGCCCGACGACAAGGCGTACGCGTACGCGCTGCCCGGGACCTCCGGGCGGACCGGGAAACCGGGCCGGATCGTCGTCTCCACCGGGATGTTGGACAGCCTCAGCCCCCATGAGCGGCGGGCCCTGATCGCGCATGAGCGCGCCCATCTGACCGCCCACCACCACCGCTATCTGCTGGCCGCACAGCTCGCGGCGCGGGCCAACCCGCTGCTGCGGCCGCTGCGGACCGCGGTGGACTACTGTGCCGAGCGCTGGGCGGACGAGGAGGCGGCCCGGGAGGTCGGCGACCGCCGGGTCACGGCACGGGCGGTCGGCAAGGCCGCCCTGGTCTCCCAGGGCACGCCGGGACCGGCCCTCGCCGGGTTCGCC
>NZ_JAHLEM010000475.1 GCF_018883605.1 Streptomyces niphimycinicus | reverse complement strand
CGCCGGGGTCGCGCCGGTGGCCGCCGGGGCAGCATCGGTGGCTGCCGGAATCGCGCCGGTGGCCGCCGAGGCCGCCAGGGGCTGTGGAGACTGCGGGGCCGCCGGGGGCTGCGGGGCCGCCGGGGGCTGCGAGGGCGGCGGTCCGACGTCCCGGGTGCCGTGGTCGTACGTCGTCATCGGTTGTCGTTCCTCAAGTCGTCGGTGGTGGCCCCGCTGTCCGACGGGAAGACCCAGGCCCGGAAGAGCAGGAAGCGCAGAACGGTCGCGGCGAGGTTCGCCGCGATCAGCACGGCCAGTTCGGTGCCGTGCGAGGCGGAGCCGGGGGCGGCGTCCAGAGCGGCGAGGGAGCCGCTGGTCAGCACGAGGCCGATGCCGAAAACGACCAGCCCCTGCGCCTGGTGGCGCATCGCGCGGTCCCGGCCGCGCACCCCGAAGGTGAGCCTCCGGTTGGCCGCGGTGTTGCCGAGCGCCGACAGCAGCAGCGCCAGCGCGTTGGCCACCTGCGGGCCGGTGCCCAGCCGGAAGAGGGAGTACAGCAGCAGATAGACCAGCGTGCTCAGCGCGCCGACCACACAGAACCCGACCAACTGGCGGGCCAGCCCCTTCGGCACCCCGCTCAGCTCGCGGTCGCGCGGATCGTCGCCGAACGGACGGCGCACCCGGTCCAGCGGCAGCGCACCGGTGGCCAGCGCACGCCCCACCCGCCACACACCTCTGAGGTCCTCCGTGGCCGTCTTCACGATGTGGACCGTGCTGTTGGGGTCGTCGACCCAGTCCACCGGCACCTCGTGGATGCGCAGCCCGGCCCGCTCGGCGAGCACCAGCATCTCGGTGTCGAAGAACCACCCGGTGTCCTCGACCAGCGGCAGCAGCCGCTCCGCGACGTCCTTACGGATCGCCTTGAAACCGCACTGGGCGTCCGAGAAGCGGGTGGCCAGGCTGCCGCGCAGGATCAGGTTGTACGCCCGCGAGATGAACTCCCGCTTGGGCCCGCGCACCACGCGTGAGCTGCGCGCCAGCCGCGATCCGATCGCCAGGTCGGAGTGACCGGAGATCAGCGGGGCGACCAGCGGCAGCAGCGCCTTGAGGTCCGTGGACAGATCGACGTCCATATAGGCGAGCACGGGCGCCTCGGACAGCGACCACACGGTGCGCAGCGCCCGCCCGCGCCCCTTCTGCTCCAGCCGTACCGCCGTCACCTCCTCGATGGACTCGTCCAGATAGGCCGCGACTTCGGGCGTGCGGTCCGTGCTGGCGTTGTCGGCGATGGTGATCCGGAAGCCGTACGGGAAGGTGCGGGCCAGATGGTCGTGGAGCCGTCGCACACACCGCTCGAGGTCCGCTTCCTCGTTGTAGACGGGGATGACGACGTCCAGCGCCGGACGGCCGGGCTCGGCCATCACCGGCCCGCGCACGGGCAGGGTTCGCGGGGGTGTCTCGGGCGGAGCCCCGAGAGGGGTGTCGGTTCGCATGCGGTCGACAGTCGCGAGCCGCGCTGTCACGGCTGTGTGGTCAGCCTGTGATCTGCCTGTGAGTCCGTTACGGCCTGGTGAACGCCTTGGTGAACGCCTTGGTGAACGCCTTGGTGAACGCCTTGGTGAACGCCTTGGTGAACGCCTTGGTGAGCGGCTTGGTGAACGCCCCGGTGGACGGGCGGGTGGACCGGCAGGTGGACGCCGAACACGGTGCGCCCGGGAACGCTGTCCACCGTCACCTGCCCGTCGTGCGCGGCCACGACCGCGTGCACGATGGCCAGGCCGAGCCCCGTACTGCCCGCGCCGCGGGAGCGCGAGGCGTCGCCGCGCGCGAACCGTTCGAAGACATGCGGCAGCAGCTCGGGCGGGATGCCCGGACCGTCGTCCTCGATCTCCAGCGAGACGTACGAGTACGAGGGCGGCTGGGGCGGGCCGAAGGCCCCGGCGGCCCGGGCGGCCGCGTACGGCGAACCGTGCGGCGGGGCGTATGGGGATCCGTGCGCCGGGGCGTACGGCGATCCGTACGGCGGGGCGTACGGCGAGCCGCCGCCCTTACGGTGCCCACGGGGCCCGGGGGACACCCCACCGGAAACCTCGTAGGACAGACCGTGAGGCGCCGGATAAGGCGAGGGGTACGGCGACGCCTGCGGCCCGCCCCACAGCACCCGCGCCGTGACCGTGGTACCGGCCGGGGTGTGCGTACGCGCGTTGGCGAGCAGGTTGACCAGCACCTGGTGCAGCCGGGCGTCGTCACCGTGGACGACCGCGGGTTCATCGGGCAGCTCCAGCCGCCACTCGTGGTCGGAGCCGACCGCCCGCGCGTCGCTGACGGCGTCGACGACCAGCGGGGAGAGGTCGACCTCCGCGCATTCCAGGGGCCGGCCCGCGTCGAGCCGGGCCAGCAGCAGCAGATCCTCGACCAGCCCCGTCATCCGCCCGGCCTCGGACTCGACCCGGCCGAGGGCATGCCGGGTGTCGGGCCCGATCTCCTCCCGGCCGCGCCGGGTCAGCTCCGCGTAGCCGCGGATCGAGGCGAGCGGCGTACGCAGCTCATGACTGGCGTCGGCGACGAACTGCCGCACCCGCGTCTCGCTCTCCTGGCGGACCGCGAGCGCCGACTCCACATGGCCGAGCATGCGGTTGAGCGCCGCGCCCACCTGGCCGACCTCGGTGCGCGGATCGGCCTCCGCGGCCGGGACGCGCTCGCGCAGCGCCACCTCGCCGCTGTGCAGGGGGAGTTCGGAGACCCGGGTCGCGGTCGCGGCCACCCGGCGCAGCGGGCGCAGCGAGATGCCGACCATCGCGGCCCCGGCGATCCCGGCCGCGACGAGCCCGGCCGCGGCCACACAGAACTCCACGAGAATGAGGGTGTTGACCGTCTCCTGGGTCTGGTCGAGCGGGAAGGCGAGGATGATGCCGCCTTCCCGGTGGTCCCACTGGGCCACGGCCCGATAGCCGCCGAGGCCGGGCAGACCGATGGTGTGCACCTGCCCGTCCAGGGGGACGGCGGCGAGCGCCTTCCGCTGTCCGCTGGTCAGGGAGTCCACCCGGCTGTCGACGTCGATGTCGTTCGTCATGGGTGAGTCATTGCTCTTGCCGGACGTGGAGATCTCGCCGTCCTGGCCGAAGCGTGCCCCGACCGTGCCGATGGGCTGACCGGGCGAGGCGACGAAGAGCACATCCTCCCGGGGGAGTTCGCCCGCCGGGCCCGGCTTGTTCAGAAACCGCCCGACGGATGCGCGCAGATCGCCGTCCACCTGGCCCTGGAGGTACGACTGGAGGGCCAGGGTCGTGACCGTGCCGATCACCGCGCAGACCACCGCGATCAGCGTGACGGCCGAGACGACCAGACGGGTGCGCAGGGACCAGGGGCGGCGCCCGCCCCGCTGAGCGCGCCGGGCGTGCGCCTCCCCCTGCGCCGCTCCCGCGCTCGGGGGCGTGTCGGGGGCGGGGAACGGCCCGATCGGGGGGTGCGCCACGGCGTCTACTCCCCGGGCTTGATCAGATACCCGGCGCCGCGCCGGGTGTGGATCATCGGGCTGCGCCCCGCGTCGATCTTGCGCCGCAGATACGAGATGTAGAGCTCGACGACGTTGGCCTGACCGCCGAAGTCATAGCTCCAGACCCGGTCGAGGATCTGCGCCTTGCTGAGCACCCGGCGCGGATTGCGCATGAGATAGCGCAGCAGCTCGAACTCGGTCGCGGTGAGATGGATCTCCCGGCCCCCGCGCGACACCTCATGGCTGTCCTCGTCCAGGATCAGATCGCCGACGGCCAGCACCGACTCGCTGCGCGCGGCCGCCGCCCCCGACCTGCGCAGCAGACCTCGCAGCCGGGCGACGACCTCCTCGAGGCTGAACGGCTTGGTGACGTAGTCGTCGCCGCCCGCCGTCAGCCCCGCGATCCGGTCCTCCACCGCGTCCCGCGCGGTCAGGAACAGCACGGGGATATCGGGCAGTTCGCGGCGGAGCCGCCCCAGCACCGTGAGCCCGTCCATATCGGGCAGCATGACGTCCAGGACCACCGCGTCCGGGCGCAGCTCACGGGTGATCCGGATCGCCTCCACGCCGTCGCCCGCGGTGCGCACCTCCCAGCCCTCGTAGCGCAGTGCCATCGACAGCAGATCGGCGAGCGCCGACTCGTCGTCCACGGCCAGCACCCGGAGGGGGCTCCCGTCGGGGCGCAGCAGCTCGGTACGCCCATGGGGCGAGGTCGGCATCATGGGCCCCACCCTCCGGGCGGGTCCTGAGAGGTCGCTTTCGGCTGGCTGTGAATTACCTGAGAATCCTGTGGCGACACGGAACACCCTGGGGCACGGAACACCCTGGGGGCACGGAACACCCGTGGGGGCACGGAACACCCGTGGGGACGCGGCGCAACGGCGGGGGACGAGGAACATCCGGGGCCACGGCGCAACGGCGTGGGCCCGCGGAATAACGGGCCCACGGAATAAGCGGAAGGACTCTCCGGCTTCCCCCTGCATGAGTTCTCGTCCCGCACTTGGCAAGATCGGCGTCTGGACCGCGGCCCTCAAGACGGATTCCCTACCATCAGAGCAGGTCAGCGAGGTGGCGGCCGAACTGGACGAGCTGGGGTACGGCGCCATCTGGCTCGGTGGCAGCCCCAGCCCGGATCAGGCCGGTGTCCTGCTGGGCGCCACCCCCCGGATCACCATCGCGACCGGAATCCTGAGCATCTGGGACCACGAGGCGGCCTATGTGGCCGAGCGGCACACCGCGCTCAACGCGGCCCACGACGGCCGCTTCCTCCTCGGCCTCGGCGTGAGCCACAGCGCGATCGCCGGTGAGCGCTACCGGCGTCCGTACACGGCGATGAAGGAATACCTCACCGCGCTGGACTCCGCCCCGGCCCCCGTCCCCGCCACCCAGCGGGTCCTGGCCGCCCTGGGCCCCAAGATGCTGGAGCTGTCCCGCGACCGTGCGACCGGCGCGCATCCGTATCTCGTCACCCCGGAGCACACCGCCGAGGCCCGCGACATCCTGGGCAAGGATTCCGTGCTCGCGCCGGAGCTGAAGGTCGTCCTCGACACGGATCCGGACCGCGCCCGCGCCACGGCCCGCGGCTACCTCGCCCGCTATCTGGCACTGCCCAACTACACCAACAACTTCCTGCGGCTGGGCTTCGAGGACGCGGACTTCGCGGACGGCGGCAGCGACCGTCTCATCTCCGCCATGTTCGCGCTGGGTGACGCGGAGGTGATCCGGGCGCGCGTCGACGAGTTCCTGGCCGCGGGCGCGGACCATGTCGCGATCCAGGTGGTGACCGAGAGCCCGTTGGCCGACGTCCCGCGCGCGCAGTGGCGCACGCTGGCCGAGGCACTGCCGCTGGACAAGGGCTGAGCTCTTCACCCTCCTCAGCCCTCTCAACCTCTCAGCCCCCCCTCAGCCCCCCCTCAGCCCTTCACTCCCCCCGCCGCCCGGCGCCGAGATGGCGCCGGGCGGGCCGTTTCCTATCCCGGAAAAGCGCGCCTCATATCCCGAACAGCCGGGCCGCGTTCCCGTAACACACCGCGCGCAGCCACTCCTCCTCCTGGCCGATCCGCGTCAGCGCCTCCAGCGCATGCGGGTATCCGTACGGGATGTTGGGGAAGTCGCTCCCGAACAGCACCCGGTCCCCCAGGGCGGCCAGCCTTCCCCGCTCCGCCCGTGGAAACGGCCACTGGCTCTCGGTGAAGTCGGTGAAGGCCATCGTGGTGTCCAGATGCACCCCTTCGTACCGCTCCGCCAGCGTCAGGAAGTCCGCGTACTCCGGCAGCCCCATATGCGCGATGATCAGGCGCAGCCGAGGATGACGGGCCAGCACCCGCCCCACCGGCTCCGGTCCGGTGTACTTGCCCGGATCGGGCCCCGATCCGCAGTGGATGACGATGGGCGTCCCGCTCTCGGCGAGCGTGCCCCACACCGGGTCGAGCAGCGCATCGCCCGGGTCGTACGCCCCCACCTGCACATGGGCCTTGAACACCCGCGCCCCGCTCTCGAGCGCGGCGCGCACGTACCCCTCGACGCCCGGCTCGGGGAAGAAGGTCGCGGTGTGCAGACAGTCGGGCGTACGGGCGGCGAACCCGGCCGACCAGTCGTTCAGCCAGCGCGCCATGTCCGGCTTGTGGGGGTAGAGCATCGAGGTGAAGGCCCGCACCCCGAACGCCCGTAGCGTCGCGAGGCGTTCGTCCTCCTCCTCGCGGTAGGTGATGTGCCAGCGGGGCTCGACGGCGTCGAAGTAGGCCCAGACCTTGTCCAGTACGCGCTGCGGCATGAAGTGGGTGTGCACATCGATGAGTCCGGGCAGCCCGAGCTGCTGCCAGAACCTCTGTACCGACACCACGGCGGGATCGTTCATACGGGCCACGGTAGTTGCCCCGGGCGTCCGTGCCACAGCCTCGTCTCAGGGCCGCCGCGAGTTGATCACAGTCTCAACCAGTGGTTTTGTCACGCCCATGATGATCGCGGTGACAAGATCACCACAAGGGGAACCGACACGGTGAACTGACGCCCCGGCACCGGCGTATCCACCTGGGACCGACCTGAGGCAACCGCCTGAGACCACCGCCTGAGGCCAGCCGCCCGCCCGACGTCGTCACCGACCACGACCAGCCACGGGGGACCATCCATGCCCAACCGCCCGCCCCGCACCACCACCACCCGATCCCGGTCCGCTCTCGCTTGCGCCCTCGGCATCGCCCTCCTCGGCCTCGCCATCGCCGGCTGTGAGGACGACACCGCCGCGTCCGGCTCCGGCCGACGGCAGTCCGCGACCCGCGCCGACCTGGCGACCGACGGCGACGGCGGCAAGACCCTCCGGCTCGGCGAGCCCACGTCGATCACCTACAAGAGCGGCTCGGACCATCTACGGGGCGCTCTGCGGGTCACGGCGATGAGCGTGCGCAAGGGCACCCATGCGGAGCTGAAGAAGGCGGGCGCGGAACCGTCCGACGTACGGACGACCCAGCCGTACTACGTCACCATGACCTTCGAGAATGTCGGCGAGAGCTCCCTCCACTACCCCTTCCTCAACACCCCCACCGGGCTTGAGGACACAAGCGGTGTGGACGACCAGCCGCTCATCACCGGCGACACCGAGGTGGCGGCATGCCCGGGCAGGGACCCGGACGACTTCGCGGTGGGGGCGAAGGTCTCCTTGTGCAAGGTGTTCCTGGTGCCGAACGGCATACGGCCGTCGGTGGTGACGTACAGCACAGGCGACGACACCAAGCGGCCGGTGAGCTGGAAGGTCAAGCACTGACGGCAGCCGGGTGGCTGGCCGAACGACCGAGGGCCCGGCACTGGAAAGTGCCGGGCCCTCGGTACCTGAGTAGCGGGGACAGGATTTGAACCTGCGACCTCTGGGTTATGAGCCCAGCGAGCTACCGAGCTGCTCCACCCCGCGTCGGTGAACGTAACTCTACGTCGTTCTCCCCGCTAAGGGAAATCCACCCTCCCCACACCGACTCGGCGAAGCACCTCGACCACGACCGAGACGGCTCCGGCGCCCGCCACCCGCCGTCCGTCACCTGGCGCCCGGCGCCCGCCACCCGGCGCCCGCCACCGGATGTCCGTCACCCGGCGCCGGGCGATCCGCCGCCGCTCAATCCACCGGCCAGCACATCGAAGGCGAACGTCAGCCGACGTTGATGCGCCGCGTTGCCATCCAGCGTTGGGCCGGCACGCGCTGAGAGAGCCGGCCGGCGCAACGGCGCTGCGGGCCCGAGCCTCAGGAGGGGCCCAGCCGCAGGAGAGGCCCGAGCCGCAGGAGGAGCCCGAGCCTCAGGAGGCCAACCGCTCGCGCGCGGTGCGGCCCGCCCCCGCGGGCTCGACCTCACCGTCAGGCTGGTTGATCTCGGCCCACACCTCATCGAGCGAAAGACCGAGGACATCGGCGATCGCCGCGATGGTCGGGAAGGCAGGGGTGGCCACCCGACCGGACTCGATCTTGCGAAGGGTCTCCGGTGAGACACCTGCGTCCAGCGCGGTATCGAGCATCGAGCGCTCCCCCCTGGCCCGACGGAGAAGGGCGCCGAGGCGCTGCCCGCGCTCGACCTCTGCGGGAGTGAGCGGCAACCTGACCATGACCCCGATTCTAATACCGGTATAGTAAGCCCGGTATAGTTATTGGTTGCATGAGTGCATGAGAAGGACGCCGCATGATCGAGATCCTGAGCCCCACCGAACTGACCCGAGCAAAGGACACAGGCGCTCTGGTCGCCGACATCCTGCACACGCTGAAGGGCCGTAGCACGGTCGGCACAAACCTCCTGGACATCGACCGGTGGGCCAAGGCCATGATCGTCGAGGCGGGGGCGCTGTCCTGCTATGTCGACTACGAGCCGTCCTTCGGACGCGGCCCGTTCGGCCACTACATCTGCACGGCCGTCAACGACGCCGTGCTGCACGGGCGGCCGTCCGATTACACGCTTGCCGACGGCGACCTGCTGACACTCGACCTCGCCGTCTCCAAGGCCGGAGTCGCCGCGGACGCCGCCATCAGCTTCATCGTGGGCGACACGAAGCCCCCGGAGAGCGTCGCCATGATCGACGCGACCGAACGCGCACTGGCCGCGGGGATCGCCGCCGCCGGACCCGGGGCGCGCATCGGCGACATCTCCCATGCCATCGGCACGGTCCTCAGCGAGGCGGGTTACCCCATCAACACCGAGTTCGGAGGCCATGGCATCGGATCGACGATGCACCAGGACCCGCACGTCTCGAACACCGGGCGGCCCGGCCGCGGTTACAAGCTGCGCCCCGGGCTGATGCTGGCACTGGAGCCGTGGGTCATGGCGGACACCGCCCAACTCGTCACCGATGCCGACGGCTGGACCCTCCGCAGCGCGACAGGCTGCCGCACGGCGCACAGCGAGCACACGATCGCCATCACCGACGACGGAGCCGAAATCCTCACCCTGCCCCAGCAGATGCGGCCATGAGCGACGCGTCATACGTGAGGTTCCAGGGGACCGTCCGAAGCCCGCGAGGCCACTTCCCCGGTGTCTTCGCACTGGCCAACGGCCTCGCGCGGACAGGCCGGCTGAGTGACGAGGAACATCGATTCTGGCGGGCGGGCAACGACTGGTTCAACGCCAACTACGCCAACCCCTCCGACGTCGATCCCTCGGTCTACGACCCCGAACTCAACCCAGGAGCCGTGGCATGGTTCAAAGCCACCTCCCTGGAACTGATCGCCCGGGTGGACGGCTACCTGAAGATCCTCGCCCTGCATGACGTCGCCTGCGAGCGGATCGAATCATCGAACCCAGGAAAGATCATCTACGAGGACCCGGACCAGGTGGTCGTCACTCCCTGGCCTCACCACGGCGCAGCACAGCAGGAGTGATGGCGCCGATTGGCGACGTCACCCAACCGACGGCTCGACGGCCCGACGGCCCCGCCCAGGACGTTAGCGGGGCGTTAGCCGTACAGCGACGGATCATCAGCGGTGCCCGGCAGTCTTGTTCTCACGAAGCCGAAACACCACGTCGAGCGAACGGGAACAAAAATGTCGCACCGCACCGCTGTCCGCCACGCCCGCAAGGCCGCCGCCGCCATGCTGATCACCATCGCCGCCTTCGGGCTCACCGCCTGCCAGGACGGCGACACCAACTCCTCGTCCTCATCCCCCTCCTCGAGCGCCACGCAATCCCCCACCTCCGCGGCCAAGCCCAGCCAGGGCTCGGACCAGGACTCCGCCAAGGCCACCCCGTCGGGTATCCCCAGGAAGCCCGGTATGCGCTGCACCAACCAGATCGACTACGGAGACGACCCCAGGGACAACGCCACGATCAACAGCATCGGCTCGGACACCGGCTACTGCCCGGAGCCGCAAAAGGGCGGCACCCCGTCCGGCACCCCCAGGAAGCCCGGCATGCGCTGCACCAACCAGATCGACTACGGAGACGACCCCAGGGACAACGCCACGATCAACAGCATCGGCTCGGACACCGGCTACTGCCCGCCGGTCCAGCACCAGTGAGTTCTCGCGGTAATTCCCGCCTCCGGGGTCCACGAGCAGGCTGCATAGGATCCCGGGATGGCAATCACCACACCGCACAGGCTGGAGGCGAACATCCAGCCTGACAACACCTCCTCACTGAACCTCGTCAAGCGCCTGGACTTCCAGCGCGAGGGCTACTCACCAGCCTTCCAGTTCACCAACGGCGAGTGGAGGGACCACGAGCGTTGGGCCATCACTACCGAGATGGCCCAAGCCGGGGCTCCCTGGCCAACTGAAGTACTCAGTCGCAGCAACGGCGATCTGGCTCCCACACAAACACTTATCGACCCGTAGGTCACCCAAACGACGTCGCCCAGGTCCGATTTCCGACCTCATTGGCGACGTCTTTTCAGCCATGCCCGAAAGAGCGTCCCTCAGCTCTTGAGGGCCTTTCTTTTGCTCCTCCATAAACCCCTCTGCCCCACGTGCTGAATTCCGTTTCCTCGCACCCCTTCCAGGGAATGATCCATACACACTGTCAGGGGATTTCAGTGAGGCGGGGGCCTGCTCATGAGCAATACGTCACGGTCGCATCAGAACGGCGCGGAGGCAGGGAACACCACCCCTGAGCCGCAGCGCCACAAGACCAGGCAAATAGCGCACACACCGCCGTCCCCGGGACCGCTACCTGAGCGCAAGCATTCGGACGACGAGCGCTCCGACCGCCAACTCGCCTCAACGCAGGCCAAGATCGACGCCGGGGAGACAATCCCGACTCCTGGAAGCACCGCGGGCAACGAAGACCGCGACATCCATGAGGAGGAGTGGCGCGCACACGATCGCCGCGGCCCCTATGGACAACGGCGCCGCCGCAAGAACTAACCCGCCAGGCGCCACAAGGGACGACCACCGCCACCGGGCAACGCAAGAAGCCCCATCCATGTCTGGAAGGGGCCTCTTAGCTGCTGCGCCACAGAGCAAGGGCGCTCACGCCCAAGGCGACGACTTACGGGTGGTACTTCTCCTCGACCACATCGGCACCACCGGACTTGCGGTCCATGGTGACGCGGACGGTCACGCTGTTGGTCTTCGCAGCCTTCTCCAGCTCGTCCACGGTGCACTTCGCGGTGCCGTAGCCGTCGTCACCGATGGCCACGCTCCCGTCGGGGGCGGTGCAGATCGCGGCCGCGCCGCGGATGTTCGTGGCGTTGGCGACCAGGAACGCCTGGTCCGTGCCGCCGTCCTCGGGCTTGACGATCAGCTTGCCGGGCGCGAGGTACTCCATCGTGCCGACGATCGTGAGGCTCTTACCCGCGTCGGCGGAACCGCCCCCGTTCTGGCCCTGCGAGCCGGAGTTGCCCGAGGAGGAGCCGCCGGTGGGCTGGCTCGAGGCTTGCTGCGAGGGGGACGCGGTCGAAGAGGCCGAGGAGCCGCCGGAGTCCGCAGCATCGGAGTCAGGCCCACAGGCCGTGGCCCCCAGACCCAGCGCCGCGGCGGCGACGATGGTGGCGGCGATGCGGCGGCCGGCCCGGCCGCGGAAGCGGTTGGTGGTGGTGCTCATCGTGTCTCCCATTACTGCGTTGTCTTGTCTCGCTCCCGGACGACAACCAGCTTCGAAGACCGCGTTGGCGTTCAACTAACAGATGCCTAATGGAACCCGGCGACGCGTAACAGCTCGCTTGCGCCGGTCAACGCCACGCCCACTGAGCTGGGAAAACATCAACCATGGACCAGCCACGCAGCAACACCAGAGGCTCTCTCCCGCACCTGGAAGGGGGCCTCTGAACTACACACTCGGCAGGACTACCAGTGTGGACGGCCCTCGCCCTTGACCTCGCGTACCGCCGTCCCCGGCAAGGAGTCGGCCATCTCCATGCCGCCGCCGGGGAGCGCGCAGAGGTCGTTGTCCCGGCGGCGCTGGAGAAGGATGCGGCCTTCCCCGTCGGTGACAACGGCGGACGCGGCGACCACCAAGCTGTTCGGCTCGGGCGCCTCGGGGTCGTCGTAGTACTCGGTCCGCCGCCCATGCGACGTACTGGGCGTGGGAATCCGCCGAGCAGTGGGAGTCGGAAGCGCAACGCGCCAACCCGGACGGAGGCATCGGCGCAGAGTTCATCGAAGGGGCTCTGGCCACATTCGCCTGGTTGACGCTGGTGCCGTCGCTTCCTTCTCGCGTTCACTCTGCTTGGCGGCCTCCTGGCGCTGTTCCGCCCCACCGCACCAGAAGAGTGATCGCCCAGCGGCCGACTCACCGGCCCTGCCCTGCCCTGAGCGTCACCCGGCGGTTGCCGTCACCGTTGCTGTCATCGCATACGCAAGAGGCCCCTTCCGATGATCGGAAGGGGCCTCTGGGCTGGTGCGCGCTCGGCAGGATTCGAACCTGCAACCTCTTGATCCGTAGGTTCGGGCACAGCAGTGGGCTGGGGCTCCACTCTCCGCCGCGACGATCGGCCGGGGTGGCTTTCGGCGGCTTGTGTGTGCCGTCGTTGCCGTCAAGGTTGCCGTCACCTCCGAACCGCAGGCATCGCCCACCTGCAACCGATGGTTGCGCCAGACGAGACCCACTCCTGACCGGTCTCGTTTCCTCGCTCCTCGCACCCACCACAGTGAGGGCAGCGGTGAGCTCGAATGCCCGTCATGTAGGCAGCGCCATACGGCTGAACCGCACCCGACACGACACCCGTCACCCCAGCGGTGAGCGGACGAGGTGGATAACTAGGTTTCCCAAACAATCACATGAGTCACCCGCCCTCATATTGTGGCCTCGAAACCTGCCCCCGGCGCGCGGGGGTGCGGGGAGGTCGCGACAGCCCCCGCACACGCGTGGGGTTTGTCTCGATTACCGCCGTCACCAGGCGGCCGAACGGGTCGGCTCACCGACCCGTTCGGAGGTTTGATGCACGTATCCCGTGCCTTGCGTTCGATCGTTGCCGTCGCCTCAGTGGGAGCGGCGTTGCTGGCCTCCCCTGCGTGGTCCGCCGTGCCCGCCGCCAGAGCGGCGCCCAAGACGGTCGACCACGCGCAGGCTACTCGGTCCCCTGACTCCGGCCCCGCGGTGCACCATGACACCTCGCCACCGTTGCGTGAGCTGTCGCGAAGATCCAGACAGCTCCGGCGCGCTTCCGACCCCATGCTCCCCAGAAAGGGGCCGCAGCCACCCTCCGCCAAGGCCACCGCCGGTCCCGACGGGGTGGTGCAGAACCGCAACGGCAGCCGGGGTCGGATCCGGCTGGGCGTCAATTTCGAGGGCATCCGGGAAGGCGGGGGCACCCCTCCTGATCCCAACGCCTCGGTGGGCTCCCGCCAGGTCGTAGAGATCACCAACTTCAAACTCGCGGTGTACTCCAAGTCCGGTACCACGCTGCTGGGGCCGCTGACGACCCAAACCCTGTTCAGCGGGTTCGGCGGACCGTGCGAGAACGCTCAGAACGACTTCCTCGGGGACCCCGAAGTCCGCTGGGACTCCCTGGCCCACCGCTGGATCCTCAACCAGTTCGCCAGCGACCCCGTAACCAACACGAATCGACTGTGCGTGGGCGTTTCCCGCACCGCGGACGCCACCGGCGAGTACTACCGCTACACCTTCGGGTATCAGACTCTCCCCGACCACCCGAAGTTCGCGGTGTGGCCGGACGCCTACTACGTGGTCGCCACCGCCGCCGGGTCGCTCTTCGAGGCGTGCGCCTGGGACCGGCACAGGATGCTGCGCGGAGCCGACGCCGCCCAGCAGTGCTACACCCTCCCGGCATCGACCATCCCGATCGGCTCGGACCTCGACGGCACGACCCCACCCCCGCGAGGCGAGCCCAACCTGCTGATCAACCTCGGCCCCACCGACGACAGGCTGCAGTACTGGCGGTTCCACGTCGACTGGACAGACCAGGCCCGCACCACCCTCTCGGGCCCGCAGGAGCTGAAGGTGGCCCCCTACACCCGGGCCTGCGAGAGTACCGATCCCACTCGCTGCGTCCCCCAGGCCGGCACCACCCAGAAACTGGATTCGCTCTCCTACTCTCCTATGTACCGGTTCGCCTACCGCAACTTCGGCGACCACCAGTCCCTGGTCGTCAACCACGCGGTCGATGCCCGTGGCGGCGTGGGCGTGCGCTGGTACGAACTGCGGTTGCGCCACGGCCGACCGGTCGTCCGCCAGCAGAGCACCTACGCTCCGGACCCCACGGACCGGTGGATGGGCTCCGCGGCCATGGACAAGAACGGCGACATCGCCCTGGGATACTCGCAGTCGTCTTCCCGGACCCATCCCTCGATCCGAGTCACCGGACGCCTGGCACACGACCCGCCGAACCTGATGACGTTCCACGAAACCACCGTGTGGACCGGCGCAGGCTCCCAGACTGGGAGCAACCGCTGGGGTGACTACACCTCCATGGCGATCGACCCGGTGGACGATTGTACGTTCTGGTACACCAACCAGTACCAACCGGCCGATGGCACCGGAAACTGGAACACCCGTCTCGCCTCCTTCCAGCTCTCCGACTGCCACGCTCACCACCACCATGGCCACAGCCGCCAGCACGGCCACCACCGTCACGGGTGACGCCGACACAGCCGGAGCGGGCATCGTGACCCTTGGCCTGCGGCTCCTCCTGTCGAGGATCTGACACGACAATGCCCGGGTGGTTGGTGTCAGAACTGATGTCACCGCATACGCAAGAGGCCCCTCCCGATGATCGGAAGGGGCCTCTGGGCTGGGGCGCGCTCGGCAGGATTCGAACCTGCAACCTCTTGATCCGTAGTCAAGTGCTCTATCCGTTAAGCTACGAGCGCTTGGCTTCCCGGCGGTTTTTCTTGCCGGTCGGCGTTGCGGGGACAACATTACATGACCTCTGCCGTCAGGCGAAATCCGTTTCCCACACCCCCTCTGACCTGCGAAAACTCCATTTTTGGGGGCTGCCGAAGCGGCCGTCGCGGGACATCGGGAAGCCGGCCTTCACGTCGCCAGGTGCTTAGAGGGTGGCGGTCAGCTTCACGGAGGGATACCGGGTGGTTGCCCTGCGTCGCTTCCGTCGGAGTCCGGGATTGGCAGCGTTGCGGGGCGGCTGTTGCCCTGGGGCGCAGTCGCCGGCGCCGTAGTAAGGGGAGCGTGGGCGGGCATCGTCGGGCCGGGCCGCTTCGGTGATCATTCGCGGCGTCCCGCGGAAACGACTCAGGGAGCCCGCGCCATGGGCACGGGCTCCCTGATCAGAGAGCGGAGGCTGAGGGATTTGAACCCTCGATGGGCTTTAGGGCCCAAACCGCATTAGCAGTGCGGCGCCATAGACCAGACTAGGCGAAGCCTCCAGCACACCGGTTTCGCTCGCGCGAGCGCGATGTGGTGTGTGCAGATGATGTCACAGCCCTGCGGGATGTCACCAATCGCGGACTACGGTACTCGGCAGGCGGGGCCCATCGCAAAGCCCTAACGCCCCGGAGCAGCCCCAATGCCGGAGCGCGGTCGGGGCGCGGTCGGGGCGTGGTCGGGGCGCGGTCCTTACGGCAGAGCGTGCGCGGCGGGGCGCAGCCCCCCAGCCCCTAGCTCCCAGGCCCCTCATCCCCTCCGGCCGAGCGCAGCCCTTATGGCGGCGCAACGCGCGCGGCGGCGGCGCGTTAGACGGGGCAGGGGCAGCGCGCCCCCGTCTGATCACTCCAGGAGTGCCCCGATGCCCCCGATGCCCCCGCTGCACCGCCTCGTCGTCACCGCCGCTCTGACGACCGCCGCCACGGTCGGCGCGCTGGCCCCCGCCGGGGCCACGCCGCTGCCGCTGCCCCTGCCGTTCGACGGGGAGAGCTCCGACCGGCTCGTGATCACCGTCAGCCAGAGCGGTGACCCCGACGATGCCTCGACCTTTGTGCTGGGCTGCCACCCGACCAGCGGTACGCACCCCCGGGCCCGGGCCGCGTGTGCGCAGTTGGACTCGCAGACCGTGTGGGGCCGGGATCCGTTCGCGCCGGTGTCGCCGGATGCCATGTGCACCGGGCAGTACGGCGGGCCGGCCACGGCTCGGGTGACGGGTCACTGGGCGGGGCGTCCCGTCAACGCGTGGTTCAACCGCACCAACGGGTGTGAAATCGCCCGATGGAATCGGTTCTCCGTCGTTTTGCGCACGCCTGGGAGCTGACCTGCGGATTGGGACGGGAGTGAGAGGAGGAGAGCACGGAGAAGTTTGTCCGGGCGTGCGTCGAGACGCGTACGTCGTGCTGCGACCTCCCTCTCATCCGCCGTCACGTCCGGCTTCGGTGGCCGTAGACTCCCCTAGAGACACTCCGCAGACGGGACGGCAGAATGACCGCGAGTGTCAGCAAGATGCAGTAGTCAGGGAGGAAGCGTCGTCGTGAGCAGCAGGCCATCCCGAGGCGCTGCTCGCCTCGCAGCGATACTCGACGCGCTCCCGGACGCGCTGTTGCTCGTCAACTGCAACGGCACGATCGTCAACGCCAACCACATCGCGCTGGAGTCCTTCGAGGCTCCGGGCACCGCCCTGGTCGGCCGTGGTCTGCTCGATCTGCTCCCCTCCTTCGATCCCAATCGCATTCCCGGGTCGATGCGGCTCCCCGAGTCGGCACAGCGGGACGGCATCAAGCCGACCCGGATGATGGCCCGGCGCACCGACGGGGCGCAGATTCCCGTCGAGGTGACCAGCGCGAATCTGGAGGACGGGCGGACTCCTTACGCCGATCAGTACAGCTACACCGGCGATGAGCTGCTGATGCTCATCGTGCGCGACCTGACCGGGACGCTCGACACCGAGGCCGAACTCGCCCGTCAGCAGCGCCAGACAGAGATGATCCTGCGCGCGGCGGCGGAGGGCGTGGTCGGCGTGGACACCGAGGGCAAGGTGGTCCTCGTCAACCCGTCCGCCGCGCAGATCCTCGGCTACCGGGCCAGCGACATGGGCGGTCAGGAGCTTCACTCTCTTGTACACCACTCGCGCCCGGACGGTTCCCCCTTCCCGTACGAGGAATCGCCCCTCGCCGACTCCCTGCGCTCCGGCCGCAAGCACCGGGTGCGCGGCCAGGTGCTGTGGGCGAAGGACGGCAGCGATGTTCCGGTCGATCTGACCACCGCGCCCGTCCGCGACGGCGAGCAACTCGTGGGCGCGGTGATGACCTTCACCGACCGGCGTGCCGAGAAGACCATGGCGGCCAAGCACGCCGAGGAGGTGGAGAGCCTCACCACCCAGCACACGGAGGAGGTCGAGCGCCTCACCACCGAGCACACGGAGAAGGTGGAGAGCCTCACCACCCGACACGCCGAGGAGCTGGAGAACCTCACCGCCCAGCACACGAAGACCGTGGAGGAGCTGCGGACGCAGCTCGCCGAGGAGCGTGCGCGGTACTCGGCCCAGCTCGAGTCCGTCACCGCCCGGAACAGCCAGTTGCTCGCCGTGCTGGACCAGTCGCTGCGCGGACCGCTGCTGCAACTGCGCGGCGAGCTCGGTGTGCTCGCCGACGACCCGGCCGGGCAACTGTGGCCCGAGGCCAACCAGATCCTGCACCACCTCGCCGCCGGCTACACCCGGATGACCACGCTCGTCGACAACGTGCTGAGCTATCAGCGGCTCGACGCGCACAGCGAGGAGCTGGCCCGCCGTACGGTCTCGATGGACGAGGTCGTATCGGCCAGTGTGGAGGGCGCCGTCGAGCTGATCGGGCCGGGGCGCGCGCAGTTCGCGGTGCACGCGCCCCCCATCGACGCCGAGGTGGACCCGGAGCGGCTCGCCCAGGCGCTCGCCCATCTGATCGCGGACGTGGCCGGGGTCGACTCCACCGGCAACACCGCAGCGGGCAGCTCGGCCAGCGACTCGACGATCGTGGTCGCGGCGGCACAGCGCGGCGATGTCGTACGGATCGAGGTCCGCGGACCGTACGCGGGCGGCGACCCGGTGCACGAACCGATCGTGCGCGGGATCGTGCGCCGGCACGGGGGCGTGCTCCAGACCCATGAGATGCCGGGCATGGGCGGACACGCCTACGTCCTGGAGGTGCCGATCTCGGCGGCGGCCGCGGCCGGGCAGGAGCGCGCGAACGGCGACACCGCCGGGCAGGGCGACGGTACGCAGGGACAGGGCACCTCCGGCACGGGCACGGGTACAGGCACCGACGCGGGTACGGATACGGGTGCGGGCACCGCGGGCGGCAACGCCACCGGCCAGACCCCGACCGGACGGCGCGCCCGGCACGGCGCGGCCCCCGGCGGCACACCAGGCGACACCAGCGGCGGCGGTACGCAGGGCAACGGCACCCTGGGTAACGGCACACAGGGCGGTACGCCCCCACCCAACCTCCGTAAGGCCGACCCGCATACGGCCGATCCCCGTACGGCCGACCCGCGCACCGCCGCTCAGCAGGGCGCCCCGGGCTCGCCCGCCGCACTGCCCGCGGTCGTCGGCGAGGACAGCGCGGCCCAGCAGCAGGGCGCGGCCGAGGCCGGGGACACCCCACGGCCCACCGGG
>NZ_JAHLEM010000474.1 GCF_018883605.1 Streptomyces niphimycinicus | reverse complement strand
CCCGCAGCCGCCGCGCCCGGCGTCCGTCGCCCGCCATGTCCTCGGCGGTGATGACGGCGGCCGCGGCCTCCGCGTCCGGCAGGTCGTCGTCGACGTTCCGGCGCCGGCCCGGCAGCGCGAGCACCAGCAGCACGACCGCGAGCAGCCCCTGCGCCCACACCCACGCGGTATGCGTGATGGGCGTGTCGTAGCTGAGGTCCAACCGGCCGCCGTTCGCCGGGAGTTCGAAGCCCTGCGCCCAGCCGTCGACCGTCGTCGCCTTCAGCGGCTTGCCGTCGAGCGTGGCCTGCCAGTCGGGCGCGGACCGGTCGGCGATCCGCAGCACCCGCCCGGCCGCGCCGTCCGGCACCGTGGTGTGCGCCTCGACCGGGCCGGACGCCACATGCACCGGCTTGGCCGCCGCCCCGCCCGCCGGGCGGCCCGAGGACTCCGCCGGGACGATGGAGACCCGCGAGACCCGCTGGTCGACCCGCCACAGCACACCGCCGTGCTCCCGGCTGAGCTGGGTGAGGCCCGGGGTCGCGTTCAGCACCCGCTCCATCTCGGACGGCGCGCCCTTCTGGACGTACACATAGCGCACCGCGTAGCCGCCGAGCTGCCGGGTCTGGTCGGCGCCGGAGCCCGCGATCAGATTGGCCACGACACCGTCGAGCCGGGTGTCGGCGCCGCCCGCCTTCGCGAGTTCGCCCTCGCCCAGCCGGGCGCCGGAGCCGCGCACCAGGGCGTAGTCGGCGTGGGCGGCGCTGCTGCCGCCGCCGAGCACCAGGGTGCGGGCCTGGTCCTCGGTGGCGCTCTCGGCCGCCACGAACGCCGGGACCTGCGCGGGGTCGCGCCGCCCCACCGGGCCGTCCGCGCCGCTCACCATCCAGACGACGGCGGCGTACAGCGGCGCGGCGACCGTGGCGACCGCGATCAGCAGCGCCACCGGCTGGCGCCAGCCGAAGCTCTGTGCCGCGACCCGCTCGCGTGCGTTCTCGGCGCCCACCACACCGGCGGTCAGCAGCGCCAGGCCGTAGACGAGGGTCGCGGGCCCGGCCCAGCCGGAGCCGCCCGTGAACGCCGCGAAGAGGAAGCCGGTGAGCGCCACGGCCCACGCGGCGCGCACCACCGTCTGCCGCTCCCCGCGCATCAGCGCGGCGAGGGCGGCCAGCACGAAGCCGAGCAGCAGCAGCGTGCCGCCGCCCTTGGGGCCGCCGGGGCTGAGCGCGAGCAGGTCCAGGGCGGACGCGGAACCGGCGCCGCGGTCCAGCCCGGCCTCCTTCAGGAAGCGCGCGGGGTCGGTAAGGAGGTCGAGCGACCAGGGGGCGAGCACGACGAGCGGGGTGCCGACCACGGTCAGGAACCGCAGCCCGTAGCCCATGAGCTGCTCGGTGCCGCTCTGCCGGAACCGCAGCACGAGCACACCGGCGCCCAGAAGGAGCGCCATCGGCCAGACGACCGGGGTGAAGGCCATGGTGAACGTCAGCAGCAGCGCGTACGCCCACGCCGCCCGCCAGCTCGGCAGCCGCGTCCCGTTGCTCGTGAACCCGCTCGCGGCGGCCGCGGCCCGGGCCATCAGCGGCAGCAGTATGGCGAGCACGGCGGTGCCGAGCCGCCCGCCCGCGAGCGCTCCGGTCGCGGCCGGGAGGAAGGCGTACGCGACGCTCCCCCAGGCGCGCAGCAGCCGGGACTCGACCAGCGGCCGGGAGGCGAAGTACGCGATGAACCCGGCCAGCGGCACCGAACAGACCAGCAGCAGGGTCAGCGTGAAGCCCGTGGAGCCCAGGAAGACCGTGCCCAGTGCGGCGAGGGCGGCCAGATACGGCGGCGCGGACTGCGTCCCGCCGGTGCCGACCGGATGCCAGCCGTCCACATAGCTCGACCACAGCTCGGAGACATGAGCGGGCGCGGGCAGCAGGGCGCCGCCCGCGAGCGCGCCCGCACCGAGCAGATCCCGGCAGGCGACCAGCGAGACCACCAGCAGGACGAGGAAGAGCATCGGCCCGGGCTTGCGCGCGATCCGCTTGAGCCGGGCGAACTGCTCGATCTCCAGGAAGTCGGCGTCATCGCCGCCGGGCCCGGACTCGACCGCGCCGTGCCGTCCGCCGGACGACAGTTCGGGCTCGGAACGGCCGCCTATATTGCTGGCGACCTGCTCGACCGTCGCCCTTACGGTCGCACCGGGCGGCGGGAACAGCGGCCGCAGCTCGCTCGGCTCCGCCGCGGGACGGCCTCTGCGCTTGCGCGCGGCGAGGATCCGCCCCGGCCGCAGCAGGATGCCGAAGAGACCGGCGACCTCGTCCAGGGCCTGCCCCGGCACCTTGCCCACGAGATAGGCCAGGGTGCGCAGCAGGGTGCCGAACAGAAGCCGCAGCATGACATAGGGCAGCAGCGCGCCACGGGTGTTGACCAGCAGGGTGTAGACGGCGCCGGCCTTGTCCACGCGATGGGGGTTCGCCACCGAGCGCCCCACGCAGTCGATGGGCCGCCGCTCGCGCGCGGACGCCTCCGCGTGCCGCAGTACGGCGTCCGGAGCGATCAGCACCTGGTGGCCGGCCGCCTGGGCGCGCCAGCACAGGTCGACGTCGTCCCGCATCAGGGGCAGCCGGGCGTCGAAACCGCCCAGCTCCTCCCACACATCGCGGCGCACCAGCATGCCCGCGCTGGACACCGACAGCACGGGGCGCACCTGGTCGTGCTGGCCCTGGTCCTGTTCGCGCCGCTCCAGACCGGTCCAGCGGCGGCCGCTGCGGGCGATGCTGACGCCGACTTCGAGCAACTGCCGGCGGTCGTACCAGCCGCGCAGCTTGGGTCCGACGATCGCGGGCTCGCGGTTGGCGGTGAACTCGGCGTCCACGACCCGCAGCAGCTCGGCCAGCGCGTCGGGCTCGGGCGAGCAGTCGTCGTGCAGCAGCCACAGCCACTGGACGGGCTCGCCGTGCGGCAGCTCCGGCAGGTCGTACGCGTCATCGCGCCAGGACCGGTTGACGGGGTCCCAGCCGCTGGGGCGCTTGAGGTACGTGAGCTCCTCGGGGCCGAGCACCGGGGCCGTACGGACCGCCTCGGCGACGGCCGTGCCGAAGCCGCTGCGGCGCGCCATATGCAGCACCCGCTCCTCGCCGAGGGTCTCGGTGAGCAGCCGGGCGGAGTCGTCGGCGCTGCCGGTGTCGGCCGCGACGACGCTCTGGACGGGGCGCTCCTGGCCGAGCAGACCGGACAGCGCGTCGGGCAGCCAGCGGGCGCCGTCGTGGGCGACCAGGACGGCGGTGACGACATGACGCGGATAGGCCGGCGGCTGAACCGGTTCTTGAGCGGGCGCAAACGCGGCGTTGGCGGCCGGATATTGGGCCGCCTGGTGGCTGTGCACGGACATCGAGGTACGGGCCCCGGTTCGCTGGACTGCGGTGGACGCGCGCGCCCCCTGGGGGCGTTGGAGCGTCTCGGACGGGGCCCCACACTAACGGCTGTGTATGCGGCCGGTCCGCCTCCCGTCGCCATGCGGGCAGGGGGTGGACCGGTCGCGGTGGCTCAGCCCGCCGTGAACTGTGCGGATATGTCAGCGCGGGTCATACGGTTCCGGCAGGTCCGACAGGGCCGCGGAGTCGGCCGAGGCCGACTGGTCCCCCGGGTCGGCGGGGCCGACGGGACCGGCGGGTCAGGCAGGTCCGGCGGGTCAGGCGGGTCCGGCGCCGGGTGTCAGACGGCGGCCTTCTTCAGTCGGCGGCGCTCACGCTCGGACAGACCACCCCAGATGCCGAACCGCTCATCGTTGGCGAGGGCGTACTCAAGGCACTCGGAACGGACCTCACAGGCGAGGCAGACCTTCTTCGCCTCACGGGTGGATCCGCCCTTTTCCGGGAAGAACGATTCGGGATCGGTCTGGGCGCACAGTGCGCGCTCCTGCCAACCGAGCTCCTCGTCCGCCTCTTCGACCAGCAGTTGCTGGAACAACTCGGTCATGTGCGCCCCTCGTCTGTCTTTGCGTCCCCGTGCCTGATGCCGTCGGTGAAGCGGCAGAACGACACGAGTGAAATTACAAGTGTGCCGATCCGGGCCAGTCAAGCCGAGATCTGCTATTGGGCCTCTTATTCACTCTGCGGAACCAAGGCTGCGCGGAAAGTGTTCAAATCGGCCTAAACGCGACACCTTCCCCATCCGACGCCCGGGCCCCTCCTCTCACGCTCACTGAGGAGGACGCCATCGACGCCGGTCCCGTTGCATCGCCCGGGAGATGGAGCGGGGTGGCGCAGGGGTCGTGCGGGGATCGTGCAGGAGTGGTGCGGAGGTGGTGCGCGTCGATGCGCGTTGGTGCGCCGTCTCACCGGTACAACGCGTGCACAAACCTTTCTGCCTCCATAGCGACCGGAAGAGGTGAACCTTGAGCTGAAACGTGAGATCAAGTTGACAGCGGCGCGGCGATCCAGGTCTCCTTGGTCGCATGTCAGTGACCCACGCGCCCCTGCCGACCCGTGACCACGGGTTCCGCTGCGCTGTGCGGGCTCGCTGTCGCTGTTCGAGCTGTTGATGCCCCCAGAGCTCCAGCTTTCTCCGCGTTTGCCTCGCTTCGCTTACCGCGTCTCGTCCTGAGACCGCGTTCGCTCCGCGCTTCGCACCGCACTTCGGGCCGCACTTCGCGCCCTTGCCGCGTCCCCACGGCGCACCTCTCCGCGCCCTTCCCGCCGAGGAACCCCCGCCATGAACAGCGACGTCCAGATCGCCGGTGACCCGCTCGCCATCCCGCATCTGCTGCCGCCCGTACCCGCGCACCCCACCACCGTCTCCGCCTTCGCGGGCCTGGCCCGCACCATCGCGGCCGACCGCGACGGCTGGGCGTCCCTCGTCCAGTACGACGCCACCAGCCGCTGGTACCACCGGCTGCGCACCGGCCCCGGCTATGAGGTGTGGCTGCTGAGCTGGGTGCCCGGACAGGGCAGCGGAGCCCATGACCACGGCCGCTCCTCCGGGGTACTGACGGTGCTCCAGGGCGAGCTGACCGAACGGGTGGGAACGCGCGGCGTGCGGCATGCGCTGCGCGCCGGCGCACAGCGCGTCTTCGCGCCCGGTTATGTGCACGACGTCGTCAACGACGCCCTCGAACCCGCCGTCAGCCTGCACATCTACTTCCCCGGGCTGACCGAGATGCCGCTGCACCCCACCCAGAGCGCCGAGTTGTCCGCCCCCGCGCACCCTGCCGCGGCCCCCGGCACGCTGGGCGTCCCGGGGCGCTGAGCCGCCCCGAACGCCCGCGATGTCCGAGGCGGCTGCCAGACTGTCTCCCATGCGCATTGTGGTTCTGGCAGGCGGTATCGGCGGCGCCCGTTTCCTTCGCGGTCTGATGTCGGCGGCTCCGGACGCCGACATCACCGTCATCGGGAACACCGGCGACGACATCCACCTCTTCGGCCTCAAGGTCTGCCCCGACCTCGACACCGTGATGTACACCCTCGGCGGTGGCATCCACGAGGAGCAGGGGTGGGGCCGGGCCGACGAGACCTTCGCCGTCAAGGAGGAGTTGGCGGCGTACGGGGTGGGGCCCGAGTGGTTCGGCCTCGGCGACCGCGACTTCGCCACGCACATAGTCCGTACGCAGATGATCGGCGCGGGCTATCCGCTGAGCGCCGTCACCGAGGCGCTGTGCGCCCGGTGGCAGCCGGGCGTGCGGCTGCTGCCCATGACGGACGACCGCGTCGAGACCCATGTCCTGATCGACGACCCGGACGCCCCGGACGGCGAGAGCCGTAAGGCCGTCCACTTCCAGGAGTACTGGGTGCGGCTGCGCGCCTCCGTGCCCGCCCACGCCGTCGTCCCCGTCGGCGCCGACCAGGCCAAACCGGCGCCCGGCGTCCTGGAGGCCATCGCCGACGCCGACGTCGTCCTCTTCCCGCCGTCCAACCCGGTCGTCAGCGTCGGCACGATCCTCGCCGTGCCCGGCGTGCGCGAGGCCATCGCCGACGCCGGGATCCCGGTCGTGGGCCTGTCCCCCATCGTGGGCGACGCGCCCGTGCGCGGCATGGCCGACAAGGTGCTCGCCGCCGTCGGCGTCGAGTCCACCGCCGCGGCCGTCGCCAAGCACTACGGCTCCGGGCTGCTGGACGGCTGGCTCGTCGACACCGTGGACGCGGGCGCGGTCGACGAGGTCGAGGCCGCCGGGATCCGCTGCCGGGCGATCCCGCTGATGATGACGGACCTCGAGGCCACGGCGGCGATGGCGGCCGAGGCGCTGGTGCTGGCGGAAGAGGTGCGGGGATGAGCGCGTTGCGGGACGGGGTGGAGGGTGCGTCGGAGAGCGTGTCGCAGGAGTTGCCGTCGTATCAGGTGTGGGCCCTCCCCGGGATGCCCGAGGTGCGGCCCGGTGACGACCTCGCCAAGCTCATCGCCGACGCCGCGACCTCCGGCGGTCTGCCGGGGCTCGCGCACGGCGATGTGCTGTTGGTCACCTCCAAGATCGTCAGCAAGGCGGAGGGGCGCGTTGTCGAGGCGACCGACCGCGAGGCGGCCATAGACGCCGAGACGGTGCGGGTCGTGGCGCGGCGCGGCCGCACCCGGATCGTCGAGACCCGCCACGGCCTGGTCATGGCCGCCGCCGGGGTCGACGCCTCCAACACCCCTTCCGGGACCGTCCTGTTGCTCCCCGAGGACCCCGACGCCTCGGCCCGGGCGATCCGGGCCGGGCTGCGGGAAGTGCTCGGCGTGGAGGTCGGCGTCATCGTCACCGACACCTTTGGGCGCCCGTGGCGCACCGGGGTCACCGACGTCGCCATCGGGGCCGCGGGGGTGCGGGTCCTGGACGATCTGCGCGGCGGCGTCGACGCGTACGGAAACGCGCTGAGCGCGACCATCGTCGCCACCGCCGATGAGCTGGCCTCGGCGGGTGACCTGGTCAAGGGCAAGGCCGAGGGGTTGCCGGTGGCGGTGCTGCGGGGGCTTCCGCAGGTGGTTCGGTTCGAGGGGCTGGACGATGGGGCTGGGGGGCTCGGCGGGTCCGGTGGACACGAGGTCGATGAAGGTGCGCGGGCGTTGGTGCGCGGTGCCGCTGACGACATGTTCCGGCTGGGCACCTCCGAGGCCGTACGGGAGGCCGTGACGCTGCGCCGTACGGTCCGGGAGTTCACCGACGAGCCGGTGGACGGCGCGGCGGTGCGGCGCGCGGTCGCCGCCGCCGTCACGGCGCCCGCGCCGCACCATACGACGCCGTGGCGCTTCGTCCTGCTGGAGTCGGAGGAGTCGCGGACACGACTGCTGGACGCGATGCGGGATGCCTGGATCGCCGACCTGCGGGGGGACGGCTTCTCGGAGGAGAGCGTCGCCAAGCGGGTGCGGCGCGGGGATGTGCTGCGGAAGGCGCCGTACCTGGTGATCCCGTGCCTGGTCGCGGACGGTGCCCACACCTACCCCGACCCGCGGCGGAACACGGCGGAGCGCGAGATGTTCGTGGTCGCGGCGGGCGCCGGGGTGCAGAACCTGCTGGTCGCGCTGGCGGGTGAGGGGCTGGGGTCGGCGTGGGTGTCGTCCACGATGTTCTGCCGCCCGGTGGTGCGCGAGGTACTGGGCCTGCCGGACGAGTGGGACCCGATGGGGACGGTCGCGGTGGGCCAGGCGGCGGTTCCGCCGGTGGCACGGCCGGAGCGGGGGGTCGAGGGGTTCGTGGTGGTGCGGTAGGACGTCGGGGGCGGGGCCGGGTCCGAGGTTGTGCGGGCCGGTTGTGCGGTGGGGTCGTGTGCGCGGGGGCAGGGGGGCGCGCGTTGTGCGGGGTGGGGGCACGGGTGCGGGAGCGTTTGCTGGGGTGCGCCGTGGGGTTGCCCTTGGAGCGGGGCGCCCTTGGGGACCGTATATTTACGGCGCCATTGGCCGGGGACGTTGAGTGGGTGATGGCGAGCCCGGGCCGGGGCATGAGCGGGCGGCGCGCCGTCCTGGTCATGGGATCCAGCACCGCTCAGTGACCCTCGGCGCAGGCGGGCCGTAGGGTGGCGGGGTGTGTGTGAGACGTACCTGGAGCCCTTCGGGGCCCTGCGACCTCGCGCGTAACCTCGGAGTGCTTCAGCGAGGCCCAGGGGATCCCGCGTTTCAGGTCGGCGCGGACGGCGCCTTCTGGCGGGCGAGCCGGACGCCGGCCGGGCCCGGGACCATACGGATCGCGCGCAAGGATGCGGAAATCGAGGGCCGGGCCTGGGGGCCGGGGGCGGAGTGGCTGCTGGACGGTCTGCCCGCCCTCCTCGGGGCGGACGACGACCCGTCCGCGTTCGTGCCCCGCCATCGGCTCGTCCACGAGGCGCACCGGCGCCATCCCGGACTCCGGCTCATCCGCACCGGGCTGGTCCTGGAGTCCCTGATTCCGTCGATCCTGGAACAGAAGGTCACCGGCGTCGAGGCGTACCGCGCCTGGCGGCTGCTGCTCCAGCGCCATGGCGAGCCCGCGCCCGGTCCGGCCGAGGGGATGCGGATGCGGGTCATGCCCGATCCGCGCGCCTGGGCGCTGATCCCGTCGTGGGAGTGGCATCGCGCGGGCGTGGACACCAAGCGCTCCTCGACGATCCTGCGGGCCGTCCGGGTCGCTCCACGGCTGGAGGAGGCCACGTCCATGGACCTGGCCACCGCCTCCGCCCGGCTGCAACTCATCCCGGGCATCGGGCCCTGGACGGCGGCCGAGACCCTCCAGCGCAGCAATGGCACTCCGGACGCGATCACGGTCGGGGATCTGCATCTGCCGCGGATCGTCGGCTACGCGCTCACTGGGGAGCGGGGTGCGGATGATGAGGCGATGCTCGAACTCCTGGCCCCGTATGCGGGTCAGCGCTACCGCGCGACCCGGCTGATCCTTCTGTCCGGCCGTACTCCGCCCCGCCGCGGGCCCCGCTTCGCGGTCAGGGACTTCCGGACGATGTAGCCCCCGGGGCCCTTTCACCGGGTGCGGA
>NZ_JAHLEM010000473.1 GCF_018883605.1 Streptomyces niphimycinicus | reverse complement strand
GCCCCGTATGCGGGTCAGCGCTACCGCGCGACCCGGCTGATCCTTCTGTCCGGCCGTACTCCGCCCCGCCGCGGGCCCCGCTTCGCGGTCAGGGACTTCCGGACGATGTAGCCCCCGGGGCCCTTTCACCGGGTGCGGACCGTGGGCGCCTCCGGCGGAGATCCCCCACCCCGCCCCTCCCCGAAACCATGGGGCTCCGCCCCCTGGACCCCGCCGGGGCTCCGCCCCGGACCCCGCTCCTCAAACGCCGGAGGGGCTGGATTTTTGCGGAACGCTCGCCCCGTCACTGGTCGGACGAGAAGCGGACCGCCCCCGCCGGGATGTCCGCCCCGCACCACACCCGTACGCCGTCCCGCAGCTCGTTGTCCGGGCCGACCAGCGCGCCGTCCCCGACCACCGCGCCCTCCAGCACCGTACGGGCGCCGATGCGCGCCCCCGCGCCGACGAGCGAGTCGCGCACCTGGGCGCCCTCCTCCACGACGGCGCCCTCCAGCACCGTGCTGCCGTCGATGCGCGCGCCCGCGCCCACCCGGGCCTGGGGGCCGATGACCGTGCCGCCGGTCAGCTTGGCGTCGCCCGCGACCGAGGCGCTGTCCAGGACGAGGCGGTCACCGCAGCGCCCCGGGACGGCCGGGGAGGGGGCCCGGCCCAGCACCAGGTCCGCGGAGCCGCGGACGAATGCCTGGGGGGTGCCGAGGTCGAGCCAGTACGTGGAGTCGACCATGCCCTGAAGATGCGCGCCCGCGGCCAGCAGACCGGGGAAGGTCTCGCGCTCGACGGAGACGGGGCGGTCGGCGGGGATGGTGTCGATGACCGAGCGGTTGAAGACGTACGCGCCCGCGTTGATCTGGTCGGTGACGATCTCCTCGGGGGTCTGCGGCTTCTCCAGGAAGGCGGTGACCCGGCCCCGCTCATCGGTGGGCACCAGCCCGTACGCGCGCGGGTCGGGGACCCGGGTGAGGTGCAGAGAGACATCGGCGCCCGTCGTGCGGTGATTGTCGACGAGGGCGCGGATGTCGAGGCCGGTGAGGATGTCGCCGTTGAAGATCAGCACCGGGTCGTCGGGGCCCGAGCGCAGCCGGGAGGCGACGTTGCGGATGGCGCCGCCGGTGCCGAGGGGTTCCTCCTCCGTGACGTACTCCAGGTGCAGGCCGAGCGCGGAGCCGTCACCGAAGTACGGCTCGAAGACCTCGGCCAGATAGGAGGTGGCGAGCACGATGTGCTCGACCCCGGCGGCGCGGGCGCGGGCGAGTTGGTGGGTCAGAAACGGAACGCCCGCCGCCGGGACCATCGGCTTGGGAGTGTGCACCGTCATCGGGCGCAACCGGGTTCCCTTGCCGCCGACCAGGAGGATCGCCTCTGGCGATGGCGTTGCTGGCGCAATGGTCACGTAACGTCTCTGCTTCCTGCTGGGGCTCGCCGGTCGGCGGCCAGTGTATGCAGATCCCCGGACCGCGCCTGATCAGCGCCCCTGGAGGCGGGCGGCTGTCTTCCGTACCGAACCGAGCTTCTTGTAGAGGTCCTTGCCCGGGCACTCGGTGGCAAAGCCGTCGCGGTGACCTGCGATCACATGGAGCTTTACGTTGGTGCCCTTTTTGTACTTGTTGCCGCCGCCGGACACCAGATGCGTGGTGCCACGCGGATTTCGCTTGAAGAGGCCCAGCTTCCACGCGGTGAGCTTGGCGATGGCCTTCACGGCCTTGGCCGAGGGCTTCTTGGACGAGAAAGTACCGAGGACGGCGACGCCCATGCTGTTGGTGTTGAAGCCCAGCGTGTGCGCTCCGCGGACGGCTTTGGCCACACCGCCGGAGCGACCCTCGTAGATTTTTCCGCACTTGTCGATGGTGAAGTTGTAGCCGTAATCGCGCCATCCCAGGCTCTTCACGTGGTAGCGGTAGATACTGCGCAAAACGGAGGGCGCCTGGGAGCAACGGTACTTATTTCCCGTCACGGTGTGGTGGATGAAGGCGACCTTCACGGTCTTGCTGTAGACGTGGCCCGTTTCACGGATCTTCTCGTCGGCACCCCAGCCCGCGCGCGTGACGATGCTGGGCCGCGGCGCGCTGTAGCGGGCGGCGTTCGCCTTGGTCACCTCCTCGGGGAGTGCGCCGGTCGGCGGGGTGATGGCGCTGGGCGGCGAGGTGGGGCGGGTGGCGTGAGCGGAGGGTGCGGAGGGGTACGGCAGCGGCCTGGCGGATGACCCGGAGGGCCTGGGGGACGGCTTCCCCACCGACCCCGGCAACTTCCCCACTGACCCCGGCGGCTTCCCCACCGGCCCCACCGACCCCGGCGGCTTCCCCACCGGCCCCACCGACCCCGGCGGCTTCCCCACCGGCCCCACCGACCCCGGCGGCTTCCCCACCGGCCCCACCGACCCCGGCGGCTTCCCCACCGGCCCCACCGACCCCGGCGGCTTCCCCACCGGCCCCACCGACCCCGGCGGCTTCCCCACCGGCCCCACCGACCCCGGCGACGGCCTCGCGCCCGGCGCGGCACCTCCCGACGCCGACACGGCACCCGTCTTCGCGGCACCCCCCGGCGTCGGCGCCGGATGTGCCGGAAGGGCGCGCAGTACGGCCTGGTCCGGGGGCGGCGGCGCCGGGGCCTGCCCGGGGTCGACCAGCTCCAGCCGCAGCCCGGACGGCAGCGCCGCCGACCTGGCAGCCACGCCCCCGCCCGTATCCGCACCCGCACCCCCGACTCCGTCCGCCACCGCCACCCCCTCGGGCCGCACCCGCGCCTGCACGCCGTCCGAGTCGCCGACCCACAGCGGTGCGGTGCCGCCGTGGGCCCGTACGCCCCGGAGTTCGGGTGAGTCGGGGTCGGGGCCGTCGTCCCCGTACGGCAGCAGGTCGCGCCATGGGGACCACGCACCGCCGACCGCGCGGGTGCGCACCTGCACCCGGCCGCGGAGGTCGGCGGAGGGCTGGTCCCAGACGACACCGACGAGCGAGAACGGCCGTACGCGCGACGCGGCGACGCCACGGTCAGCCGAAACGCCCCGGTCAGCCGGGACCGGAGCATCGCCGCCGGGCGCGGCCACGCCCCGGTCGAGCCCGTCCGCCGCCAGCGGAAGGAGCGGCAGCGACTGCGTGGAGCCGGAGGAGGAGAAGGAGGAAGGGGAAGGCGAGGAAGAGGAAGGCGAGGAGGAGGGGGCGGCGGCCCGCTCGGCCCGGGCATATGCGGGGCCGGGATAGACGGCGAGGGGCAGGGCGAGGGCGGCGGTGCACGCGACGCCGATCGAGGATGCCAGGTATGCACGCATGATTGAAATCGTCTACATAAGGGGACAAACCTGTCCATTCGGAAGAGCGGCCACGTCGCGGACCGTTCGCCGAGCCGAGCCCCACCGACCCCGTCCGCGCCGCATCTTCGGCGCGTAGTCTTGCGCGCGTGAACGCCACCGATCGCACCCCCGCCGACCTGCTGGGATCCGCGCTCGCCGCGGACCCGCCCCGCCCGCTCGTGACCTTCTACGACGATGCCACGGGCGAACGTGTCGAACTCTCCGTGGCCACCTTCGCCAATTGGGTGGCGAAGACCGCCAATCTGCTCCAGGACGATCTGGCCGCCGCGCCCGGCGACCGATGCGCACTGCTGCTGCCCGCCCACTGGCAGACCGCCGTGTGGCTGGTGGCCTGTTCCTCGGTCGGGGTCCTCGTGGACATCGGGGGCGACCCGGCCGCCGCCGATCTCGTCGTCAGCGGCCCGGACACCCTCAAGGAGGCACGGGAGTGCTCCGGTGAGCGGGTGGCGCTGTCGCTACAGCCGCTGGGCGGCCGGTTCCCCCAGTTGCCGGAGGGGTTCGCGGACTACGCCGTGGAGGTGCCCAGCCAGGGCGACCGCTTCGCCCCGTACTCCCCGGTGGACCCGGAGGCACCCGCGCTGGCCGTCGGCGGTGTGGAGCTGACGAGCGCGGAGGTGGTGGAGCGGGCGCATGCCGACGCCGCCGCGCAGGGGCTCGGGCCCGGTTCGCGGATCCTCTCGGGGCTTCCGTACGAAAGCTGGGAAGGGCTGTCGTACGGGCTGTACGCGCCGCTGGCCACCGGCGGTTCGGTGGTGCTCTGCCGCCATCTGGACCGGCTGGACGAGAAGGGGCTGGCGGGGCGCAAGGAGAGTGAGCGCGTCACCGCCACCATGTCCTGAGACGGCTCACGCCCTGAGACGGCTCATGTCCTGAGACCACTCACGTCCTGAGACCACTCACGCTCTGAGACGGCTCACGCCCTGAGACAACTCCACCCCCAAGCCGACACCCCAGGCCCCAGCCCCCAGCCCCCAGTCCCCGCCCCCCTTCCCACCCCTGACCCGTCCGGCGGACCGCGGGCCGGGTCCACGGGCCGCCTCGCCCACCCCGCGCGATGATCTACGGATACGTACAACCATGCGCGGGCTTCGCATGTCTGTTCCGTTAATCGGTATCCCGGTAATCGGCAGGTATCCCGGTAATCGGTATCCCGCCATGCGATGCCGCTCCGCCCCCGGGCGGAAGACGGGTGGGAGGACGCGGACGTGACGACCGACAGTTCCGAGCCTGCGCCGAGACGCAGGCGCCGCTGGCCGCGTGTCCTCGCGCTGGGCGTGGCCATGCTGGTGCTGTCGGCGGCCGGGGCGGGGTGGTGGTTCTACGAACGCCTCGACGGCAATATCCGCACCGACACCCGGACCACGACCGAGCTGAGGAAGTACGAGGCCGAGCGGCCGGTGTCGGTGGTGCGGGACGCCCAGAACATCCTGCTGATCGGCTCCGACAACCGGGGCGGCAAGGGCAACGGCAAGTACGGCAAGGACACCGGCACCCAGCGCTCGGACACCACGATCCTGCTGCATCTACAGGCCGGCGGTAAGAGCGCCACCGCCGTCTCCATACCCCGCGATCTGATGGTGGACATCCCGGCCTGCGACCAGCCGGACGGAAAGCGGACCAAGGCCCAGTTCGCCCAGTTCAACTGGGCGTTCGAGGCCGGTGGCGCGGCCTGTTCGATCCGTACCGTCGAGAAGCTGACCGGGATCCGCGTCGACCACCATCTGATCGTGGACTTCAGCGGCTTCAAGCGGCTGGTGAACGCGGTCGGCGGGGTGGAGATGTGTCTGAAGGAGCCCGTGGACGACGCCGAGGCGCATCTGAAGCTGCCCGCGGGCCGTCAGGTGCTCCACGGGGAGCAGGCGCTGGGCTATGTGCGTGCCCGGTACAGCATCGGCGACGGCAGCGACACGGAGCGTATCGGCAGACAGCAGGAGTTCATGGGCTCGCTTGTGAAGAAAGTGCAGAGCAATGGTGTGCTGCTCAATCCGGCGAAGCTGTATCCGGTACTCAACGCGGCGACGTCCTCGCTGACCACCGATCCGGGGCTGGATTCGCTCAAAGATCTGTACGGACTGGTGCGCGGGGTGCGGGACATTCCGCGGGAGAAGATCCGGTTCCTCACGGTTCCGCGGCAGCCCTACACGTACAACAAGAACCGGGATGAGCTCGTCCAGCCCGACGCCGACCGCTTGTTCCGGCAGTTGCGGCTCGACCGGCCGGTGCCGGTGGCCCACACCGTCACCGCCTCGACGGGCGGCGACCAGAAGGCCGGCGACCGCAGCCCGTACCAAGGGACGACGGCCGCACGAGGCATCTGCGAGTAAAGGCGCGTTAAGGGCGGGCCATGAATCGTGAAGGGCGGGACAAGAATTGGGCAGATTGCCCAGTTGTAGGGAAGTGGAATTTGCCACCGGCGTCGCTTGACGCTGATCCGGGCGGATAGTGTGAGCGATCCGGTGCGCTCTACGAGGTGGCCGCGCACTGCACGAAGACAGATGGAGCGCCTTGAGGGGGAGGCGCCGCGTGGCACCGACGGAGGACACAGGCGACCGTGGACGCGCAAGGCCCTGGCGGGGCGGGTGACTTCGACCCAGCCGATCAGTGGGTGTTCGACCCGAATACGGGCAATTACGAGCTGCGGCTGAACCCCGCCGAGACATCGGAGGACACCACCGAGCTGCGAGCGGTCTCCAGATCGTCGAGCGCTGACGGCGCCACCGACTCCGAGCCCAAGGGGCGCCGGCGCGCGGCCAAGCGGGAGTCGGAGAAGGAGAAGGAGACCGGCTCGGTCAGCCGCCGCAAGCCGAAGCCGAAGAAGTCGAAGACGAAGAAGGCGCTGTACTGGGGCAGCGGCACCCTGGCCTTTCTGCTAGTGGGCGGTTCCGCCGCGGCCTACTTCGTCTATCAGCACCTCAACAACAACATCAGCAAGGTCGACGTCGGCGAGAACAACGCCGCGGTCTCCGACGGCCCGATGAACATCCTGCTGATCGGCACCGACCGGCGCGACGGCAAGGGCAACGAGGGGTACGGCGACGCGGGGAGCGTCGGCCATGCCGACACCACACTGCTCTTCCATGTCGCCGAGGACCGGTCCAACGCGACCGTGCTGTCCATCCCGCGCGACATGATCACCGACATCCCGGACTGCCGTACGAAGCAGAAGGACGGTTCCTTCAAGAGCATCCCGGGCGAGTCGGAGGTGCGCTTCAACACCAGCCTGGGCCAGGAGGGGCGGGACCCCGGCTGCACCTGGCAGACGGTCGAGAAGCTCACCGGGCTGGAGATCGACCACTTCATGATGGCCGACTTCAACGCGGTCAAGGAGATGTCCTCGGCGGTCGGCGGGGTCGAGGTGTGTCTCGGCAAGGACGTCAACGACCCCAAGTCGCATCTGAACCTCAAGAAGGGCCGCCATACGATCAAGGGCGAGGAGGCGCTGGCGTTCGTCCGGACCCGGCACACCGTCGGCTTCGGCGGCGACCTGGACCGGATCAAGCTCCAGCAGCAGTTCCTCAGCTCGCTGATGCGCAAGATGAAGGACAGCGGGACGCTCACCAGCCCGGGCAAGATGTGGGACCTGGCGCAGACCGCCACCAAGGCGCTCACGGTGGACACCGGGATCGGCACCGTGAACAAGCTGGCCTCACTGGGGAAGAACCTGAGCAAGGTCGACCTCAAGAACGTCACCTTCGCGACCGTCCCGGTCGTCGACAACACCGACGGTGCGACCGTGCTGCTCGACAAGACCAAGGCCGAGCCGCTGTTCTCCATGGTCCGCCAGGACGTGTCGCTGACCGAGGTCAAGCAGAAGGAGAAGGCGGCCAAGGACGAGCAGGCGGCCCGGCTGAAGGGGCCCAAGGCCGATCCCGCCGATGTCCGGGTCAAGGTGCTCAACGGCAGCGGGCGGTTCGGCGCCGCCCAGGAGACCGTCGACTGGATGCAGAACACCGAGGGGATGCTCCGCACCAGCAACGGCGGAAACGCTCCGTCAGAGCTGAAGAAGACGACGCTGGAGTACGCTCCCAACCAGGCCGACCAGGCACGTCGGCTGGCCGACAGCATGGGGCTGCCCGCCTCCGCCATGAAGGAAGGCACGAAGGACGCCGAGCCGAAGGCGGAGATGAGCCTGACGCTGGGGGCGGACTTCAAGGGCGCCGGCACACCGATCTCCGCTCCGGCGAAGGCGCCGAAGGACATTCAACGGGTCGAGGCCGACGACAAGAACGTCTGCGCCAAGTGACCTCACCGGCCAATCCGCCCTCTTCCATTGAGCCGGACGACAGACAGACAGCAGGAGGCCCGATGCGGCAGAGCAGTGTGCGGGGGAAAAGAGGGCGGCGGGCCACCGTTCCCGAACCCCGTGAGCACGGTGAGGACGGCAGCCCGTCGGAAGGGGAGCGCCCCACGTCACCGGAGGCGGGGCGCCGCTCGAGCGGTGGAGGGCGGGGCGGTCGGGGGCGGCCAAAACCAAAGCGGAGTCGCGGGGTGCGGATCCTGCGCTGGACCGCCCTGACGCTGGCCGTGCTGGTACTCGGCGGGGCCGGCGCCGGATACTTCTACTACGAACACCTGAACGGCAATCTGAAGAAGGCGGATCTGGACCTCGGCGACAGCAAGCTCGGCAAACCCGAGCCCAACGCCGCCGGCCAGACCCCCCTCAACATCCTGCTCATCGGCTCCGACGGCCGGAACACCGCGGAGAACGTCAAGCTCGGCGGCGCCAAGCGGGACGCGGACCGCAAACCGCTGGCCGATGTGCAGATGCTGGTGCATGTCTCGGCCGACCGCAGCAATATGTCGGTGGTCAGCATTCCGCGGGACACCCGGGTGACCATCCCCCGGTGCACCGATCCGGCCGACGGGACGGTCTACCCGAAGACCGTGGGGCCCATCAACGAGTCGCTCCAGTACGGCGGTCCGGGCTGCACGGTCGCCACCTGGAAGGAACTCACCGGCGTCTACATCGATCACTTCATGATGATCGACTTCTCCGGGGTGGTCTCCATCGCGGACGCCATCGGCGGCGTACCGGTGTGCGTGAACAACAACGTCTACTCCCATGACAGCGACGGCCACGGCTCCGGTCTGAAGCTGACCAAGGGCACCCACAACGTCAAGGGCGTCCAGGCGCTCCAGTGGCTGCGCACCCGCTACGGCTTCGAGGACAACACCGACATAGGCCGGGCCAAGGCCCAGCACATGTACATGACCTCGATGATCCGCCAGCTCAAGTCGGGGACCAAGCTCAGCGACCCGGGCAAGCTGATGGACCTCACGGAGGCCGCCACCAAGGCGCTGACTGTCGACCACGGCCTCGGCTCCCCCAAGAAGCTGTACGACCTGGGCAATGACCTCAAGCGGGTGCCGACCAAGCGCACCACCATGATCACCATGCCCTGGGTGTACGGCGAAGGCGAGAAGTACGTGCTGCCCAAGCCGGGCGACGCCGAGCAGACCTTCTCGCTGCTGCGCAACGACACAGCGCTGGACGGCAAGGACAAGAAGAAGCCCGACGCCACCCCGGCGCCCACCGCGCCCAAGGACCAGCTCCCGGTGGTGGTGCAGAACGGCACCGCCAGCACCGTCCTGGGGCCGGCCTCCGGCCGGGCCTCGGAGATCACCTCCGAGCTGGCGCGGCTGGGCTACGCCAAGGCCACCGCGAATTCGGTGCTGATCTCGCAGGCCGACACCACCGTCCTCTACCCGGGCGAGGACCGGCAGGGCGACGGCCTGGCCGTGGCCAAGGCGCTGAAGCTGCCGAAGTCCGCCGTGAAGTCGTCGAAGTCGGTGCGGGAGATCACCGTGGTGGTCGGCAACGACTGGCGCCAGGGCACCGCCTATCCGAAGCCGGCCACGGACGACGGCGACAAGACGCCCAAGAGCGCGGACGCGCTCAACGGCGAGGAGAAGGGCTGCATGAAGGTCAACCCGGGCTACAGCTTCTGACGCCCCCGTGCCCCCACGACGCCCCGTGAGGGCACGGATGCCTCCGTGAGGGCACGACGCCCCCGTGACGGCACGACGAAGGGGCCGGACCCACCAGCGGACGCTGTTGGCTTAATCCCCGGCTCTGATGCTTCGCCCCGTCGTTATGCGGCGGGGCGAAGTGCTGTCAAGGGGCTGGTCCGGGTGCGGGCGCGGGGCTGGTCGCTGAGCCAGGCGTTGATGCGGATGAGGTTGATCGCGGCGCC
>NZ_JAHLEM010000472.1 GCF_018883605.1 Streptomyces niphimycinicus | reverse complement strand
AGCCGGCGGCGCGGCGGCGGCGTTGAGCGGCGGTGCGGACGACACCCAGGCGGTCGCCGACAGCGGCGCCGCGGTGCCCTTCTACGGGGCGCACCAGGCGGGGATCGCCACGGCGGTGCAGGACCGGCTGCACTTCGCGGCGTTCGACGTCACCACCGACGACCGCGCCGAGCTGATCGCGCTGCTGAAGGAGTGGACGAAGGCGGCGGCCCGGATGACCCAGGGGCACGCGGTCGGCGGCGGCGCGGTGAGCGATCTGGCGGAGGCCCCGCCGGACGACACCGGCGAGGCGCTCGGCCTCAAGGCGTCCCGGCTCACCCTCACCATCGGCTTCGGACCCACGCTCTTCAAGGACAGGAAGGGCAAGGACCGCTTCGGCATCGCCGACCGCCGCCCCGAGGCGCTGATCGACCTGCCCGCCTTCCCCGGCGACAACCTCGACGCGGCGCGCAGCGACGGCGATCTGTGTGTGCAGGCATGCGCGGACGACCCGCAGGTGGCCGTGCACGCCATCCGCAACCTGGCCCGGATCGGCATGGGCAAGGTGGCCATCCGCTGGTCGCAGCTCGGCTTCGGCAAGACGTCCTCGACCACGCCGGACGCCCAGACACCGCGCAACATGCTGGGCTTCAAGGACGGCACCCGGAACATCGCGGGCACCGACACCGCCGCCCTGGAGAAGCATGTGTGGGTGAGCGGGAAGGCGGGCCCGGCATGGCTGGCCGGCGGTTCGTATCTCGTGGCGCGCCGCATCCGGATGCATATCGAGACCTGGGACCGCACCTCCCTCAAGGAGCAGGAGGACGTCTTCGGCCGGGACAAGGGCGAGGGCGCGCCGCAGGGCAAGCAGCATGAGCGCGACGAGCCGAATCTGAAGGCGATGCTGCCCACCGCGCATGTCCGGCTCGCCCATCCGGACTCCAACGGCGGGGCGCGGATCCTGCGCCGCGGCTACTCCTTCACCGATGGCACGGACGGTCTGGGACGGCTGGACGCGGGGCTGTTCTTCCTCGCCTACCAGCACGACGTACGGGACGGGTTCGTCCCCGTGCAGCGGGCGCTGGCGCGCTCCGACGCGCTCAACGAGTACATCCAGCATGTGGGTTCGGCGCTCTTCGCCGTCCCGCCGGGCGTCCGGGACGCGGACGACTGGTGGGGCAGGGCGCTGTTCTCCTGACGGACTCCCGCGACAACCCTCGACGACAAGGAAGGCGAACCCCGTGTTCGGCAATTACCTGATCGGTCTGCGCGAAGGGCTCGAAGCCAGCCTGGTGGTGTGCATCCTGGTCGCCTATCTGGTCAAGACCGGGCGCCGGGACGCGCTGCGCCCGGTGTGGCTCGGGATCGCCGTGGCGGTGGGCCTGAGCATGTCCTTCGGCGCGGCGCTGGAGTTCGGCTCGCAGGAGCTGACCTTCGAGGCGAAGGAGGCGCTGGGCGGCTCGCTGTCGATCCTGTCGGTGGGCCTGGTGACCTGGATGGTGTTCTGGATGCGGCGCACCGCCCGCCATCTGAAGACCGAGCTGCACAGCAAGCTGGACGCGGCGCTCGCGGTGGGCACCGGGGCGCTGGTGGCCACGGCCTTCCTGGCGGTGGGCCGGGAGGGCCTGGAGACCGCGCTGTTCGTCTGGACGGCGGTGCGGGCGAGCAACGACGGTACGGCGGATCCGCTGATCGGTGTGGTCCTGGGCCTGGTCACCGCGGTGGTGCTGGGCTGGCTGTTCTACCGGGGCGCGCTCCGGATCAACCTGGCGAAGTTCTTCACCTGGACGGGCGGGATGCTGGTCGTGGTGGCCGCGGGGGTGCTCGCGTACGGCTTCCACGATCTCCAGGAGGCCGACTGGCTGCCCGGGCTGCACTCGCTGGCCTTCGACATCAGCTCCACCATCGCGCCGGACTCCTGGTACGGCACGCTGCTCAAGGGCGTCTTCAACTTCCAGCCGGACCCGACCTGGCTCCAGGTGTGGACGTGGGCGCTCTATCTGGTCCCCACGCTCGCGCTGTTCCTGCGTCCCGGTAGGGTGTCGCCGTCCACAGCAGCCCCCAGGAATCGGGAGCCGGAGCCCCATGACACGCAGGCCGCGCCGTCGGCAGTTGACAGTTCCGACCGCAGCGGCGGTACTGACGCTGGGGATGACGCTGACAGGGTGCATGACGGTCCACGGCGAGCGGGAGAACATTCCGTCGGTGGACAAGGCTGAGGCGCCCGAGGCGCTCAAGCAGTTCACCGACGCGTACAACAAGGCGTACCGGGAGCTGGATCCGGCGGTGGCGAGCCAGGTGGAGACGGGCCCGCTGGAGGCCATCACCACCGCCGACCTCAAGGCCCAGCACGCGAGCTCCCCGAACGGCAACCCCAAGTACCCGGCGTTGAAGCTGTCGGACGTCACCTACCGCATCCCCAAGCAGGTGGGCTGGCCGAAGTTCTTCGTCGCGGACACCGACAGCAACCGCGACGACAACCGCTGGCTGTTCGTCTTCACCCGCGGCGGTGCGGACGAGCCGTGGAAGGCCGCGTATCTGTCGATCCTCAGCCAGGACGAGGTGCCGGACTTCGCGACCGACAAGGACGGCTGGGCCAAGCCGGTCCAGGCCAAGGGGCCGACCCCGAAGCTGGCGACCCGGCCGGACAAGCTGAGCGCGGAGTACACCGACTACCTGATGACGGGCGAGGGCTCGGTCTTCGCCGACGGCCAGGCGACCTCGGGGCTGCGGAACACCCGGAAGAAGTTCCTGCGCACCCCGAAGTTCTGGACGGAGTACATCGACACCCCGGCGCAGGGCGCGCAGGACGCCCCGGTGGGGCTGCGCACCTCGGACGGCGGGGCGATCGTGTTCTTCTCCGCGCACCACCGGCAGAAGCAGACGATGGCGAAGGGGTTCCGGCCCAACCCGGATCCGCAGATCAAGGCGCTGATGACGGGCGAGGCGAAGAAGGCGGTGACGCTGACGAGGGTTTCGGAGTCGGCGGTGCGGGTCCCCGCGAAGGATGCGGCGGACCCGAAGGTGGTCTTCCTCAACCGCCTGGAGGGCGTCACGGCGGCAAAGGGCGAGTAGTAAGC
>NZ_JAHLEM010000471.1 GCF_018883605.1 Streptomyces niphimycinicus | reverse complement strand
CTGACGAGGGTTTCGGAGTCGGCGGTGCGGGTCCCCGCGAAGGATGCGGCGGACCCGAAGGTGGTCTTCCTCAACCGCCTGGAGGGCGTCACGGCGGCAAAGGGCGAGTAGTAAGCCAGGTTGTGGGCAATCGTTCCTCCCCCAGCTACCGCTGGGAGGTGCCCCCCGGCGGAACGGGTGGGCACAACCCGGCCACCGGCCCGCACCCGACAACGAATCGGCAAGGACTACCGCCCTATGGGCCAAGCAGCCGCCTGATCCTGATCCTCGCCCGCGAAGCGGGCACACGCATCGGTAAGCGTCTCGAGCAACGTCAAGGGATCCGGCAGCGGCCGCTCAGGCCCGAGCAGCCACCCCACATGCCCGTCCCCCGGCAGCTTCGCGGGCGGCATCAGCACATAGCTGCCCCGGCAATGCCACCGCAGCCCCGGATGCTCGTCCATCGTCTCCGGGTGGCAGTCCAGCTCACAGGGCCACCACTCGTCCTCGTCGTCCGGCGTGCCCCGGGTGGCACTGAAGAACAGCATCCGCCCCTGCTGGAGATCGCCGCTGCTCGTGGCCACGGGACCGACCTCGACCTCGGCCGCGCCCAGCCGCTCCAGGGCCAGCCGCCCGGCGTCCACGGGCACGTCGAGCACATCGTGGACGATGCCGGTGGCGGTGATGAAGTTGGCCCGCGGATCGGCGCGCAGCCACTGCGCGACCTTGTCCGGGTCGGTGGTCGCCTGGGTCTGCCAGGCGAACGAGACGGGGTGGCGGCCCGGGGTGGGACAGCCGATGCGGTCACAGGAACAGCCGTAGCCGGAGGGGTGGGCGGCCGGTGCGAGCGGGAATCCCGCCGCCGCGGCGGCCATGAGCAGGTCCTCGCGGACGCCACCGGCGCCCGCTCCCGTGTCGTGGTCGCCGCCCGCTCCGCTCCTCGGCCGACGCAGCCACTGGGAGAACCTGCCCTTGCGTTCCATCTACCGCCTCGCTTCACCGCCGGTACCGGCGGTACGCCCGGTACCCGATCAATGCTGCCACCATCCTGCTCCGGAAGTGGCCGGTGTCCGCATCCGGGGTGGGTGAGAGCACCTCGACCGGGTGTCGATATCAGGGCATACGCGGCATCTCGCGCCTAACGTTCCATCTATGATCAGCAGGCATTTTCTGACCGCCGTCGTGGTGCTCGGCCTCTCCATACCGGCGGCCGTCGCGGCCCACCCCACCGCTCGTCCGGCCGTACGACGCCTCATGCCCCCGACCGGCGAACCGGCACAACTCCAGCCCGCGCTCACGGTGCCGTCGGCCGCAAAGCCCTCCGTGGTCTACACCGCGCACCGCGGCGGCGCCCTGGAAGTGCCCGAGAACAGCATGTCCGGGCTGGCCAGCGCCCTCAAGCGGCATGACGTCCAGGTCCTCGACTTCGACACCCGCATGCTGCGGGACGGCACGCTCGTGGTGATGCACGACGCGACACTGGACCGCACCACCGACCGGACCGGGCCCGTACGGGCGCTGACCGCCGCCCAGTGGCGGGACGTCCGGCTGCGCCCCGACCCCTCCCTGCGCGGCACCTGGCGGCCCGAGCGGCCCCCGACCGTCGCCGAGGCGCTGGACCGGTTCGGCGGCCGGATCACCTTGATGGTGGAGGCCAAGGACCCCGAGAGCCTGCCGCGGCTGGCACGGATGATCCGCGACCGGGGCCTGACCGACTCCGTCTACGTCAACAGCAACCGCCCCGAGGTGGCCCGCGAGGCCCACCGTAAGGGGCTGATGACCCAGTTGTGGCGGTCCGCCCGGCAGATGCGCACCGACACCCCGCGCGACTGGCGCGGCGTCGTCGATCTGCTGGACGTCGACTACCGGGCGCGCGAGAAGGACGTACGGCGGGCCGTCGCCTCCGGGATACCGCGGGTGTGGGCGCACACCGTGGACACCCCGGCGCAGCGGGACCGGATGCTGCGGCTGGGGTGCGACGGCATCATCACGGACGCACCGGCCCTGCTGGTCTCCACGCCCGTACGAACGCCGCGGGCGCCCAGCGGGGAGTGAGCGGGGCCGACCAGCGGCCCGGGCGGCGGGGGGCCGGGGACAGCGAACCGCGCGGAAGGTTCCCGGCCCAGACGGCGAAGGCGCCACCCAGAGGCAGCGCGACCCCCGCGAAAGCCCCCGGCCCGGGGCAGCGGCCCAGCCCCCGATCCGCGCGACAGAGACGACCCTGGGGACAGCGGACCGCGCGGAAGGTTCCCGGCCCAGACGGCGAAGGCGCCACCCAGAG
>NZ_JAHLEM010000470.1 GCF_018883605.1 Streptomyces niphimycinicus | reverse complement strand
AGCGGCCCAGCCCCCGATCCGCGCGACAGAGACGACCCTGGGGACAGCGGACCGCGCGGAAGGTTCCCGGCCCAGACGGCGAAGGCGCCACCCAGAGGCAGCGCGACCCCCTGGCGGCCCCCGCCCAGGCGCCGAAGGCGCCCCTTCCCGCCGGTAGAATCCGCCGAATGCACGCCCCCGACGCCACCCGCACCGACGAGACGCCGCAGACCGCGCTCGCCGGTCTGCTCGACGGTCTGCCGCCCCGCCAGGCGGCCCAGGCGGTCGACCGGCTGATCGGCCACTACCGGGGGCGCACCCCGACCGACGCGCCCGTGCTGCGCGACCGCTCCGACGTCGCCGCCTACGCCGCGTACCGGATGCCCGCGACCTTCGAGGCCGTGCGCGCCGCCCTCACCGCCTTCCGCGCCCGCACGCCCGACTGGGCCCCGGCCTCGCATATCGACATCGGCGGCGGTACGGGCGCGGCGAGCTGGGCGGTGGCCGCCACCTGGCCCCGGGACGGGCACACCACCACCGTCCTGGACTGGGCCGAGCCCGCGCTGGCCCTCGGCCGCGAACTGGCCGGGCAGGCGCCCTCCGAGGCGCTGCGCACCGCCCGCTGGCAGCGCCGGGCCATCGGCGACGGGCTCGCGCTGCCGGACGGGACGGACCTGGTCACCGTCAGCTATGTGCTGGGCGAGCTGACCGAGGCCGACCGGCAGGCCGTGGTGGCCGAGGCGGCCCGCGCGGCCCAGGCCGTGGTGCTGCTCGAACCGGGCACCCCGGACGGCTATCTGCGGATCCGCGAGGCGCGGGACCGGCTGCTGGCGGCCGGGCTGCGCATCGTCGCCCCCTGCCCGCACGGCGCGGCCTGCCCGATCGAACCCGGCGCCGACTGGTGCCACTTCGCCGCCCGGGTCCGCCGCTCCTCCCTCCACCGGCAGGTCAAGGGCGGTTCGCTGCCGTACGAGGACGAGAAGTTCAGCTATGTCGCGGCCGTACGGTTCGACGCCGCACCCGCCGGGGCGCGGGTGGTGCGCCGCCCGCAGATCCGCAAGGGCCAGGTACTGCTGGACCTGTGCGCCCCGGAGGCGGGGCTGGCCCGCACCACGGTGACCAAGCGTCAGGGACCGCTGTACCGGGCCGCCCGCGATGTCTCCTGGGGCGACGTCTGGCCACCCGAGGAGGAGCCACCCCGCTAGCGCCTGAAGTTCGTTGGCTCAGCGGTGCCGGATCGTGCTGGGTTGCGCGGAGGGGAAGTCGAACCAGCAGATGGCCGCTGAACTCGGCATCTGGCCACAGACGGTGGGCAAGTGGCGCCGCCGATTCCTGGAGTCGCGCCTGGACGGTCTGGCGGACAAGCCTCGCCCCGGCGCCCGACCGGAGCCGGCAGCCCGGCACGTTGGCCCGGCCGCTCTACCGACGCCGCGTCAGCAGTCCTGGCGCATCTCGTGGTTCACGCTCGCGGTCCCGGCCCGCGTGCCGAGCGCCGCTCATGCCTCGGCGGATGCGCCCGTCGCCGCCGCGATCAGGGCGGTCGCCGCCGCGCGGGAGGTCGCGGCCACCGTGGAGTCGTGGTCCATCAGAGCGGAGATGCCGGCGCCGTCGTAAAGGAGTTGGAGCTGGTGGCCCAGGGCATCGGGGTCGGCGGCGCCGGCCTCGGCGGCGAGGCGGGTGAAGAGTTCGCGCATCCAGCCGCGGAAGGCGTCCGCCGCTTCCTGGACCAGCCCGCCGGGGCTGGCCTCGGCGCCGGCGCGGATGAAGGCGCAGCCGCGGAAGTCGGGCCGGTCGAACTGCCGCCCCTGGGACTCGAAGACCGCCAGCATCTGCTCGCGGGGCGTGTCACGCTCCGCGACGGCCCGGGTGATCCGGTCGACGGTGCCGGCGTGCCGCGTGTCGAGGTACGCCCGGACGAGCTGCTCCTTGCCGCCGAAGGTGTTGTACAGCGACCCCTTGGCCACGCCCGCGTGCTCGATGACCCGGTCGATCCCGACGCACTGCACGCCCTCGGCGTAGAACAGCTCGTTCGCGGCGGCGAGCAGGCGCTCACGCGCCGACGGCTTAGCGGTGCTCCGGACACTCGCCATGACGGTCACTCCTTCAGACAGATCTGTCTACATTATGCCCCGGCCGCGCCCCGCCGGCCGAGTCCCGACCGAGTCCCGGCCGAGTCCCGGCCGAGTCCCGGCCGGAGTCCACCCCTCAGGTGTTGCCGCCGACCCGCTCACCCGGCAGGACCGCCGCCCCGTCCCGGCCGCCGCGCACCAGCCCGAGCAGCGCGAACGCCGCGAGGACGATCACGGCGACGCCGTACTCCTGCGCGGTGGCGGTCAGTCCACCCGCGTGAACGACGAGGAACCCGGCGATCACGGCGGGCACCCCCATGCCCAGATAGGAGACGACGAAGAGCAGCGACAGCACCCCGGAACTCTCATGCGGCCGGGCCAGCGGCATCACCGTACGGATGCCGCCCTGGAACCCGCTGCCGAAACCGACGCCCGCGATGGCGGTGCCGACGAAGAAGCCGGTGGGGGAGGAATCGCGGATCGAGACGAGAGTGAGGGCCACCCCGGCGAGCAGCGCGAGGATGCCGGTGAGCATCACCGTCCGGGTCGCCGCCTTCCGCAGGACCAGCACCGAGACGGCGGCCACCCCGGCGAGCACGAACAGGCTCAGCCCGCCCAGGACTTCGGACCTGGAACCGGTCAACTGCCGTGTGAGGGACGGACCGAGCGACCCGTACAGCCCGGCCAGCGCCCAGACGGCGAACAGCACCGGCGCGGCGACCAGCATCGGGCGGCGTACGGCGCGCGGCAGCTTGATCTCCGGCGCCAGGCTGGCCAGCGCCCCCGGCTTGCGGGTCACCGTCTCGGCCATCAGCGCGACGGCGATGGCCTGGAGGACGAAGACCGCCAGCAGCCCGAGGTAGACCAGAAGCGTGGGGGCGGGCAGGAACTGGACGACGAGGCCGGAGACCAGCGCGCCGGTCGCCGTGCCGATGCCCGGGACGACCGCGTTGGTGATCGTGCCGCGCGGCCGGTCGATGTCCATCATCCCCGCCCCGATCGCGCCGAGCGCGGCGCCGGCCGACAGTCCCTGGACGACCCGGGCGACCATCAGCCCCGACACGCCGTCGGCGGTGGCGAACACGACCATCGAGGTGGCCTGCGCCGCCAGCGCGGCCAGCAGCACCGGCCGCCTGCCGACGTGGTCGGAGAGCTTGCCCATGGTGAGCAACCCGAGCAGCACGGCCACCGCGTAGACGCCGAAGACCACGGTGGTGGTGATCGGGTCGAAGCCCCATTCGGCCTGATAGACGGCGTAGAGCGGGGTCGGCGCGCTGGAGGCCGCCAGGAACGAGATGGTGATCGAGGCGAGTACGTACAGCGCCACGTTCGGCGGCAGCCGCCGGCCCCGCGCGGATGCGGCGGCGGAGTCGGATCCGGAAGCGGCGGGCGCCGCATCCGAGGTGCGTGCCGGTTTGGACGCCGGGACGACCGAGAGATTCGTCATGACCATTCCCGCCCGAAGTTTGAGTAGACCTGTCTGTTCAATCCCGACACATTAGACAGATACGTCTACTCAGGTCAAGCGGGAGAGGCGGTCTTCAACGAACCTCAGGCGCAGGACACCAGGCGCTCCGCTCAGCGCTCCGCTGGATGCCCTGACCTGCCGTCGATCGTCCGCGCGGCGTCGTGACCGATCGCGCCCACGCGGCGGAGCCGTACATCGACACAGCCCCGCACCCCTTCAGTGCGCGTTCCTCATGGCGGTCGAGCAGCGCGGCCGTTGGGGGGTACACGGCAGTTGGCACAGGCCGGCCAGGCGAACGGATCAGACCAACTGTCCTGACACCACCGGCTGGTGAGGCGGATCAGCCCACCGCCCGCGCCAGCGCCGTCGCCGCCGCCGCGCGGGGCGCGCTGTCCCCGGGCCGGCGCCGCGGATGCACCGTCGTGGCGAGCAGCACCAGATACACCCCGCGGGCCCGGTCCACCACCAGACTCGTCCCGGTGAACCCGGTGTGCCCCGCGGCACCCCGCCCCGCCAACTCGCCCATGAACCAAGGCTGGTCGACCTCGAAGCCCAGCCCCGGCGCGCTCAGCATCAGCTCGGTGGACGCCGGCGACAGCATGGGCCCGCCGCCGGCCAGCAGCGCCCGGCACAGCACCGCCAGGTCCCCGGCGGTCGCGAAGAGCCCGGCATGGCCCGCGACCCCGCCCAGCGCCCATGCGTTCTCGTCGTGCACCACGCCCCGCAGCATCCCCCGGTCCGCCTTGCCCCAGGGCCGCCGCTGGTCCTCGGTGGCCGCGATCCGGGGCAGCCAGGAGGCGGGAGGGCGGAAGCGAGTGTCGGCCATGCCCAGCGGGCCGGTGACCGTCTCCTGGACGAGCCGGTCAAGACCGCGCCCCGCGGTCCGCTCCAGCACCCGCTGGAGCAGCAGGAAGTTGAGGTCGGAGTAGCGGCGGGCGGTGCCGGGCGGGGTGACCGGCGGCTCGGCCGCGAGCCGGGCCCACCGCCGCTGCACCCCATCCTCCTCGTACAGCGGCAGTTCGGGGATCAGCCCCGAGGTGTGGGTGAGCAGTTGGCGCACGGTGATGCCGTGCTCGGCTGCGGCCGTGCACTCCGGGGCGTACGCGGCGACGCGCCCGTCCAGCGCGATCAGCCCGTGCTCGACGGCCCGCAGCGCCACGATGGTGGTGCACAGCTTGGTGAGCGAGGCGAGGTCGAAGAGGGTGTCGCGGCGCACCGGCAGCCACCGCTCGCGCGGCAGCTCCACGCCCCGGTCGGCCCGTTCGTCGTACGCCGCGTAGCGCACCGCCCAGCCGAAGGACTCCTCGGCCAGCGGGCCCGATGCGGTCCCGGCGGCCAGTGCCACCCCCGAGCACCAAGGGCGCTCCCCTTCGGGAAGCGCCCTGACGATCTCCAGCAGCCGGGTCAGACCACGGTCACGCGTCGATTCGTACGTCGTTGCCACGGACGGCAGAGTCCCACGAAGCAGGCGATGGCCGCGAGCGCGCAGACGAGCTGGACGACGGCCATCGGCACCGCCGTGGTCTCCCCCGCGATCCCCACCAGCGGGGAGGCGACGGCGCCCAGCAGGAAGGTGGAGGTGCCCAGCAGCGCGGAGGCGGAACCGGCGGCGTGCGGGGTGCGGTTCAGGGCCTGGGCGTTGGTGTTCGGCATGGCCAGGCCCATCGCGGACATCAGTACGAACAGGCTCCCCGCCACCGGGACGAGCCCGGCCTTCCCGAAGACCCCGGAGGCCAGCACGAGCAGCGCGGCCGCCGCGACGGTGATCACGACCAGCCCGACCAGCAGCACCTTGTCCATACTGACCCGGCCGACCAGCACCCGGCCGTTGAGCTGGCCGGTGGCGATCAGGCCGATCGAGTTCAGCCCGAAGAGCAGGCTGAAGGTCTGCGGTGAGGCGCCGTAGATCTCCTGGACGATGAAGGACGATCCGGCGACATAGGCGAAGAGCGCCGCGAAGGCGAAGCTGCCCGCGAGCATGTAGCCGGTGAAGACGCGGTCGGCGAGCAGCCCGCGCATGGTGCGCAGGGTCTGGCCGAGCCCTCCGTCCTGGCGCCGCTCGGGCGGCAGCGTCTCGCCCAGCCACCGCCAGACCACGAAGGTGAGCAGGGTGCCGATCACGGTGAGCACCGCGAAGACGCCGCGCCAGTCGGTGAAGCGCAGGATCTGGCCGCCGATGAGCGGGGCCACGATGGGCGCCACTCCCGAGATCAGCATCAGGGTGGAGAAGAAGCGGGCCATCGCGATGCCGTCGTAGAGGTCCCGGACGACGGCGCGGGCGATCACGATTCCGGCCGCGCCCGCGAGCCCCTGGAGCAGCCGGAAGCCGATGAGCAGCCCGGCGGTGGGGGCGAAGGCGCAGATGGCGGTGGCGATCACGTAGATCACCATGCCGATGAGCAGTGGCCGGCGGCGCCCCCAGCGGTCGCTCATCGGGCCGACGGCGAGCTGGCCGAGCGCCATGCCCATCAGACAGGCGGTGAGGGTGAGCTGGGCGGTGGCGGCCGAGCTGTGGAACCCGTCGGTGACCTCCGGCAGGGCCGGGAGGTACATGTCCATGGACAGCGGCGGGAGTGCGGTGAGCCCGCCGAGGATCAGGGTGACGAGGAGGCTCGTACGGCGCTGCGCGGTGCGCCCGGGGAGGGCGGCAGCGGAGGTGCGGGAGGTGTCGGGGGACGGGATTCCGGGCCGGTCGGCCCGGGTGGGAGCGGCGGCCGGTTGGCCGGGCTGCTGCATGCGTACCTTCCTGAGTCGTTGATGCGTCTCTATGCTCTCAGCAATTCGAATGGACTCGAACTCCTGTGGACAGGGGGGAACGGGGTCGGGATGGCCGGGACAACCGGGGCAAGGGCCGTGCGGTGGGGGATTCTGGCGACCGGTGGGATCGCCGCCTCGTTCACCACGGATCTGCTGGAGATGGCGGACGCGCAGGTCATCGCGGTCGGCTCGCGCCGCCCGGAGTCGGCCAAGCGGTTCGCGGAGCGGTTCGGGATATCCCGCGCCTACGGCAACTGGGCGGAGCTGGCCGCCGATGACGACATCGATGTGATCTATGTCGCCACCCCGCACTCGGCCCATCGGGAGGCGGCCGGACTGTGTCTGGAGGCGGGGCGGGCGGTGCTGTGCGAGAAGCCGTTCACGCTCAATGTCCGGCAGGCGCGCGAGCTGGTGGACCTCGCCCGGGCCCGGGGCCGCTTCCTGATGGAGGCGATGTGGACGTACTGCGATCCGGTCGTCCGCCGGATGACCGAGCTGGTCCACGACGGGGCGATCGGCGAGGTCCGGGCGGTCCACGCGGACTTCGGGCTGCCCGGCCCGATCGACCCGGACCACCGGCTGCGCGATCCGGCGCTCGGCGGCGGCGCCCTGCTGGACCTCGGCGTCTATCCGGTGTCCTTCGCGCAGTTGCTGCTCGGCGAGCCGGACGGGATACGGGCGGTGGGACAGCTCTCCCCCGAGGGCGTGGACATGAACACGGGCCTGGCGCTGGGCTGGGACAGCGGGGCGGTGGCGCTGCTCTCCTGCTCGATCACCGCGGATACGCCGATGACGGCGGCGGTGACGGGCACGGCGGGGCGGATCGAGTTCCCGCGCGGCTTCTTCCACCCCGAGCGCTTCGTACTGCACCGGCCCGGCCGGGATCCGGAGGAGATCACGGCGGTGGACGGGCTGCGCTCCTACCAGCGGGAGGCGGCGGAGGTGATGCGCTGCCTGCGCGCGGGCGAGACGGAGTCCCCGCTGGTGCCGCTGGACGGCACGCTGGCGGTGATGCGCACCCTGGACGCGGCGCGGGAGCGGCTCGGCGTGCGGTATCCGGGCGAGGACGAGGGCGTGGTGTGACGAGGGGTGAACCGGGCCCGGCGCCTGGACTGTGACCCGGGCAGGCCCGGCGCCTGGGGTGCGCGCCGGGCTCCGCCCGTTCGTCAGACCTGCTTCAGCCCGGGGTTCCCGGCCTCGCTGACGAACGACGCCGCCGTGGTGAGCGGCGCGCCCGGGGTGGTGACCGCGGAGACGGTCTTGTAGTCGGCCCGTGCCCGCTCCTCGTCCAGCGAGACGGTCACATAGCCGCGGCGGCCGTTGTAGAACTTCATATGCGGGTTGGCGGCCAGGTAGGTGGCCCAGTTGTCGGGCTTGTCGGCGCCGTCCTTGCCGCTGGTGATGGAGGTGCCGACGAACTCCACGCCCAGGGTGCGGGAGTCCGGGGCGTCGAAGTCCTTCTTGATGTCGAAGGCGTAGTGCACATGCACATCGCCGGTGAGCACCACGAAGTTCTCCAGGCCCGCCTGCTCGACACCGGCCAGGATCCGCTCCCGGGAGGCGGGGTAGCCGTCCCAGGAGTCCATGGAGAGCTTGGACCGGGCGGCCGTGGTGTTCTTCCGCTGGGAGAAGGTGACCTGCTGCGGCAGCACGTTCCAGGTGGCGGTGGAGCTCCGGAAGCCGCTGAGCAGCCAGCGCTCCTGGGTGGAGCCGGTGAGGGTGCGGGCGGGGTCCTCGGACTCGGGGCCGGGGTACTGCCAGCCGTCGCCGTACGCCTGGTCGGAGCGGTACTGCCGGGTGTCGAGGATGTCGAACTGGGCCAGCTTGCCGTAGTGGAAGCGGCGGTAGAGCCGCATATCGGGGCCGTCCGGCTGCTGGGGCATCCGCAGCGGCATGTTCTCCCAGTACGCGCGGTAGGCGGCGGCCCGGCGGATCAGGAACTCCTCGGACGGGCTGCCGTTCTCGTCGGTGTCGCCCGCGTAGTTGTTCTCGGTCTCGTGGTCGTCCCAGGTGACGAACCAGGGGAACGCGGCGTGGGCGGCCTGGAGGTCCTCGTCGGACTTGTAGAGCGCGTAGCGCAGCCGGTAGTCCTCGAGGGTCATCGTCTCGGCGTTGAACACCGCGGGGAGGGTGCGGTCGGTGTAGTTGCGGGCGCCGCCCACGGAGTTGACCGCGTACTCGTACTGGTAGTCGCCCACGTGGAAGACGGCGTCCAGGTCCTCGTCCGCGAGGTGGCGGTAGGCGGTGAAGTAGCCGTCGTGGTACGCCTGGCAGGACACCAGGCCGAACCGCACGTCCCGGACCTTGGCGCCCCGGGCGGGGGTGGTGCGGGTGCGGCCCACCGGGCTGGTCCAGTTCCCGGCCTTGAAGCGGTACCAGTAGACGCGGTCCGGCTCGAGCCCGCCCGCGTCCACGTGCACCGTGTAGTTGAACTCGGCGTGCGCGGAGGTGGTCCCCCGGCGGGCGACGCGCTGGAACTTCTCGTCGCGGGCGATCTCCCACTCGACCTTGACGGTGCCCTCTTCGGGCAGCCCGTTGCCGGGCTCGTACGGGCGGGGCGCAAGCCTGGTCCACAGCACGACCGCGCCGGGCAGCGGGTCGCCGGAGGCCACGCCGAGGGTGAAGGGGTTGTCGGCGAGCGCGCGCGGGGACACCTGCGCGGCGTGGGCGCTGGGCAGATTGGTGGTGAAGGCAAGCGCGGCGGCGGCTCCGGTGACGGTGAGGAAGCGGCGGCGTCCCAGACGTGCGGCCGCGGCTCGTATGGCGCGCTGATGCGAGTCATATGCCATGTGCTCTCCCCTGGCTCGTGGCGTCCCTGGCTCGTGGCGTCAGAGGAATTGCAGTGTCGGGGGACGGCCGGCCGCTTGCGTGCACGCGACATCGATATGGCCGCTGGGTGAGGTCCGTTGCCGAAAGGGACCATTGCGGCGAATCGGCGCCGCCACACGGCGAACTGACGTGGCGTACGCTGCGGCGCCATGAGCGACGGTCGTGTGTCGGTGGTGTCGAAAGTGGCGGTGGTGACGGGCGCGGGCTCCGGGGTCGGCCGGGCGGTGGCCCTCGAACTCCTGGAGGCGGGCTGGTCGGTGGTGCTGGCGGGGCGCCGCGAGGAGGCCCTGGCCGAGACGGCGCGGCTGGCCGGCGGCGGTCCACCGGCCCCCGTGGTGCCGACGGATGTGGCAAGTCCGCAGCGGGTGGAGGCGCTCTTCGCCGCGGTGCGGGAGCGGTTCGGACGGCTCGATCTGCTGTTCAACAACGCGGGGAGCTTCGGCCCGCGCGGTGTGGCCCTGGCGGATCTGGCCTACGAGGACTGGCGGTCGGTCGTGGACACCAACCTGACGGGCGCGTTCCTGTGCGCCCAGGCGGCGTTCCGGCTGATGCGGGATCAGGAGCCACAGGGCGGGCGGATCATCAACAACGGCTCCATCTCGGCGCACGCGCCCCGGCCGGACAGCGTGGCGTACACCGCCACCAAGCACGCCATCACCGGGCTCACCAAGTCGCTGTCGCTGGACGGGCGGCGGTACCGCATCGCCTGCGGGCAGATCGACATCGGCAACGCGGCGACCGAGATGACCGAGCGGATGCCGGCCGGTGTACCGCAGGCGAACGGGGAGGTGGCGGCCGAGCCCGTGATGGACGTCGCGGACGTGGCGCGCACGGTCCGGCATATGGCGTCGCTGCCGCTGGAGGCCAACGTGCAGTTCGCGACGGTCATGGCGACGGCGATGCCGTACATCGGCCGCGGCTGACGGATGAGGGTTCGTCACCCGTCCTAGATAACCCTCCAATTGTGGAGATAATGTGAGGATGCGGGTAATTCACTCCATCGGCACAGCGGCTCCGACGCCACCGCCGACGCATCCGCTCCCCCGCCCCCGGACCGGCGCCCTCTCCCACCCCCGGACTGTTCGACGCCCGCTCCATATGGCAGGGTCGTTTCCCACCGCGCCACATCTTTCACCACCGCCCCACGACCGCCATCCGAACGAAGAGAGACCGCCGTGCGTTCTCTGCCGCTCACCTTGGTCGCCCGTCTGCTGCCCGTCGCCGTCCTCGCCGCCGCGGGGGTGACCATGACGACGTCGGACGACTCGGACGCGGGCGCCACCCCGGCGGGCCCCTCCCCGCAGACCTCGGCCCCGGCCACCGGCGCCACCGGCGCCGCGCCGCGCTACGCCAAGCCGCCCGCGGAGGCGTGCACCACCCTCCCCGAGTCGATGCTCAAGGAGCTGGTGCCGGGCGCCAAAGCGGCCGGGAACGAGCTGAAGTCCAGCGACCTGGGCCGCCGCACGGGCTGCTCCTGGCACGCCCTGGACGACTTCGAGTACCGCTGGCTGGACATCGCCTACGACGTCAAGAGCACCGCGGGCAAGAAGAGCGGGAGCGCGGGCGGCAGCGCGGTGCCCGGCCTCGGCGACGACGCGTCGGTGACCGAGAAGACCACCGAGAACGACGACCAGGGCATCCGCGAGGCCGTGGTGACGGTCCACCAGGACAACGCCACGGTCACCGTGACCTACAACGGCGGCGACTTCGAGAGCCACAAGGCCGCCGACGGCGATGCGATCCGTAAGGGCGCCATCAGCGCGGCCAAGAAGGCGCTCGCCGCGCTCGACGGCTGATCGTTCCGCCCGGCCTTCCCGCTCTTGCCCGGCCGTTTTGCGCCGCTCGCCCTTGGAGACCGGCTGCTCAGTCATTGATGAACATCAGCCGTACGGAAGTGCCCTTCCGGGTGAACGGATACGATCGCGGGCATCGCACCCGAGCCCTGGAGTCCCACCGTGTCCGCCGCCGCCTCCGAACCACGCCTGGGTATCGCCGTCCTGACCATGGGCAACCGGCCCAGAGAGGTGGCCGCCCTGCTGGAGTCGGTCGCGAAGCAGGATGTGGCCCCGGCCCGCATCGTGGTCGTCGGCAACGGCTCCCCGCTCCCGGAGTTCCCCGCCGAGGTGACCGCGGTCGAGCTGGCGGAGAACCTCGGCGTCTCGGGCGGCCGTAACGTCGCCTGGCGGCGGCTGCGCGACTTCGGCGACGTGGACGTCGTCATCGACCTCGACGACGACGGGCTGCTGGTGGACGCCGACGTCTTCCGCAGGGTGCGCGATCTGTACGCCGAGGACCCGCGCCTGGGCATCGTGAGCTTCCGCATCGCCGACGAGACGGGCGAGACCCAGCGCCGCCATGTACCCCGGCTGCGCGCCTCCGATCCGATGCGCGGCGGTGAGGTGACCACCTTCCTCGGCGGCGGCCACGCCCTGTCGGTGGCGATGCTGGAGCAGATCGGCGGCTGGCCGGACGCGTTCTTCTTCACCCACGAGGAGACCGACCTCGCCTGGCGGGCGCTCGACGCGCGCTGGAAGGTCCGCTACGCCCCCGAGCTGCTGCTCCAGCACCCCAAGACATCCCCCGCCCGGCACGCCGTCTACCACCGGATGACCGCCCGCAACCGGGTCTGGCTGGCCCGCCGCCATCTGCCGCTGCCGCTGATCCCGCTCTACCTCGGCACCTGGACACTGCTCACGCTCGCCCGCACCCGCTCCCTGACCGGGCTGCGGGCCTGGGCGGGCGGCTTCCTGGAGGGGCTGCGCACCTCCTGCGGCAGGCGCCGCCCGATGCGCTGGCGCACGGTGTGGCGGATGACCAAACTGGGCCGCCCGCCCGTGATCTGACGGGATGACGGGCCGAAGGGCTGACGGGCCGACGGCCCGTTGGCGTGACCGGCGGCCCTACGGGGTCAACCCGAGGGCGGGGAAGACCGACGCCTCGAGGAAGCGCGTCAGATAGCCGCGGTCGGCGAACCGGCCCTCCAGCAGATGGCGGACCCGCATCGCGCCGATGAGCTGGGTGGGGACGAACTCGACGGCGGGGTTGTCCGCGGCCACCTCGCCGCGCTCCACGCCCCGGCGGACCATCGCCTGGATCGTCTTCACCTCGTGCTCGATCAGCGCGGCGCGCAGCGCCTGGAGCAGATCGGGGTCCTGGAGCGCGGCGTGCCCGACGGCGTACACCAGCGCCGTGTCACCGCCGCACTTCTCCCCCGCCTCCCCCACCGCGGCCGCGACGGCGCGCAGATCGCCCGCGAGGGAGCCGGTGTCGATGCCCTCCAGGGCGAAGGGGCGCTTGCAGGAGCGCAGCGCGGCGACGACGAGCTGGGGCTTGCCGCACCACTGCCGGTAGAGGGTGGAGCGGCTGGCGCGGGTGCGGGCGGCGACCGCCTCGATGGTGAGGGCCTCGTAGCCGCCCTCCTGGAGCAGATCGAGGACCGCCTGGTAGAACTCCTGCTCCCGCTCGGGGCTGATCTTGGAACGGCGCTGCGGCGCGGCCGTCTCCGGGCCTTGCGTCGCCATGGCTCTCCTCCTCGGTCACCGGACTCCGGCCCCCGACCACGCAGTCTACCGACACATCGGCGTACCGATACACCCATGTACCGATACAGCTCCGAACCGGTACACTCTCGTATCGATACGTTTGTGTGCCGATGGCGCCAGGCAGATGGGCGCCCAGAGGAAGGCACGGTGGATGAACCCGACCGTCATAGCCGTAGCGCTCGCGCTCGCCTCGGCCGTCGCCTACGCGACCGCCGCGGTGGCCCAGGAGCGGCTGGCCGCCGGCGGGCGCCCGGGCCGCATGCCGAGGCTGCTGCTGCGCGGCGCCTGGTGGGGTGCGGTCGGCCTCAACTCCACCGGTGCCCTGCTGCATGTGGCCGCGCTGCGGTACGGACCGCTCACCCTGGTCCAGCCGCTCGGCGCGCTGACCCTGGTCGCGGCCGTCCCGCTGGGCGCGCGGCTCGCGG
>NZ_JAHLEM010000047.1 GCF_018883605.1 Streptomyces niphimycinicus | reverse complement strand
CTTGCGAGGAACCCCAGGGCTTCAGCCCTGGGAGGAATCGCATCCTTGTGGTTGCGGCGCGGAGCGCCGCGGTATCGCTGCTGGGTGCACGGTCGCGGAGCGGCCGGGGGTCGTCTCCGGCGGAGCCGGAGGGATGGTGCGCGGTGACGGGTTCACCCGGTCGGGTGATCAAGGGGGAACATGCGGTGGGTGGTCGTACGTGTGTGTACGTTGGGTGATCGTGAAGCTGACAGTGCAGGTGAGACTGGTGCCGACGCCCGAGCAGGCGGCGGCACTCGAGGCGACTCTGCGCGCCTGCAACGAGGCAGCCACCTGGGCCAGCGGTGTGGCGTTCGAGAAGGACGTGAAGCGGAACTTCGCGCTGCGTGAGCACACCTACGGCGAGGTCAGGGCGCGGTGGGGGCTGGGGGCGCAGGCCGCCCAGCACGTGATCAGGAAGACGTGTGACGCGTACGCCACGCTGAAGGCGAACCTGACGGCGGGGAATCTGGGCAGGCCCGGCTCGAAGCGGTACCGGAAGGCCACCGGGAAGCCGATCGTCTTCCGGCCGGAAGGGGCGCAGCCGTACGACGACCGGATGCTGTCCTGGCAGATCGGCGGGCGGCGGGTCTCGGTCTGGACTGTGGCCGGGCGCGTCAAGGACGTGGCCTTCACCGCCTCTGCGGAGCAGTTGGCCATGCTTGCCCTGTACCGCAAGGGCGAGTCGGACCTGCTGTGCCGGGACGGCATGTGGTTCCTGTCGGCGACCTGCGAGGTCCCCGAGCCCGAGCCGAACACCCATCCGCGCGATTTCCTCGGCGTCGACCTGGGCATCGTCAACATCGCCACCACCTCCGACGGCGAGATCATGGCCGGACGCGAGATCAACCGCGCCCGCACCCGGGAACGGACCCTGCGCACCAAACTCCAGAAGAAGAACACCCCGTCCGCCAAGCGCCGCCTGAAGAAGCGCAGGCGCAAGGAGGCGCGACGGGCGAAGGACATCAACCACAAAATCGCGAAGCATGTGGTGGCCGAGGCTGAACGCACCGGTCGCGGGATCGCCCTGGAAGACCTGACGGGCATCCGTGAACGGGTACGGCTCCGCAAGCCCCAACGGGCCACCCACGCCGGCTGGTCCTTTCACCAGATGGGGGCATTCATCGCGTACAAGGCCCGCCGGGCGGGAGTGCCGGTGGTGTACGTCGATCCGGCATACACCTCGCGCACCTGCGCCGAATGCGGGCACATCGACAGGGCGAACCGGGTCTCCCAGGCCTGGTTCGCGTGCCGGTCCTGCGGATTCGTTGATCACGCAGACCGGAACGGCTCCCGCAACATCCGCGCCCGTGCGTGGGAGTTGCGGCGACGCGGGGCCCCGTCAACGGCCCCCGCCCCACCACCGCGCCAGCGGGACGGGGCTGGACGCGAACGCAGCACCATCGCCAGTGGTGCCCGTTGCGCAAGCCCGACGCTTTAGCGCCGGGTAGTT
>NZ_JAHLEM010000469.1 GCF_018883605.1 Streptomyces niphimycinicus | reverse complement strand
CGCTCAACGCCGCCGCCGCGCCGCCGGCTGCCGCGGCGCCGAGCGCGAGCCCGGCGCCTCCCCAGCCGATCAGCGCCCGGCGGGAGGGAGTCGTGTTGGCCTCGTCGGTCATGCCCGGCCCCCTCACTTGGTGACGACGGCGGCGGCGAGCCGGGAGAGCGGCTCGGCCAGCGCGTTGACCGCGTCGGACAGTTCCTTGCGCTGGGACTCCGTGACGGTGTCGTAGGACACGAAGCCCTTGCCCTCGCGGTACTTGTCCAGCAGCTTCCCGACGGCCGCGAACTGCTTGTCGAGGTCCTTGGCCAGCTCCGGGTCGTTCTTGGCGGCCACCGGCTTGAGCAGCTTGTACGAGGTCTCGGCGCCCTCGAGGTTGCCCTCGAAGTCCACCAGGTCGGTGTGGCTGTAGCGCTCCTCCTCACCGGTGACCTTGCCGGTCTGCACCTCGTCCAGCAGCTCCTTGGCGCCGTTGGCCATGCTGGTGGGGGTGATGTCGGCGGTGCCGACGCGCTTCTGCCAGTCCTTCAGATCCTTGATGAGCCGGTCGGCGAGGGCGTGGTCGGCCGCGGTGATCTTCTTGGCCTGCCACAGCGACTTCTCCAGCCGGTGCCAGCCGGTCCACTTCTGGCCCTTCTCCAGACCGTCCTCGCGCACATCGACCTTGGGGTCGATGTCGCCGAAGGACTCGGCGACCGGCTCGGTGCGCTCCCAGCCGACGCGCGAGGGGGCGTAGAGCTTCTTGGCGCCGTCGATGTCGTCCTTCTTGATCGCGTCGGCGAACTTCTGGGCCACGGGCAGGGTCTCGTCGGCCTGCTGCTGGGCGTAGGCGCGGTACGCGGCCACCGCCTTGTCCAGCTTCGGATCGCGCCCCGCCACCGCGCCCTTGCCGGTGGCGGACACCTTCTGCCGGATGCCGTGCCCCTTCATCCCGGGCTTGCAGGCGATCTCGTACGAACCGGCCTTGATCTCGGCGCTGATCGAGGTGGAGGTGCCGGGCCCGATGTTCTCCCGCTCGGTGACGATCCGGTCGCCCGGGGCGTAGACGTACACCTCGGTCACCTTGGAGCCCTTGTTCTCCACCGCGAGCTTCACATGCCCGGCGGGGAAGGAGGTCTTGGAGACCTCGCACGCGTCGTCCGAGGCGGTGATCTGGACGGCGTCCGAGCCCTTGGCGTCGGACTTCTGGGCGCAGCCGGCGACGGCGGTGATCGTCGCCAGCGCCGATATCGCGGCGACAACGGAGGTGCGAGCGGCTCGCATACGGGCTCCAGACGGAATCAGGGCAGGGCGGACAACGGGCGTCGGATAAGGCCGCCCTAACTTAACTGAGCCTTGCCTGTGTGGATCCTATGCAAGGTCAAGAAGTGG
>NZ_JAHLEM010000468.1 GCF_018883605.1 Streptomyces niphimycinicus | reverse complement strand
CTCGCATACGGGCTCCAGACGGAATCAGGGCAGGGCGGACAACGGGCGTCGGATAAGGCCGCCCTAACTTAACTGAGCCTTGCCTGTGTGGATCCTATGCAAGGTCAAGAAGTGGCCCGCGAATGGCAAAGGTTTGGCCAAGGTGGCTGATTTGAGCCAGTTCGCAGTCCGGGAAAGTGATGCACGCCTCTCATGAGCGCGGGCACCTCCGGCGCCGCGGGCCACCCCGCCGCCCGGTCGCGTCGCGGCAGCACGATCCGCTCTCCGGTACGCGGATGGGGAATCACCTCCACCGGCTGCCGGTAGACCCGGGACAGCAGCGCGGCGTCGAAGACCTCCCAGGGCGGCCCCTCCGCCGCGATCCGGCCCTCGTGCAGGACGGCGGCCCGGTCCGCGTACGCGTCGGCCAGCGACAGATCGTGCAGGACCGCCACCACCGCGTCCCCCGTGGCGGCTCGCTCCCGGCACACCCTCAGGACCAGCTCTTGGTGACGCAGATCGAGGGCCGCGGTCGGCTCGTCGAGCACCAGCAGCGTGGTGCGCTGGGCGAGGACGCGGGCGAGCGCCACCCGGGCCCGCTCACCGCCGGAGAGCGCGGAGAAGGGCCGGGCGGCGAACTCCGCGACCTCGGCCCGGTCCATCGCGGCCGCCACGGCCGCCTCGTCCTCGTCCTCGGCGGCGGTCCCCACCCAGGGCGCCCGGCCCATCCGTACGACGCCCTCGACCGTGAACGGGAAGGAAGGAGGGGGCGGTACGGCGCGGCGCAGCGCCAGTTCGCCCGGCGTCCACGCGGCCACCGGCCGGCCGCCGAGGCGGACCGTGCCGGACGCGGCGGGCAGAGACGGGGACGCTATTGCGTTCGGCCTCGCGCTTTCACGAAGCGGAATGTCCGAGGCTTGATCAAAAACGTGGGAAGTTCCGCTGACTTGCAATGATAGGCTTTGTCGAGAGTTTTGTTGACTGCGAGGGAAGAAGCACTTCCCCGGTGACCAAGGCTGACGCCGACGCACTGACCGAGGCGTTCACGGGTCCCTGGTATGAGTGGGCCTCCACCGTGACGTCCTGCGCGCCCGGCTTCCCGACGAAACCGACGCACTCATTCCTGCCGATCTGGCCCCTGCTCGCGCACGGCGCCGCGCCGCGCTGCTCGCCAACAGCGACGCCGTGCCCCCGAAGTCCGCCTCTCGGTGCGCGAGCGATGTCATCCACCTGCACGCCCACCGCATGCTCGCCGTCGCCAGGGACGCGAACGGAACACGTGAGCGCTGCCCGGGTGGTTGGGCGTTCGGTGTGCCGACGCGTGGTGAAGTCCCACTTCGAGGCGATGAACTTGCGATACCAGGCACCATGCCAATCACACCTGCGGCGATGACTCTCGCGGGGCACAGACATCGGAGATGACCGTCCGCTGTCTCTCTTCGATCACGGCTGCGACACTGGTTGCCATGGAGAACCACGTGTCCAAGCGGTGGCCGCCTCGGCCGACGTGCGTCGCCGCACTGTGGGCAGGACTGGCCGTGCTCGCAGTCTCTCTCGTCACCGGATGCAGCGAGGGCGCGAATCCGACCTCGACCGGGACCGGGAATCGGTTTGTACAGGGAGATGACGGAATCGCGACCGTCCACGCTCAGGAAGAACGACCGAAGGCGCCGAGTCTGAAAGGTTCACGACTGGGGGGAGGTTCGTTAACGCTATCCGACTATCGAGGCAAGGTAGTCGTCATAAACATCTGGGGATCTTGGTGCTCTCCTTGTCGCGCTGAAGTCCCAAATCTCTTGAAGGTTGCAGGTGACCTGAAGGATGAGGTGCAGTTCCTCGGAATCAATACACGTGACATTAGCCAAGCGCCCGCGCTCGCCTTCGAGGGGAACTTCAAGGTTAACTATCCAAGTTGGTATGACCCAATCGGGAAGAAGATCCTTCAATTCCCCAAGGGGAGTTTGAACCCGAAACTCATTCCTTCCACTATCGTCCTCGACAAGAAGGGGCGGATCGCTGCTCGCGCCCTGAAGGCGGTCACCGAAGAAGACTTGCGAAAGATGATCAACCCTCTGCTGAAGGAACACTAGCCCCTAAGAGGCCTGGCCCCGACCATACCCTGGCCCTTGCCAATGTGCCGCGGACCGCATGCATGCCCACGGCCCATCGGTAATTCCAACAATCCGATTCACGCTGCTTCAGTTGCATATTCAGGACGCAATAGGGTGGATCGGCCGGAGTCGCCTGAACCTGGCCGATCCACCTCATTGGTTTAGGTTTCAGCGAGAGAGTCCTCGAATGAGAGTTCCGCTGTTACGACGTGACGCTATACACGGCGGAGCAAACGAGAGATGAATTCCCTTTGCCCACGCAAGCCCAGAATGTGTATCTGTTGCCTTCGGGGAGATTTCCGCCGACCTTGGCCGTGTACGGGGCGGTGTGTCCACCCGTGCTCGCCTTGCGGACGGGACTGGTGCCCAAGTACGCCTCGATGCGATACCCATCTGACAGGAAGTCCTGTGCGACCAAAGTGTCTCCGTTCGCCTGCCACTCCGTGTGGCCGACGATGCGGTTATTGATGTACACATCTATAGAGCTGGAGCCGTGCGCAAAACTAATGCTATCTGCCGCAGAAGCGGCGCTCGCGCCTATCGTCATTGCCCCACCCGTCATAATGGCGGTGGCGGCGAATAAAGCCGAGATGCGATTACGGACTGAAGACTTCATTCCCTCTCCCTAATGCGGTCGGTCCGCGACACTGAAGACCGTAATCAGCGGAAGAGTTCGAGCGTGAGCGGAGAATAAGACATCGAAATTGCACAAAATGAGGCAAAAGTCCATTTTGGGAGCTTAGGTGCGAAATAATAACTTGACACTCTTGAGCTGGCCGGATATGTGAGGGGGAGCGTTCCCGGGGACGGCGAGGTCAGTCGGCTTCGCCGGGTAAGCGTGAGGTCCGCTCCGCGACGCGGCAGGGGGCTGCCCGGCCTTCGATGTTTAGCGCTCCACCCCTTTGTGGGGAATGGCCGGAAGGATTTGGCCGATGATGCGGTGCTTCTCGGAACCCTGGGGAGTCGTGGCCCTCATCGCTGAGCCGGGTTTCTCGGGATCTCGGCGGGATCCACTCGGAATCCGGCGAGAGGCGGAACGCCAACACCAAGGAGAGGGTCTGTATCACGTTGTCGAAGGAGCGGTACCGCACCCGCCGCTTCGGGGTAAATGGTGCGTAGTGCCAGGTCGTTCCGCGCTGTTCGGCGACGGACCGGGAGTGGGCGCTTCTTTCTGGTCGGCCCGGACAAGAGTCGTCCGCGCATGCCAACCAAATTTCGTCCGCCGCGTACGACTCGGTCGGGTCGGGGCGCGGCGCAACCGGCCGAAGACCCCAGCCTTCTCAAAAGCTGCGCGGGTAACAGTGGCTCCGGAGCCTGACGCAGTCCAGCGCTCGCCCGCGTGTGTCCGTGTTCAGCCGCTCGGTGGCCAATTTTGTGCGTACGGTCCACCTCGTTTCGAGCAATTCTTAGAGATCAACGTCCCGTTGAATGCTGCCGCTGGCAGCTCTCCGGAGGAGTAGTGGTGTGCGGCCTCAGACTCAAAAATCGGTAGTGAAATTAGAGGACCAGGTTTGGGTTGCTTGAATTACATAGTTCCACGCGCCCGTAACCAGCAGGACGCCGGTGACGACCAGTATCCCACCTCCGAGGCGCATGACCCAGATGTAATGCTTTTTGAACCAGGAGAAAGCCGTGAGGGTGCGGCGAAGTACGACAGCGGCAATCAGGAAGGGGACGCCCAGACCTAGGCAGTACGCCGTCCCGAGGATCGCGCCCCGCACCGCGCTTGTCTCCGTGAAAGCCAATGAGTTGACGGCCGCAAGCGTAGGTCCCGAACATGGCGTCCACCCAATGCCGAACAGGGCGCCCAGGACCGGGGCGCCAATAAGTCCACTAGACGGTTTCGTGTGAAATCGAAATTCCCTCAACCCGAAACGGAAGACTCCAGCAAAGAGCAGCCCTGCAAAGATTGTGAAAGCCCCGAGTATCCGTGAAATGGCATCGGCGTGCTCTACAAGATTGCTTCCGAAGTACCCGAAGAGTGCTCCGCCGGAAACGAAAACAGCAGTAAAGCCCAGAACGAATAGAGCTGCTCCTGCAAGGACTCGTCCTCGTTTCGCTTGTTTCAGGTCCGCGCCTCCTAACCCTGTGACATACCCCAGATAGCCGGGCACCAGCGGAAGTACGCAGGGAGAAAAGAAAGAGACGAGGCCACCCAGAACTGCAATCGGGAGAGCGGCGATTAATGAGCCACTCATGAGTGTGTGGTCGATCACTTTACTGCCGCCAGGTTCATTAGTGCCTTCTCTTTCCGCTATCGCCACTTATCGCCAAGGGATGCCGCATGGAGTAGCCGCAGAGGCAGGATCAAGCGAAGGTGCACCTCACGCGCTCCCGCAGGCACAGCATTTCATGGACTACATGAGGGGAGACACGCGCCCCTCATGTACGGGTGGGCGCTGCAAGACTTCGGGTGTTCGTTGCTGCTCGCGCTGATCGTCCCGGTAAGCGCTCCATCTGCCAGGGCGGCCCTGACGCCGTGGCAGAAGCAACGGGCGGTGCATCTTCCGGGGAAGATCCTGCTGGATGTGGCCCTCGCGGTCGCGCTCGGCGGGGACTGCCTGGCCGATGTCGGGATGCTGCGAGCGGGAGCCGGGCGTGTTCGGGCCAGTGTCCTCCGACTCGACGGTCTCCCGCCTGGTCGACACCCTGGCAGGGGCCGGACCGAGAGCCCTTACGGCGATCCGGGCCGCGCGAGCCTAAGTTCGCCAATATGTGTGGAAGTTGGCTGGTACCTCGGCGCCGGATACGGAATCAGGACAGGGCGGACACGGACGTCGGATAAGGCCGCCCTAACTTAACTGAGCCTTGCGTGTGGATCCTGTCCAAGGTCAAGAAGTGTCCCGCGAATGGCAAAGGTTTGGCCAAGGTGGCTGATTTGAGCCAGTTCGGAGGTGAGAGAGGTGCGAGAAGGTGACGCACGCCTCTCATGGGCGCGGCACCTCCGGCGCCGCGGGCCGCTGGGGCCGTCGTCCGGTACGGGGGCCCGGAGTCCAGCGACCCACCCGGCTTATGGGGCGGGGGTGCTCGCGAAGCGGAGCCGGACCGCGAGCACCGGCGGCGTGGGCATCACGCAGAGCGGCAGGGCGCGCCGGGCGGCGCGGAAGGCGAGCAGCCCGGCCGCACGGCGATCGACCGCCGACGGCGCCGCCTCATGTGCCCTCCTCCGCCCGGGCCGGCCGTGCTGACTCCTCGTAGACGCTGAGCAGCCGCTCGCCGGTCTCGCATACGGCGCCGGGTGTCCGGCAGGCCGGGCAGCCCGCAGCGTGCTCGATGGCCGCCCGCCACGCCTCCTCGGCGTCCAGGGTGCCCCCGGTCCGCTCGCCGCCCGCCATCAGTCGCGCTCCTGCGGCCTGGCCCGGAACGCCGCGTTGGAGTCACGCGGGTGGCCGTGCTGTGGGCGGACGACGCTACGGATGATCAACCGCACTTCAGCTCGCCCCAGACCTGCTTGCCCCAGCGGTATCGGTCCGTCCCCCATCGGTCCGTGAGGGCATCGACCAACAGCAGCCCCCGGCCTCGGGTGTTGTCGCCATTGGAGTCCGTCCGCAGGTAGGGGATATTGCGGGACCGGTCCACCACACCGAGACGGACGAACTTCTCGGACGGCCGGGTGACGACGACGCGGATCGACTCCAGGCGGGCGTGGTCCACGGCGTTGGAGACCAGTTCGGTGATTACCAGCACGGCGTCCTCGGCCAGGTCCTCCTGGCCCCAGGCGGCCAGTGCGGTCCGTACCAGCTTGCGGGCTGCTTCCGCGCTCTCCGGTACGCGGCGCATGGTCTGGGAGTATCCGGGGTGCCCCGTGGGGCGAGGTGTAGCGGTCACGGACATCAGGACCTCAGTGGGTGCGAAGTGAGCGGCCTTGTCCGAGTGAACGACGGCTCGCCGCACGAGGAGAGGTAATACCCATCGGGTGTGCAACCGACGTGGCCGGAAATTCTCTACGGACTCCCCTCACGGAGGGGGCTCGCATGGCTACGGTGGGTGTGTGGAGGGGAACGAAAACCTCATCGGCGCCATGCGCGAGAGCGGGCTCACCCAGGCCGGGTTGGCGGACGCGGTCAACACTCATCTGCACCGGAACGGCTACGAAGGCACGGTCAGCGACCGGACGGTCCGCAACTGGCTGACCGGAAAGACGCGTTGGCCGCACTCTCGGCAGCGGGCAGCCTTAGGGGCAGTATTCGGATGTAGTGCCGAAGAACTGGGATTCGTCCCACCGGCCCGAAGATGCCCCGCCACAGAACCGGAGGATCCCGTGAGGCGCAGGAACTTCCTGACTGCCACCACCGGTACGACGGCCGCGGTCGCCGTACCTCTCGTCGCCCAGCACTCCGTAGGCACCTCGGACGTGATTCGGCTCCGTTCCGGCTTGGACGCCCTGGTGGCCCTGGATGCCACGCGGGGAGGCCACGACGAACTGGAGCGCAGGGCCATTACCGGGGCGGCCGGGGCGCTGGAGAAGCAGAAGCTGGGCGCCTCCCAGCGCATCCGCCAGAGGCTGTTCAGCGTGGCCGCCGAATACACGTCCATGGCCGCTTGGTCCGCCATCGACGCCAGGCGGACCGACCGGGCCCGGGGCCTGCTGGACCGGGCGCTGTATCTGGCCGGGGTGGCGAAGGACTCCACCGCCGAGATGGAGGTATGGAACCTGTACGCGATGCTGGCCAGGCAGAGCAGGGAACACGCCGAGGCCGTCGACGCCGCCCAGGCGGCTCAACATAGCGCGATCGCGCGGCGAGACCCGCTGTTCGCCTCCCTCGCACATGTCCGCGCGGCGCTCGGTTACTCGAATCTCGGTGATCGGCAGGCCGCCTTACGGTCCCTCGGGTACGCCCACGAGACACTGGCCAAGGCATCCTTCGACGAGCCTCGGCCGAGCTGGGTGGCCTTCTATGGGCGCGCCGAACTGTCCGCCCTGTCCGCCATCGTCCGGAACCGGATCGGCGATCCCGCGGCGGCCGAGGCCGACGGTCACCGGGCTCTGGCGACCATCCCCGAGGGGTTCCGCCGCAATCGGGCCATGACCACGGCACATCTCGCTCTGACCCAGCTTCACCAGCGGGATATCGACCAGGCGTGCGCCACTGCTTCCACAGCCTTCGACTTGGTGGCCGGGCACCCGATCCCCGGCCGAATGCGCTCCCTTCTCGGCGATTACCACCGGGACTTGATCACCCTTGCCCCGGACGCAAGCGTCGCCCGGGAGTGGGCCGACCGCTACCGAACCGAATGGAGCCGAGCTTGAGTGCCGCCGATCTGGACATCCGCCACTTCACCCACGCGGACCTTCCGGAGATCCGCCAGACGCTGATCGACGTGCACGCCGACGCCCTGGCCGAGGAGATGGAAGACGAGTTCAATCAGCGCTTCCCCTGGTTCGTGGACCACTGGGGTGGCCTCCCCGGGTACTCCTGCGTGATCGCTTTCGAGGGCGACAAGGCGGTGGGCTTCGCTTACGGCGCCCCCGCCGTTCCGGGTCGCGAATGGTGGCGCGAGCACCTCGACCCGGCGCCCGCGAAGGACCTGACTTTCTCGTACTCCGAGCTGGCCGTCAGCCCGGAGTGGCGCAAGAAGGGAGTGGCCGAACGGCTGACCCGCACATTGCTGGAAAAGCGGGACGAAGATCTCGTAGTGCTGCTCGTGGACCCCGACCACCCCCGGGTGCAGGTCCTGTACGAGACCTGGGGCTTCCGCAAGGTGGGGAAGCGCCAGCCCTTCCCGGACTCCCCGGTCTATGCCGTCATGCTCGCCGAGCTGCCCCTGCCCTGACCCCGGTCGTGGCCTGTGCGGCGGCCTTCGTGCGGCCCCGCACAGGCCATCCCGTACAAGTCGCCCCGCGCAGGCCGCGCAAGTCGCTCAGGCGCTGAGCCGGAACTCCTCGGCCAGCTCCTGGAAGATGCCCGCGTTCAGCGCGTACGCGCGCTTGCACTCCTCCACGACGCGCTGCTTCTCCAGATCGTCCACCGGCAGCGCGTCCAGCAGTGCGCGGTACTCCCGCTTGAACGCGGCGGGGTTGCCGATCGACTCGAAGACGTAGAACCGCACCCCGTCGCCCCTACGTTCGAAGCCCCAGGTCTTCTCCGCCGTGTCCCGGACGATCTGGCCGCCGGACAGATCGCCCATATAGCGGGTGTAGTGGTGGGCCACATAGCCCGCCGGCCAGTCGCGGGCGCACTCCGCCACCCGCGCCGCGTACGCCGTCGTGGCGGGCAGCGAGGTGAGGCCACTCCGCCACTCCGGGCCGCCGAGGTGGGCCAGATCGCGCTCCAGCTCGGCCATCCGGGCCAGCTCCGGGCGGAGGAACGGGCCCGCCACGGGGTCCGCCGCGAGCGCGTCGGCCGGGGTCTCCAGGGCGTGGTAGACGAACCAGAGCTGCTCGGAGTAGCGGCGGTAGGCCGCCACGCCCAGGCGCCCGCCGAGCAGGTCGGTCATGAACGACGAGCTTCCGACGTTCGCATGCGCTTCCCGTGAGGCGGCGCGGATCAGGGCGGAGAACTCCACGGTGGACCTCCGGGGGCCGAGGTGTGCAGGTTAGCCTTACCTAAGTGGAGACCGCTGCCTACGTCAATAGCCTTCCCGACAGGCTGTCGGTAAAACGGCCGCCGAGGAATCGGCCCCCGGCACAAAGGCATTCATGGACCGGCCCGGCCGCTAAGGCAGGGTGAGGATCTCCGCCCCGGTCTCCGTCACCACCAGTGTGTGCTCGAACTGCGCCGTCCGCTTGCGGTCCTTGGTGACCACGGTCCAGCCGTCCTCCCACAGGTCGTACTCATAGGTGCCGAGCGTCAGCATCGGCTCGATGGTGAAGGTCATCCCCGGCTTGATCTCGGTGGTGTGGTGCGGGCTGTCGTAGTGCGGCACGATCAGGCCGGAGTGGAACGAGGTGTTGATCCCGTGGCCGGTGAAGTCGCGGACCACGCCGTAGTCGAAGCGCTTGGCGTACGACTCGATGACCCGGCCGATGATGTTGATCCGGCGGCCCGGCTTGACGGCCTTGATCGCGCGGTTGAGGGACTCCCGGGTGCGCTCGACGAGCAGCCGCGACTCCTCGTCCACCTCACCGCACAGATAGGTGGCGTTGTTGTCCCCGTGCACCCCGCCGATGAAGGCGGTGACGTCGAGGTTCACGATGTCGCCGTCCTGGAGGACGGTGGTGTCCGGGATGCCGTGGCAGATGACCTCGTTGACCGAGCTGCACAGCGACTTGGGGAACCCGCGGTAGCCCAGCGTCGAGGGGTACGCGCCGTGGTCGCACATGTACTCATGGGCCACCCGGTCCAACTCGTCCGTGGTGACCCCCGGCGCGATCAGCTTGGCGGCCTCCTCCATCGCCCGTGCGGCGATACGCCCCGCGATCCGCATGCGCTCGATCGTCTCGGCGTCCTGGACCTCGGGCCCGTCATAAGGCGTCGGGCCCGCCTTGCCGACGTACTCCGGGCGCGGGATCGAGGCGGGGACGGGGCGGGTGGGGGAGAGCGTCCCCGGGACTAGAAGCGACTGGCCAGACATATCAGCGAGTGTATCGGCGGCGCATGGGGCAGCATGGCCGCAAGGGCCCTTCGGGCCAGTGGGGAACGAGCGGAGGCCGGAGGCCGGGATGGCGCTGTTCAAGAGGGGAACCGCCGGCAAGCCCGGTGAGTGGTACTACTGCATCCGGCACCAGAAGGTCGAGGAGGGCCCGGAGTGCCGCGCCGCCGACCGCCTCGGGCCGTACGCCTCCCCGGAGGAGGCGGCCCGCGCGATGGAGACCGCGCGAGAGCGCAATGAGGAGTGGCAGAACGACCCGCGCTGGCGCGACGACGAGCCCCCGGCGGCGGGCTGAGGCTTCCCGGGTGCCGTGAGCCATCCCGGGTGCCGAGGCTTTTCCGGGCGCCGGGCGCCGTGCGCCGGGCGCCCGGCGATCAGCCGGTGGCGGGGCGGTGCTCGCGCGCCTCGCGCGCTCGGCGGGCGTGCTCGTCCGTCCGGGCGTCGTAGCGCATCAGCCGGGGCAGTGCCAGCGCCAGCAGGCCGACCGAGGCCATACAGGCCAGCCCGCCGGACCACACCGAGGCCCGTACGCCGGTGAACCCGGCCATGGTTCCGGCCCGGACCTGGCCCAGTTGGGGGCCGGTCGCGTAGGAGAGCAGCTCGATACCGGCCAGTCGGCCGCGCAGCTTCTCGGGGATCGTCTGGTTCCACAGCGTCGAGCGGAACAGCCCGCTGACCATGTCCCCGCCGCCCGCCACCGCCAGGCACAGCAGCACCAGCCAGACGTTGGACAGCCACCCGGCCGCCGCCATGGCCAGGCCCCAGACCGCCGCGCCCGCGACCACCATCCGGCCGTGGCGGTGGATCCGGGATGTCCAGCCGCTGGTCGCGCCGACCACCATCGAACCGGCCGACCCCGCCGCGTACATCAGGCCGAGCGCCCAGGGCGCGTCCAGATCGTCGGCGAGGAAGGGGAAGATCGCGTTCGGGAAGGCGAAGAACATGGCGGCCATGTCCACCGCGTAGGTGCCCAGCAGCTCCTTGCGCCGCCATGCGTAGCGCGCGCCCTCGCCGATCGCGCGCAGTGACGGCGGTTCGGCGTCGTGCGCGGGCGGTGCGGAGGCCAGCCGGAGGGCCAGCAGCCCGGAGACCAGGAAGGTCAGCAGATCGAGACCGTAGGCGAGCGGCAGCCCGGCGTACGCCACGACGACCCCGGCGAGCGAGGGCCCCGCGATGGCGGAGAGTTGCCAGCGCAGCGAGTTGAGCGCGGCGGCCGCGGTGAGCTGGTCGTGCGGGACGATCCGGGCCACCACCGCGTCGATGGCGGGGCGCTGTAACCCGGTCAGCGCACTGGCCAGCGCCGCCACGACATACAGCGGCCACAGCATCGGATCCGGCAGCAGGCTGTTGACCAGCAGCAGCGCGGCGAGCAGCCCGAGCCCGGCCTCGGTGAGCAGGATCAGCCGCCGCCGGTCGACGGCGTCGGCCAGCGCGCCGCCGTACAGCCCGAAGACGATCAGGGGCACCAGCTCGACCGCCCCGATCGCGCCGACCGCGGCGGCGGAGCCCGTCAACTCCTTGATCTGGAGCGGCAGCGCCACCATGGTCAGGAAGCTGCCGAAGGCGGTCACCAGCCCCGCGGTCCACAGCAGCCGGAAGTCGCGGGAGGAGTGCCAGGGGGCGAGATCGGGCAACAGCGCGCGCAAACGCGGCGCGCGGCGCGCCGGGGGATCGTCCTGGTCGGTCATGGTCACGAAGTGACATCGTCCGGCCGGTCCCCCGCGCCGGGCAACCGAATTACGGCCCGAGGGACGCCGTCACCGGTGGGCCGGGGCGGGCGCCGGCAGGAACGTGCCGGGCGCGGAGGGGCGCGGACCCCGCCGAACAGCACCGTGGCGCAGGACGTCGAGGTCGTCGCTGCTGTCCGCGCCTGCGGCCATGCCGGTCAGCGGCTATGTGACGGTGGCGGATGTCAGGGCTTGCGGGCTCGGGTGGACGACGCGCGCAGCGTCAGGCGGGTGGGGGCCATGGTCGGAACCGGGACGTGCTCCGGTGTCTCGATGAGATCGACCAGTGCGGTGACCGCGGCCGGCATCGACGTGTCGGGAGCGAGCGACAGAGTGCTGACCGGAGGGTCGCAGAGGGCGTACGAAGGATCCTCACTCGCGCAGACGACGAGCAGGTCCTCGGGGATGCTCAGGCCGGTACGCGCCGCGCTCGCCAGGACGTGGCGGCCGCAGCAGTCGTAGATCCCGAAGACGGCGTCGGGACGGTCGGGGGAGGCGAGGACGCTGTCGAGGAGTGCGTCGGGGTCCCGTGGGTGGGTGTTCTGTATGACGTGCGGTAAGTGGCCGTGGTGGCTGCACCAGTTGGTGTAGGCGGCGATGCAGGCGCGCGTGTAGTGGTCCTCTCCTGGTCCGGCGAGGAGGACGACGCGGCGAGCGCCCTGGGCGGCCAGGTGGTCGAGCACACGACGGGTCGCGGCCGCGTGGTCATTGTCCACCCACGCTTCACCGGGCCTCGGGTCGACGGGGCGGCCGTCGAAGGCGAGTGGGATGCCGCGGGCCCGGAGCATGTCCGCGATCGGGTCATCGGCGGGGCTGTCCACCAGGACGACGCCTGCGACGTGCAGTGCCGACCACAGGTCCTGGTCCGCGGCGGAGGGGAGCGTGATGAGCGCGTAGCCGTGGCTGTGGGCGGCGGCCGTGGCCGCGGCGATCGACTGGGAGAAGTACGGGACTTCCGCGAAATTCCAGTCCGTGCGCCCATACGTCGTGACGGCGAGGCCGAGGACGCGCGGTGCGGGAGCGCCTCCGTAGCCGAGCGCCGAGGCCAGTGCGCGGACGCGGGCGCGGGTACTCGCGGTCATACGGCCGGTGCCCTTGAGAGCGTGTGAGACCGTGGCCGTCGAGACCTCGGCCGCTTTCGCCACATCGGCCAGGATTACCCGGGACATGGGCCACAGGCTACGAGAACCGTCGATCTGGCGGGTGGATTCCTGCGAATTTCGTCGTGGGCCAGGGCTGGCAGTCAACGGATTAACCAAGCAGGGTGCGCACTGGGCCTGGAGCCCCTTCCCTCACCTCTCAGGAGATCCCCGTGCCTTCTGGCAGTACCCCTTGGATGCGAGCCCTGCGCGCGCCGGGTGACGCGACTCGGCAGACCACGGCCGAGGATGCCGGAACGACCCGGCGTACGATCCTGCGCGGCTCGCTCGCCACCGCGGGCCTGCTCGCCGCCGGCGTCCAGGCGGGGCAGCCGGCCTCGGCGGTCGACCACCGGGCGGACTCCTCGCCCGTGGCAGCGGAGCGTTCCACACCGCATGACGCGCGCGTGGTCGTCATCGGCGCCGGACTCGCCGGGCTCACTGCCGCATACCGGTTGGCCCGCCGAGGCGTCCACGTCCAGGTTTTCGAGGCGCGAGACGACCGTGTAGGCGGTCGTTGCTGGACCGCGAGGGGTTTCTCGAGCGACCAGATCGCCGAGCACGGAGGTGAGCGCATCGACACGCGCCACACTCATATCCGCAAGCTTGCGGGCGAACTCGGTCTGGAACTGGAGGAGGAGAACCCGGACCGCCGGCACGGCAAGCGAGGAGTCACCTTTCTCCAGGGCGCTGTGCGGGACGACACCGCGATCTACAAGGACCTGGACCTGGTCCTGGAGCGGCTGCGGGCCGACGCGAAGCGCATCGGCAGCTACTTCGCCGATCGGGCCTCCCGCGCCGCCCGCGACTTCGACCAGCTCTCCGTACGCGACTGGCTTCACGCCAACGTACCCGGTGGCATGAGTTCGTTGCTCGGTTCCAGCATCGCCTGCGGAGTCAGCACCTTCTTCGGCAACGACGCAGCCGAACTGAGCGCGATCAATCTCATCGAGCAGTACGCCGGAGTTGATGACGGCACAGCGGATGAGAAGTACCACGTCAAGGGCGGCAACGACCTGATTCCAGGCGGACTGGCCGCCAGACTGCCCAAGCCGGCCCTGCACTTCGACGCCCCGTTGCTCGCTGTGCGCCGCACGGGCGACACCTACCGGCTGCGCTTCGGCGGCATCCGCGGGGAGGTGATCGCCGACCGCGTCGTCTTCGCACTGCCGTTCACCACACTGCGCCGTGTCGACCTCGACGACTCGGGGCTCACCGCGCGCAAGCGCGAAGTCATCGACAACCACGGTATGGGCACGGATGCCAAGCTCATGTTGCAGTTCGACCGGCAGTTCTACCAGTTCGACGACTTCAGCGGGCTCATCAAAGCCGACAACCCGCAGATGTCCACCTGGGATACTTCGTCCTACCAGACCGGGGCAGAGGGGTTGCTCACCCTCTTCGTCGGTGGCTGGAGCGGCTCCTCTTTCCCCACCGCGAAACCGCATGGCGAGCCGTCCGCCGCGGTCACCGGCTCGGCACTCGGTCACCTCGAGGCACTCGTACCCGGCCTGAAGGATGCGTACAACGGCCATGGCTGGCTGGACTCCTGGGTCGACGACCCCTGGGCACGTGGTTCATACGCCTCCTACCGGCCGGGCCAGTACACCAAGTACTGGGGCTGGACCGGCCGCCCCGAGGGCCGGCTGCACTTCGCGGGCGAACACACCAGCACGCATAGTCAGGGGTATCTCAACGGGGCCGTGGAGAGCGGCGAGAGAGTGGCCCGCGAGGTGCTCACCGCACTCGGGCGTTCGTGAGCGGCGCACTCGTCGCCGGCACCTCCGCTTCCCTCGCACAGTGAGTAATCCCGATCCTGGCCATGCTCAACGGCGCCGAGGACGTGCGTCCGCCCTGATCTCGGCGCGGTGGCACCCGGCAAGCGCGCCGACCTGATCGTGCTGACCACCGACCGCGGCCGGGGCCCGTGCTCCGGCCCGCGCGGGGGCCGTCACCAGTGGGTCGGAGGAGGCGCCGTGAGGCGGTCGGCCAGTCGGGCCAGCCGGTCCTGGAAGCGGTGGCGGCGGCCGGGGCGGGGCAGGCTGTTTTCTCCGGCGGCCGCGCTGACCAGATGCTGGAGGGTGTCCAGGTCGAGTCCGCCGCCCTCGGGGGCGGACAGCGCGTCATGGGCCAGGGCGTGCAGCCCGGTGTCGCCGCCGTCGAGGGCGAGCACGGTCGCGCCGCCCCGGCGGGCGTCGTTGACCCGCTCCAGCAGCCCGGCCCCGGGCTCGCCCGGCGCGACCACCAGCAGGGTCTCACCGCGGCCCGCCCGCTCCAGCCGCCCCAACCCGACCGCCAGATGCGCGGGCGCGGCGGCGCCCTCCGGCACCCGGTGGCGCACGAGGGTGGGGGACAGCTCGGGCAGTCCGGACCAGGCCGCCTCGTCGTCGAGATGGGCGGCCAGATGCCACGGTTCGTATCTCTCGCTGCCGACCAGCAGCAGTCCGCCCTCGCGCGGTCCGACCGAGGCCCGTAGCGAGCCCGCGAAGCGGCGGGTGGCCTGGAGCCATTCGGTTCCGGCGAGGACCTCGCGCAGCAGCGCAACCCTTACGGCGTCCATGGCATCCGCATCCTGCCGCGGCCCGCGGCCCCGCGGGCGCGATTCGGTCCCGGCTCACTCGTTCGGGGCATATGCGGCGGGCATGCCGTAGACCCATTCCGCGCCCGGCGCCCACGCGCACTCCGTCCGCGTCTCCAACTGTTCATGCACCGTCTCTTGACGCTCTGTAAGGCAAACCCTAAGGTCGCCGCACACAAGGGACGTCCTACGTCCCATTTTTCTGACTCGGCACTCGATTGCGACGGGGCATCGGGAGGTCTGATGACAGTCGGCACGGGGGCGGCACGCTCGTACGAGGTGTCCGTTCCGTTCCGGGCGGGCACCGAGGACTATGCGAGCTACCGGATCCCGGCAGTGGTGCTGACCCACGCCGGAACGCTTCTCGCCTTCGCCGAGGGCCGGGCGGACTCCTCCGCCGACCACGGCCGCATCGACCTCGTGCTCAAGCGGTCCGCCGACGGCGGCCGTACCTGGGGCGCGTTACAGCTCGTCGCCCGCAACGGCGATGGCACGGCGGGCAATCCGGCCCCCGTCGTCCTCGACGGCGGCCCGCGCGACGGCCGCGTCCTGCTGGTGCACGTCCGCAGCGCCGCCTCCGCCACCGAGGACCGGATCCGGCGCGGCGAGGTGAGCGCGGCCGACGGGCGGCGGGTGTGGCTGACGCACAGCGATGACGACGGCGCGAGCTGGAGCGAGGCCCGCGAGATCACCGCGAGCACCAAGCGGCCCGAATGGCGGTGGTACGCCACCACCCCCGGCCACGCCCTCAGGCTGCGGTACGGCGCCCACGCGGGCCGGATCGTCGTCGCGGCCAACCACTCCCTGCCCCCGACGGTCCCCGGCGACGACGGCACCGAAGGGCGGTACAACGGCGGGCACGATCTGCTCAGCGACGACGACGGCGCCACCTGGCGGATCGGGTACGTGGACGACAACCCCGACGGCTATGTCAACGTCAACGAGACCACCGCCGCCCAACTCCCCGACGGCCGCGTCTACTTCAACACCCGCACCGACGCGACCGCGCCTGGCACCCGCGCCGACGCCCACTCCGGCGACGGCGGCGCCACCCTGGACCTGCCCTTCCGGCCGCAGGCCGGGCTGGTGGCCCCCGTGGTCGAGGGCAGTGTGCTGCACCTCGGCGAGCCGGACGCGCTGCTCTTCTCCGGCCCCGCCGACCCCGCGTACCGGGCCCTGATGACCGTCCGCACCAGCCATGACGGCGGTGTCACCTGGCGGCCCACGCACACCGTGAACGGCCTGCCCGCCGCCTACTCCGATCTGGTCCGGCTCGACGACGCCACGGTCGGACTGCTCTACGAGACCGGCGACTTCAGCGCCTACTCGACCATCACATTCCGGCGCATTCCGACGGAGGAGCTGGTTTGACTTCCTCCCCCTCGTGAACGAGAGGGATTCCTACGGCTCGCGCCGTAGGGCTTCCTGTTTCATCACCGACTGCCCCGTCCGGGAGGACTCCCGTTGAGGTCTTACACCGGCTCCACAGGCCGACACCGCCAGTCCGGCGGCCAGAAGGTTCTGCGCCGCGTTCACGTCCCGGTCGTGGGTCGTGCCGCAGGCGCATGTCCAGGTGCGGACGCCGAGCGGCATCTTCCCCCGCAGCGTGCCGCATGCGGAGCACAGCTTGGAGGAGGGGAACCAGCGGTCGACCGCGATCACTTCACGGCCGTACCAGGCGGCCTTGTACTCCAGCATGCTCCGGAACTGAGACCATGCCGCATCCGAGATCGCCCGGGACAGCTTGCCGTTGCTGAGCATGTTCCGGACGGTGAGGTCCTCGATCACGAGCGTTTGGTTTTCACGCACGAGTCGAGTGGTGAGCTTGTGCAGATGGTCACGGCGACGGTCGGCGATGCGGGCGTAGACCCTGGCGACCTTGCGGCGTGCCTTGGCCCGGTTGGCGCCGTCGCCCCTGGCCTTGCGGGCGAGGTCGCGCTGGGCGCGGGCGAGGCGGGCGCGGTCGCGCCGCTCGTGCCTCGGGTTGGCGATCTTCTCGCCCGTGGACAGGGTGAGCAGGTGGTCGAGCCCGGCGTCGATACCGAC
>NZ_JAHLEM010000467.1 GCF_018883605.1 Streptomyces niphimycinicus | reverse complement strand
GCCTGCCCCCGCAACGCCTCCGCACTACGCCCCGACACCACCCACGGCACCACCCCACCCACACCAGAGGCATCCACCCCCACCTGCGGCGCAACCTCCTCGAGCCCCTGCTCCACGATCACATGCGCATTGGTGCCGCTGATCCCGAACGCGGAGACACCGGCCCGGCGCGGCCGCTCCCCGTCCGGCCACTCCACCGGCTCCGTGAGCAGCCGCACCGCGCCGCCGGACCAGTCCGCGTGCGGGGTCGGCTCATCGACGTACAGCGTGGCGGGCAGCAGTTCATGGCGCAGTGCCATCACCATCTTGATCACACCGGCCACACCCGCCGCACCTTGCGTATGGCCGATGTTGGACTTCAGCGAACCGAGCCAGAGCGGCCGGTCCTCCGGCCGGTCCTGGCCGTACGCGGCGAGCAGCGCCTCCGCTTCGATCGGGTCGCCGAGTGTGGTGCCCGTGCCATGTGCCTCCACCGCGTCCACCTCGGCGGAGGAAAGCTGGGCGTTGATCAGTGCCTGGCGGATCACCCGCTGCTGGGATGGGCCGTTGGGCGCGGTCAGCCCGTTGGACGCGCCGTCCTGGTTGACGGCCGAGCCACGGATCACGGCGAGTACCTGATGGCCGTTGCGCCGTGCGTCGGAGAGCCGCTCCAGCAGCAGGAGCCCGACGCCCTCCGAGAAGCCGGTGCCGTCGGCCGCGGCGGCGAAGGGCTTGCAGCGGCCGTCGGGGGCGAGGCCGCGCTGGCGGGAGAATTCCACAAAGGTGTTCGGGGTGGTCATCACGGTCACGCCACCGGCCAGGGCGAGGGTGCATTCGCCCTGGCGCAGCGCCTGGCAGGCGAGATGCATCGCGACCAGGGATGACGAGCAGGCGGTGTCCACCGTCACCGCGGGTCCCTCCAGGCCGAGGGTGAAGGCCACCCGGCCGGAGACGACGCTCAGGGTGTTTCCGGTGAGCAGATATCCTTCCGCGCTCTTTTCGATCTGCGGGGTGCCGAAGCCGAGAATGCCGGCGCCCGCGTAGACCCCGGTGGGGGTGCCCTTCAGTGAGGTGGGGTCGATTCCGGCGCGTTCGAGCAACTCCCACGAGACTTCCAGCAGTTGGCGCTGCTGGGGCTCGGCCGCCAGGGCCTCGCGCGGGCTGATGCCGAAGAAGGCGGCGTCGAAGCCGTCGGCCCGGTCCAGGAATCCGCCGTGGCGGACGTAGCTGGTGCCGGAGTGGTCGGGGTCCGGGTGGTAGAGGGCCTCGGGACGCCAGCCGCGGTTGGTGGGAAACTCCCCGATCGCGTCCCCGCGCGAGGCAACCAGCTCCCACAGGTCCTCGGGCGAGGCGATCCCGCCGGGGAACCGGCAGGCCATGCTCACGATGGCCACCGGCTCCTGTGCCCGGTCCTCCATCTCGCGAAGCCGCCGACGTGTCTGCCCCAGATCGGCCGTGACCTTCTTGAGGTACTGGCGGAGCTTCTCTTCGGTACCCGACATCAGTTCCGCGCCTCCATCAGGGCAGTTCACGGTCAATGAGCTCGAACATCTCGTCATCAGAGGCGGCTTCGAGGGCGTCGAAGTCGGTCGCGTCGGCGGGGGCGCCGGACCCGCCGCCGTTCCATGTCGCCAGCAAGGCGCCCAGCCGTTTGGCGATCCGCTGCCGGCCTTCGTCGTCCGTGACGAGGCCGGCCAAGGTGGTGTCCAGCCTGGCCAGCTCGCCCAGGACCGGGTCGACGGCGTCCCGGCCCGGCGTGGCTCCGTCGCCGGGTGCGAGCCGTTCCAGCAGGTAGTCGGCGAGCACGGCCGCTTCCGGATAGTCGAAGACGAGCGCGGCGGGCAGCCGCAGACCGGTGGCGGCGGCGAGCCGGTTGCGCAGTTCGACGGCGGTCAGGGAGTCGAAGCCCAGCTCCTTGAAGCTGGCCTCGGCCTGCACTGCGTCCACATCGGCGTGTCCGAGGACCGTGGCGGCGTGGCCTCGGACCAGGTTGAGCACGAGTCGGTGCCGTTCGGCCGTGGACAGGCCGGCGAGCCGGGCGCCCCAGTCGACCTGGCGGCCTTCCCCGGCCGCCGCCGCGGTGCGCCGTCCCGTGCCGCCACCGCCGCCGCCCGTGGCGGCCAGGGCTCGCAGCGTGGCGGGCAGGCTGTCGGCGGGCAGCCCGGCGAGGGTGCGGGTGTCCACGTGAGCGGCGACCAGATGGGCACCGCCGTGCTGGACGGCGGCGTCGAGCAGGGCCAGACCGTGCCGGGTGCTCAGGGCGGCGACGCCGGTACGGGACATCCGGGCCAGATCCGCCTCGGCCAGGTGTCCGGTCATCCCGCTGGCGTCGGCCCACAGGCCCCAGGCGACCGATACGCCGGGCAACCCGGCGGCCCGGCGGTGGGCGGCGAGTGCGTCACAAAAGGCGTTGGCCGCCGCGTAGTTGGCCTGTCCGGGGCTGCCGAGTGTGCCCGCGGCGGAGGAGAAGAGGACGAACATGCCGAGCCGCAGATGGGCCGTGGCCGTGTGCAGATGGGCCGCGGCCGTGGCCTTGGCGGTCCAGACCCGCGCCAGCCGTTCGGGGGTCTGCGAGGTCACCACCGCGTCGTCCAGCACACCGGTGGCGTGGATGACTCCGGTCAGCGGATGCTCGGGGTCGATGCCCGCCACCAGCTCCGCCACCGCCTTGGCGTCGGTGACATCCGCCGTCGCGAGGCGCACCCGCGCGCCCAGTTCCGCCAGCCGGGCGGCCAGGTCGCGGGCTCCAGGAGCGTCCGGCCCGCGCCTGCTCACCAGCAGCAGTTGCCCGATCCCCCAGGTGCGGACGAGGTGTTCGGCGATGTAGGCGCCCAGGGTGCCGGTGCCGCCCGTGATCAGCACCGTGCCGTCCGGGTCGACCGCGGCGGGTACGTCGAGCACCAGCTTGCCGGTGTGCCGGGCCTGGCTGAGTTGCCGTAGCGCGTCCCTTGCCCGGCTGAGCGGCCAGGGGCGTACGGGGGCGGGCCGCAGCACTCCGGCCGCGAACAGCGCGCTCAGTTCGCCCAGCATCTCCCCGATACGGTCCGGCCCGGCGTCGGGCACCAGGTCGAAGGCTCGATAGCGGATGCCCGGATGCATGGCCGTGAGGTGTTCCGGATCGCGGATGTCGGTCTTGCCCATCTCGGAGAGCCGTCCGCCGTCGGCCAGCAGCCGCAGGGAGGCGTCGACATACGGCCCGGCGAGGCTGTTGAGCACCACATCGACGCCACGCCCGGCGGTGGCCTCGCGGAACACCTCCTCGAAGTCCAGATCGCGCGAGGAGGCGCGATGCGCCTGGTCGATGCCCATCTCCTCGAGCACCCCGTGCTTGCCGGGGCCGGCCGTTGCATAGACCTCAGCGCCCAAGTGGCGGGCGATCTGCACCGCCGCCATGCCTACGCCACCGGTCGCGGCGTGGATCAGCACCGTTTCGCCGTCCCGCAGCCCGGCCAGGTCGACCAGCCCGTACCAGGCGGTGAGGAACACCACCGGTACGGCGGCGGCCTGCCGGAAGCTCCAGCCGTCGGGGATCGGCACGACCATGCGCGCGTCCGCGACCGCCCAGGGGCCGAACGCGCCCTCGAACAGGCCCATGACCCGGTCGCCCACCGCGAGCCCGGTCACCTCCGCGCCGATGTCCACGACGATGCCCGCGCCCTCGCTGCCGCGGAACACCCCGCCTCCGGGGTACATCCCGACGACGATCAGCGCATCGCGGAAGTTCATGCCCGCCGCGTGCACCGCGATCCGGACCTCTCCCGGCCCGAGCGGCTCCAGCGCCTCGGGGCACGGCACGGGTGTCACATTGTCCACGGTGGACGCGCCCCGCACGGCGAGCCGCCACGCGGGCTCTCCCACCGGGCCCACCAGGCCACCGCTGCCGGGGCCGCCCGCGCGGATCAGACGGGGCGCCCACACCCGGCCGGAGCCCACCGCCACCTGCGGTTCGTCCAGGGCGACGGCCCTCAGCACACCGTCCAGCACCGCCGCGCCGATCTCGCCGGCGTCGGGCGCGCCGTGCGGATCGCGGTCGAGCAGGATGAACCGCTCCGGGTTCTCCGCCTGTGCGCTGCGCAGCAGCCCCCACACCGCGGCACCGGCCGCGTCCACGGCCCCGGCGCCGGAGTCCTCCGCCACCAGGCCACCGGCCGCGACGGAGCCGTGTGTCACCAGGGCCAAACGGCTCTCGGCCAGCCGGGGTTCGGCCAGCCAGCCCCGCAGCAGCTCCAGGGTCTGTCGCACGGCCGCCAGGGCATCGGCTTCGGCGGCGCCGATGTCCGCGGCCGTCGTCGAGGCCGGTACGGCGGTCAGCGCCACCGAGGGCGCGGGTGTTCCGGCGTCGAGTGCTGCGAGCAGCGACTCCAGGTCCGGGTGACGGACCACGCCCGGCAACAAGCCCAACTGCGCGCCCCCGGAGCCCAGCGCCACCCAGCCGCCGTCCCCCGCCACCGGCTCGGGCAGCCCCGTGTCGGTGCCGGGCGCCGCCTCGGGGAGCGGGATCCAGTCGAGGGTGAACAGTCCGTCCACGGTGCCCCGGCCCGCGGTCCGCAACTGATCCGTACGGGCGGGGCGCAGCACCAGCGAGTCGACGGTCAGGACCGGGTCGCCGACGGCGTCGGCCACGGTCAGCCGCAGCGCCCGCTCGCCGTCCGTGCCCTGCTCACGCGGGGACAGCCGGACGCGTACGGTGGTCGCTCCGGCGGCCCACAGCGACACCCCGTTCCAGGTGAACGGCAGCCACACCCGGCCATCCTCGTTCTCCTGCCCGGGCCGGTCGAGGAGGAACGCCGGGTGCAGCGCGGCGTCCAGCAGCGCCGGGTGGATGCCGAATCCGGCCCGGTCGCCCGCCGCTTCCGGGAGCGCCACCTCGGCCAGCACATCCGCGCCGTCGCGCCACAGCTTCCGTACGCCCTGGAAGGCGGGCCCGTAGCCGTATCCAGCGGCCTCGGCGCGCTCGTAGAAGCCGTCCGTGTCCACCGGCTCCGCGCCCGCCGGGGGCCAAACCCCGTTGGGCTGTGGCGCCGGTTCGCCGTGCGGGCCGAGCACGCCGACCGCGTGGCACACCCAGACCGGATCCGTAGTGGTTTCGGCATCGCGGTCGGGCCGGGAGTACACCCGTACCTCGCGGCGGCCGTCGGCGGCGGCCTCGCCCACCACCACCTGGACGCGCAGCCCGCCGGTGTCGGGGAGGACGAGCGGGACTTGCAGGGCGAGTTCCTCGACCGTGCCGCAGCCCGCCTCGTCGGCGGCCCGCAGCGCCCATTCGACCTGGGCCGCGCCCGGCACCAGCCGGGCGCCCGCCACCACGTGTTCGCCGAGCCAGCCCTCGCCGCCGCCGGCCGTCAGCCGTCCGGTGAGCAGATGGGTGCTGCCGTCGGCGAGTTCCACGGCCGCGCCGAGCAGCGGGTGATCGGCGGAGACCAGGCCGAGGTCGACGGGATCGCCGCCCCGGTTGGCGGTGGCTTCGAGCCAGTAGCGCTCGCGCTGGAAGGCGTAGGTGGGCAGCGGCACCGTACGGGGCGCGGGGTCGGCGGGGAACAGGGTGGTCCAGTCGACGTCGGCCCCCGCGGTGAACGCCTGGGCGAGCGAGCGCACCAACTGGGCGAGGTCGCCGTGGTCCCGGCGCAGGGTGGGTACGGTGGCGGCGGGAACGCCCGCCTCCTCGAAGCTCTCCTGCATGCCGACCGTGAGGACGGGGTGGGTGCTGGCCTCGATGAACACCCGGTGGCCATCGGCCAGCAGCGCCTGAATCGTCTCGGCGAACCGCACCCGCTCGCGCAGATTCCGCACCCAATAGCCCGTGTCCAGGACGGAGGCATCGGCCCGGCCACCGGTCACGGTGGAGTAGAACACCACGCCGGACCCGGACCCGCCGACCGGCTCAACTCCCCTCAGCAGCTCGGTGAGTTCCTCGGCGATCTCGTCGACCTGGGGACTGTGCGAGGCGTAGTCCACCTCGATCGTCCGGGCGCGTTCCCCGAGGTCACGGCAGGCGGCGACGGTGGCGGCCACCTGCTCCGGCGGCCCGGACACCACAGTGGAGGCGGGGCCGTTCACGGCGGCCACGACCACGGCGGCGGCGCGGCCGCCGAGCCCGGACAGCAGCCCCGTGGCCTGTTCCTCACCCACACCGAGGGATGCCATGGCCCCGCCACCGGCCAGTTGGCGCAGCGCGCGGCTGCGCAGGGCCACGATCCGGGCGCCGTCCGCCACGGTGAGCGCCCCGGCCACGCAGGCGGCGGCGATCTCGCCCTGGCTGTGGCCCACGACGGCGGCGGGCCGCACTCCGTGGCCCGCCCATACGGCGGCGAGGGACACCATCACCGCCCACAGGACGGGCTGCACCACATCCACCCGGCTGAGATCGCCCGCGCCGTCCACGCCGCGCAGCACGTCGGTGAGCGACCAGTCGACGTGGGGTGCGAGCGCTCGTTCGCACTCCGCCACCCGGGCGGCGAACACCGGTGAGGCGTCCAGCAGTCCGGCACCCATCCCGATCCACTGCGAGCCCTGCCCGGGGAAGACCAGCACCGGGCCCGCGCCACCCGTGGCGGCGGCCGTGCCCGTATGCACCACGCCCGGGTGGGTCTCGTCGGCCGCCAACGCCTCGACAGCAGCGGTCAGTTCGGCTCGGCTCTCGCCGACCACCACCGCGCGGTGGTCGAAGAGGGTGCGGGAGCGGATGAGCGACCAGCCCACCTCGACGGGCGAGGCCATGGGGTCGGTGGCCAGTTGCGCGGCCAGCGCCCGCGCCTGGTCCCGCAGCGCCTCGGCGCCCCGCGCGGACAGCACCCAGGGCACCACCCGGGGGCCATCGGAATCGGGGTCGCGCTCGGTGTGTCGGGCCTGGTCGGGGGCCTGTTCGAGGATCACATGGGCGTTGGTGCCGCTGATGCCGAAGGAGGAGACACCCGCGCGCCGGGGCCGCCGCTCGCCCCGTGGCCACTCGACCGCCTCGGTCAGCAGCCGCACTCCGTCCTCGTCCCATTCCACATGCGGGCTGGGTGCGTCGATGTGCAGGGAGGCGGGCAACCGGCCGTGGCGCATCGCCATCACCATCTTGATCACACCCGCCACGCCCGCGGCGGCCTGCGTGTGGCCGATGTTCGACTTGATGGAACCGAGCCACAGCGGACGTCCCTCCGGCCGCTCCTGCCCGTACGTGGCCAGCAGCGCCTGGGCCTCGATGGGGTCGCCGAGCGTGGTGCCCGTGCCATGAGCCTCCACCACATCGACGTCCGCCGGGGAGAGGCGTGCGGTGGCCAGGGCCTGGCGGATCACCCGCTGCTGGGACGGCCCGTTGGGCGCGGTCAGACCGTTGGAGGCGCCGTCCTGGTTGACGGCCGACCCGCGGATCACCGCCAGCACCTCACGGCCGTTGCGGCGCGCGTCCGACAGCCGCTCCAGGACGAGCAGGCCGATGCCCTCGCCCCAGCCGGTGCCGTCGGCCGCCGCGGCGAACGGCTTGCAGCGGCCGTCCGGGGCCAGTCCGCGCTGCCGCGAGAACTCCACGAAGGTGTTCGGCGTGGCCATCACGGTCACCCCGCCGGCCAGGGCCAGAGTGCATTCCCCCTGCCGCAGGGCCTGTGCCGCGAAGTGCATGGCCACCAGCGACGAGGAACACGCCGTGTCCACCGTCACCGCGGGCCCCTCCAGGCCGAAGGTGAACGCCACCCGGCCGGAGGCGATGCTCGGTGTGCTGCCGGTCATCAGCCGGCCCTCGACGCCCTCCGGGGTGCGGCCCAGGAAGCGGCTGCCATAGTCGTCGTACATGACCCCGGTGATCACCGCGCTGCGGCTGCCCCGCAGGCTCACCGGGTCGATGCCCGCGTTCTCGAACGCCTGCCACGCGGTCTCCAGGAGCAGCCGCTGCTGGGGGTCGGTGGCCAGCGCCTCGCGCGGGGAGATCCCGAAGAACTCGGCGTCGAACCGCGGGGCCTCGTAGAGGAATCCGCCCTCGCGGGCGTAGCTGGTGCCGGTGTGGTCCGGGTCGGGGTCGAAGAGGCCCGCGAGGTCCCAGCCGCGGTCCGCGGGGAACTCCCCGATCGCGTCCGCGCCCTCGGCCACCAGCCGCCACAGTTCCTCGGGGGAGCCGACGCCGCCCGGATAGCGGCAGGCCATGCCGACGATGGCGATCGGGTCGTCGTCGGCCGCCACCGCAGTGGCCGTCGGCGGAGGCGGTGTCTCGGCCGGTGCGCCGACCAGCCGCTCGCGCAGGAAGCGCACCAGGGCGTCGGGGGTCGGATAGTCGAAGATGACGGTGGCCGGGATCCGGGTGCCGGTGGCCGCGTTGAGCCGGTTGCGCAGGTCCAGCGCCGTCAGCGAGTCGAAGCCGAGGTCCTGGAACGCCCTGCCCAGTTCGATGGCCTCCGGCGCGGGGTGGGCCAGCACGGTGGCGACCTGGTCGCGTACCAGCTCTCCGATGAGCCGGTCCTGCTCCTCGGTGGACAGCCCGGCGAGCCGCCCGGACAAGGATGCCGTCCCGGTGTTCCGCACGGCCTTTGCCGGGACGTGCACCAGCCGCCGTAGCACGGGCGGAAGGGGTCCGGCGGCGGCCCGGGTGCGCAGCGCCGCGAGGTCGAAGCGCGCGGGGACGAGGGTGGGGTGGTCGGTGGTGAGCGCCGTGTCGAGCAGCGTGAGCGCCTGCTCGTTGGAGACGGGGGCGATCCCGGAGCGGGCCATCCGGGCGAGGTCGGCGTCGTCCAGGTGGCCGGTCATGCCACCTGCGGACGCCAGCAGCCCCCAGGCCAGCGTATGGGCCGTCCGCCCCTCGGCGCGGCGGTGCTCGGCGAGTGCGTTGAGGAACATATTGGCCGCGGCGTAGTTGGCCTGGCCGCCGTTGCCCATGATGGAGGCGGCGGAGGAGAACATCACGAACGCGGCCGGATCCATGTCCCGGGTCAGCCGGTGCAGATGCCATGCCGCGTCCAGCTTCGGTGCCAGTACGGCATCGAGTTGCTCGGGTGTCATGGCGGTGACCACACCGTCGTCGAGCACCCCCGCGGCGTGGACGACGGCCGTCAGCGGATGCGCCGCGGGGAGGGTGGCGAGCAGCGCGGCCAGCGCCTCGGGGTCGGCGGCGTCACACGCGGCGATGCTTACGTCCGCCGCGCCCAGCGCGGTCAGTTCGTCCGCGAAGGCGTCGATGTCCTCCGTGATGCCCCCGCGCCGGCTGACCAGCAGCAGATGGCGGACGCCGTGTGCGGTGACCAGATGCCGGGCGACCAGCCGGCCCAGCGCTCCGGTGCCACCGGTGATCAGCGCCGTGCCGTCCGGGTCGAGGGCGCGGGGCGTCGTGTCCTGATGGGGGGCGCGGGGCGGGGTGTCCTGGTCGGGGCGGACGGTGACCAGACGGGGCACATGGGCCGTTCCGGCCCGTACCGCCACCTCGGATTCGGCACCGTCGACAACGGCTGGAAGGGCGGTGCGCAGGACATCGCGCGACGCGGTGTCGTCGTCCAGGTCGAGCAGCAGGATGCGTTCCGGGTGCTCGGCCTGGGCGGCGCGGACCAGGCCCCATACGGGCGCGGCGGCCAGGTCGGCGGGCCCGTCCCCGGGGCCGGTGGCGACCGCGCCACGGGTGGCGATGACCAGCCGGGCCCCGCTGAACCGCTCGTCGGTCAGCCAGGTGCGCAGCGCGCCGAGGACGTGGTGGACCGCCGCGCGAACACGGGCGGGCGTCTCGTCCGGGGGTGTTGCGGTGTCCGGTGCGCCGGGGCATGCGAGGACGACGATGTCGGGGGCGGACTGTCCACCGTCGAGGGCGGCCCGCAGGGCGGCCAGGTCCGGATGGGCCGGGAGGTCCGGGACCGGATTTTGGGATCCGACCATCGCCCAACTCGCCGTGGACGAGGCCGGGTCGGCGGAGAGCGGATACGGCTGCCAGTCCAGGCGGTACAGCGGGGTGTCGGCCGTGGCGGCGCGGGCGGCGCGCCAGCGGCCGGCGGAGACCTCCCGCAGCCCGAGGGCGTCGATGGTGGCAACGGGCGCGCCGTGGTCGTCGGTCAGCCGCAGCCTGATGGTGTCCGGGGCGGTGGGGGTGATGCGCACGCGCAGCCGGGTGGCGCCGGTGGCGAAGAGCCGTACCCCGCTGAAGGAGAACGGCAGTCTGACGGTGCCCTCGGCGCCGTCCGGCGTGTGGTCGCCGCCGAACAGCTCTTCCACCGGGTGCAGGGCGCTGTCGAGCAGGGCGGGGTGCAGTCCGTAGCCGTCGGCCTCGCCGCGCTGTTCCGGGGCCAGACGTACCTCGGCGAACATCTCCTCGCCGAGCCGCCATGCGGTGTGCAGGCCGCGGAAGGCGGGCCCGTAGGTGTAGCCCTGCGCGGTCAGCCGCTCGTACAGGTCCGCCACGTCGACCGGGGCGGCCAAGGCGGGTGGCCAGGCCATGGCCGAAGGTTCGTCGTCGGGCGGTGGCGTGACCTGGTCGGCCAGTACGCCGGTGGCGTGGTGGCGCCAGGCGGCCGGGGCGTCCAGGGCGTCGCCGCCCTCGTCGGCGGGGCGGGAGGCGAGGGTGACGGTCCGTCGTCCGGTCTCGTCGGGCGCGGTGACGGCGAGCTGGATCCGTACCGCGCCGGAGGCGGGCAGGATCAGCGGGGTCTCCAGGGTGAGGTCGTCGAGCAGTTGGCAGCCGGTGTGCGCGGCGGCGAGGAGGGCCAGCTCCAGCAGGGCCGTACCGGGCAGGGGCACGCTGCCCCCGATGGTGTGGTCGGCGAGCCAGGCGTGGGTGTGCGGGGACAGCCTGCCCGTGAGCAGCAGCCCGCCGTCGGGTGTCTCCACGGCGGCCTGGAGCAGGGGATGGCCGGTCGGGCCGAGGCCGACGGCGCGTACGTCGGCGGTGGCGTTCGGGACGGGCCGCCAGTACCGCTGCCGCTGGAACCGGTAGGTGGGCAGGTCGACACGGACCGCGTCCGTGGGGAGGGCGGCGGCGAAGTCGACCGTGGCGCCGTCGATGTGCGTCAGGGCGAGCGCGGTCAGCAGCGTACGGGGCTCGTCGCGGCCCGGGCGCAGGGCGGTGGCGAACACGGGGGCGGTGTCAGGAGTGGCGGGGTCCTCGGGCGCGTCGGAGCCATCGGCGGTGGAGGTCGCGGCGGCCAGGGCGTCCTGGGCCATGGTGGTGAGGACGGCGTCCGGGCCGAGTTCGAGGTAGCGCGTCACGCCTTCGCCGTGCAGGGTGCGCAGACCGTCGTGGAACCGTACGGGCGCGCTGACGTGGCCTATCCAGTACTCGGGGTCGCGGAGCAGCTCGGGGTCGGCCGGCCGGCCGGTGACGTTGGAGATCACCGGGATGCGCGGTGCGTGGTAGGTGAGCCGCCGCGCCACGTCGCGGAAGTCGTCGAGCATGGGATGGAGCAGGGGCGAGTGGAAGGCGTGGCTGACGCGGAGCCGCTTGGTGCGGTGCCCCCGCTCCTTCAGGGTGCGGGCGATCTCGTCGACGTCTTGCGCGGCTCCGGATACGACCACCGAGGTGGGGCCGTTGACCGCGGCGAGCGCCACACGGTCCTCGCGGCCGGTGAGCAGGGGAAGGACCTGTTCCTCGGTGGCCTCGATGGCGGCCATGGCGCCGCCGGACGGCAGCGCCTGCATCAGCCGGCCGCGGGCGGCCACCAGCTCGCAGGCGTCGGGGAGGGACAGCACGCCCGCCACATGGGCGGCCACCAGCTCGCCGACGGAGTGGCCGGTGAGGAACGACGGGGTGAGGCCGAACGACTCGACGAGCCGGAAGAGCGCGGTCTCCAGGGCGAAGAGGGCCGCCTGGGTCACACCGGTGCCGTGCAGCGCCCGCGCCTGGTCGGTGTCCTCGGCCGCGAAGAGGGTGTCGCGCAGCGGGTGGCCGAGTAGCGGGTCCAGATGAGCGCAGGCGTCGTCGAGGGCGGTGGCGAACACATCGAAGGTCCGGTACAGCTCACGGCCCATACCGGGCCGCTGGCTGCCCTGCCCGGTGAACATGAAGGCGGTGCCGCCGGAGCGGGCCGACGCGGTGGCTCGGGTCAGCCCGGGGTGGCTCCGGCCCTCGGCCAGGGCCCGCACGGCGGCCAGCAGTTCGTCGCGGTCCTCGCCGATGGCCACGGCCCGGTGTTCGAAGGCCGAGCGGGTCCGGGCGAGCGACCAGCCCACATCGGCCACGGACAGCCCGGGGTGGGCGGTGAGATGTGCGGCGAGTGCCTCGGCCTGGTCGCGTAACGCCTGGTCGGTGCGGGCGGACACCACCCAGGGCAGCACCCACGGCACCACGCGGCCGACCGGTGCCGCGGTGTCCACGGCGGTCGGGCCGGGAGTCCGATCCGGAGCGGAGGGCTCGTCGGCGGGGGGCTGTTCGAGCAGTAGATGGGCGTTGGTCCCGGAGATGCCGAAGGAGGACACCGCCGCCCGGCGGGGCCGCTCGCCGCGCGGCCAGTCGACGGCTTCGGTGAGCAGGCGCACGGCGCCGGTGTCCCAGGCGACATGGGGCGTGGGCCGGCCGACGTGCAAAGTGGCGGGCAGCGTCTCCTGCCGCATCGCCATGATCATCTTGATGACGCCGGCCACGCCCGCGGCGCCCTGGGTGTGCCCGATGTTGGACTTGACCGATCCCAGCCACAGCGGCCGGTCCTCGGACCGGTCCCGCCCGTAGGTGGTGAGCAGCGCATGGGCTTCGATGGGATCGCCGAGGCGGGTTCCGGTGCCATGGGCCTCCACCACGTCCACCTCGGCCGGGGACAGTCGTGCGTTCGCCAACGCCTGGAGGATGACGCGCTGTTGGGAGGGGCCGTTGGGCGCGGTCAGACCGTTGGAGGCGCCGTCCTGGTTGATGGCCGAGCCCCGGATCACCGCGAGCACCTGATGGCCGTTGCGGCGTGCGTCGGACAGCCGCTCCAGCAGCACCAGGCCGACGCCCTCGGAGAAGGCGGTGCCGTCGGCGTCGGCGGAGAACGCCTTGCACCGGCCGTCGGGCGCCAGCCCGCGCTGCCGGGAGAACTCGGTGAAGACGTTCGGGATGGCCATCACCGTCACCCCGCCGGCCAGGGCCAGCGTGCATTCGCCCTGCCGCAGCGCCTGACCGGCCAGATGCATCGACACCAGCGAGGACGAGCACGCGGTGTCCACCGTGACCGCGGGTCCCTCCAGACCGAGGGTGTACGCCACCCGGCCGGAGAGCACACTGGGCGCGTTGCCCGTGACCAGATAGCCCTCGGCGCTCTTCTCGATGTGCGGGGTGCCGAAGCCGGGAAGCGCGGTCCCGGCGTACACCCCCGTCGAGGTGCCCTTCAGCGAGAGCGGGTCGATTCCGGCGCGTTCGAGCAGCTCCCAGGCCACCTCCAGCAACAGCCGCTGCTGCGGGTCGATGGCCAGCGCCTCGCGCGGGCTGATCCCGAAGAACTCGGGGTCGAACCGGTCGGCGTCGTAGAGGAAACCGCCCTCGCGGGCATGGCTGGTGCCGGGGTGGTCCGGGTCCGGGTGGAAGAGTCCCTCCAGGTCCCAGCCGCGGTCGGCCGGAAACTCCCCCATGGCGTGCGCGCCGGAGGCGAGAAGCCGCCACAGCTTCTCGGGCGAGTCGGCCCCGCCCGGATAGCGGCAGGCCATGCCGACCACGGCCACCGGCTCCTGGGAGCGGTCCTCCAACTCGCGCAGCCGCTGACGCGTTTCGTGCAGATCGCCTGCCACTCGCCTCAGATAGTCGACCAGCTTCTCTTCATTAGCATGCGTCACAGAGGGTCACCCGGCCTTCAGCGAAGGGCGCGCCACGTTGTTCATGACAGGCCAAGTTCGTTGTCGATGAATTCCAGAACCTGATCGGCGGTCGCCACCTGCAACCGCTCCACGGCATTGCCGTCGTCCGCCTCCGCCGGCGAGCACATCGCCTTCCACTTGGACAGCAAGGTCTCCAGCCGGGCGGTGACCGCGCCGGAGTCCACGTCCTCGACGACGACGGCCGACAGGCTGTTCTCCAGCCTGACCAGCTCGTTGAGGACGGGATGGGGCTGGGGTACGCCGGGGCCCCGGGCGCCCGGCTCACCGTCCGGCGAGAGCTCCTGGCGCAAATGCTCGGCCAGCACCGCCGCCTCCGGGTGGTCGAAGACGAGGGCCGCGGGCAGCCGCAGTCCGGTGGCCGCGGCCAGCCGGTTGCGCAGCTCCACGGCGGTCAGCGAGTCGAAGCCGAGGTCCTTGAACGACGCGTCCGGCTGCACCACACCCGGATCGGCGTGGCCGAGCACCGTGGCCGCCTGGGTACGCACCAGGTTGAGCAGCAGCCGGTGCTGTTCGGTGGACGGCAGCCCCCGGAGTCGGCCCGCCCAGTCGGTGGTCTGCCCACCGGCGGCCGCCGTGGGCCGGGCCCGCCCGCTGCCGCCGACGGTGGCGAGGGCCCGCAGGGGGGCGGGGAGGGCGACGGGGGGCTGCGCGGCGAGGGAGCCGGTGTCCAGGTGGAGCGCCAGCAGATGCGGATGGCCGTGGTGGCAGGCCGCGTCCAGCAGCGCCAGCCCCTCCTCGGTGCTGTTGGCCTTGATGCCCAGACGGCCGATCCGGGCCAGATCGGCGTCGGCCAGCCGCGCGGTGAGACCGCTGGTGGCCGCCCAGAGTCCCCAGGCCACCGACAGCCCGGGGAGCCCGGCCGCCTGGCGGCGGGTGGCCAGGGCGTCGCAGAAGGCGTTGGCAGCGGCGTAGTTGGCCTGGCCGGGGGTGCCGAGATCGGAGGCGAAGGAGGAGAACAGGACGAACATGCCCAGCCGCAGACGCGCGGTGGCGGTGTGCAGCTCGGCCGCCGCCGCGGCCTTCGCCGCCCAGGCCCGCGCCAGCCGCTTCGGATCCTGCGAGGGCAGCATCGCGTCGTCCAGCGCGCCCGCCGCGTGCACGACGCCGGTCAGGGGGTGCGCCGGGTCGATGCCCGCGATGGCTTCGGCCACCTGGGCGGCATCGCCGATGTCGCGGGCGGCGATACGTACGTCGGCCCCCAGGTCGGTGAGGTGGGCCAGCAGCTCCGGTGCGCCGGGGGCGTCCATACCGCTGCGGCTCACCAGCAGCAGATGGCGGATGTTCCAGACGCGGACGAGGTGCTCGGCGACGTGCTTGCCGAGGGTGCCCGTGCCACCGGTGATGAGCACCGTGCCCCCGGGATCCACCGGGGCGGGGACGTCCAGGACCAGCTTGCCGGTGTGCTTGGCCTGACTGAGATACCGCAGCGCCTCACGCGCCCGGCTGAGCGGCCACGCCCGTACGGGAGGCGGCTCCAGCACACCGGAGGCGAACAACTCGCCCAGCTCGCACAGCATTTGGCCGATAAGGTCCGGCCCGGCATCGGCGATCAGGTCGTAGGCGTGATAGCGGACTCCGGGATACTCCGCCGCGATCCGCTCCGGGTCGCGGACATCGGTCTTGCCCATCTCCAGCAACCGGCCGCCTTCGCGAAGGAGACGGAGCGAGGCGTCCACGAACTCCCCGGCAAGGCTGTTGAGCACCACGTCCACGCCTCGGCCGCCGGTGGCCTCCCGGAATGTCTCCTCGAAGTCCAGATCGCGTGAGGAGGCCCGGTGGGCCTCATCGATGCCCATCGCCCCCAGGACCCCGTGCTTCCCCGGACTCGCCGTGGCGAAGACCTCCGCGCCCAGATGCCGCGCGATCCGCACCGCGGCCGTCCCCACACCACCCGTCGCGGCATGGATCAGCACCCGCTCCCCCGGCCGGAGCCCGCCCAGCTCCACGAGGCCGTACCAGGCGGTGAGGAACACCACGGGGGCCGCGGCTGCCTGCCGGAAGGTCCAGCCGTCGGGGATGGGGACGACCGTACGGGCGTCCGCCACGGCCTGCGGGCCGAACGCGCCCTCGAACAGGCCCATCACCCGGTCGCCCACCGACACATGGGTCACCTCGGGGCCGACCTCCCGCACCACACCGGCACCCTCACTGCCACCGAACACCGCGCCACCTGGGTACATCCCCAACATGATCAGCGCATCGCGGAAGTTGACGCCCGCCGCGTGGACATCGATCCGCACCTGGCCCGCCCGCAGAGGTTCCAGCACCTCCGGGCACGCCACCGGCCGCACACCGTCCACCGTCCCGGGGCTCGCGAGTCCGAGCCGCCACGCGGACGGCCCCACCGGGGCCACCAGGCCCGCGCTTGGCGCGGCGCGCACCAGCCGGGGCATCAGCGCCCGCCCCCCGCGCAGCGCCAACTGCGACTCGTCCATCTCCACGGCGCGCGCCACGGCGTCGGCCACGAGGCGGGCGGACACCTCGGTGTGCGGGTCGAGATCGAGCAGCAGGAAACGGCCGGGGTTCTCGGCCTGCGCGCTGCGCACCAGACCCCATACCGCGGCCCCCGCCACATCCACGCCCTCGACCGTGGGGTCAAATCCATCCGGGTCACCGGTCGCGACGGCGCCACGCGTCGTCACCACCAACCGGGCGTCGGCCAGGCGTGGCTCGGCCAGCCAGTCCTGGAGCAGCGCCAGGACCCGCTCCGCCGAGGCCAGACCGTCGGCCGCGATGCCGCCACCCCGCGCGTCCACCGGTTTGGCGGGCTCAAGTGCCAGTACGACAGCGGGGGCGGGCGCGCCCGGGTCGAGCGCGCTGATCAACGCCTGCGGATCCGGATGGCATACGGCGGCGGAACCGGCCGGAGCCCTGTCACCGGGCCCCAGGACCGCCCAGTCGGCGTCATCGGCCATGTGTTCCGTGGACTGCCCGGTGCCGTTGGGCGGCGCGGGCACCGGCAAGGGAACCCAGTCCATGACGAACAGCCCATCGGTGCCTGGGCGTTGGGCGGTAGGTAGCTGATCGGCGTCGGCCGATCGCAGCACCACCGCGTCGGCGCTGAGCACCGGGGCACCGAGAGCGTCCGCCACGGTCACCCGCAGCGTGCGCTCCCTCTCCGCGCTCGGCTCGTACGGAGAGATCCGCACCCGTACCGTGGTCGCCCCGGCCGCCCACAGCGACACTCCGTTCCAGGTGAACGGCAGCCACACCCGGCCATCGGCCGACTCGGCGGCGTGGCTTGCGGACCCCTCGGCCAGCAGGACGGGATGCAGCGCGGCGTCGAGCAGCGCCGGGTGAATGCCGAATCCCGTCCGCTCCCCCGCCGCTTCGGGCAGCGCCACCTCGGCCAGCAGGTCGGCGCCGTCCCGCCACACGGCGCGCAGCCCCTGGAAGGCCGGGCCGTACGCATACCCCGAGGCCGCGATGTGCGCGTAGAAGTCCACGGGGTCCACCGGCTTCGCACCCGCCGGTGGCCACGCCCCACCCAACTCCTCCACCGGCCCGAGGCCCTCGGGAGGCGGGCTCAGCACGCCCTCCGCATGACACACCCACCCGGGCGCCGACTCGCCACCGTCGTCGGGACGCGAGTACATCCGCACATCGCGTCGGCCATCGGCGCCGGGCCCGCCGACGACCACTTGCAGACGCACCCCGCCGTGGGGTGGCAGCACAAGCGGTACCTGGAGCGCCAGCTCCTCCACACCTCCGCAGCCGACCTCATCGGCGGCCCGCAACGCCCACTCCACCAGGGCCGTCCCGGGCACCAGCGCCGCGCCCGCCACCACATGGTCGGCGAGCCAGCCATGGGACTGTGCCGAGAGCCGTCCGGTCAGCAGATGTCCCTGGCCGTCGGCGAGTTCCACGGCGGCGCCCAGCAGTGGATGCCCCGCGGCGACCAGGCCGAGGTCGGTGGGATCGGCACCCCGGCCGCTGAGGCCGTCGAGCCAGTAGCGCTGGTGCTGGAAGGCGTACGTGGGCAGATCGACCGTACGAGGCGTGGGGTCGCCCGGGAACGCGGCCCTCCAGTCCACCTCCACCCCGGCGATAAACGCCTCGCCCAGCGAGCGGAGAAGCTGGACCTGGCCACCGTGATCGCGCCGCAACGTAGGCACGGCAACCCCGTCCACACCCACCTGCTCGAACGTCTCCTGCAAGCCCAAAGTCAACACGGGATGGCCACTGGCCTCGATAAACACCCGATGCCCATCCGCCAGCAACGCCTCGACCGCATCGGCGAACCGCACCCGCTCCCGCAAATTCGACACCCAATAACCCGCGTCCAGAATGGAAGCATCCGCCCGCCCACCGGTCACCGTCGAATAGAACGCCACCTCATCCGACCCACCAACAACCGGACGAACACCACCCAGAACCTCATTCAGCTCCTCCCGGATCCCCTCCACCTGAGGACCATGCGAGGCATAATCCACCTCGATCAACCGCGCCCGCTCGCCCGCCCCCTGACACGCCGCGACGGCGGCCGCCACCTGCTCCGGCGGACCCGAAACCACCGTGGAGAAAGGCCCATTGACAGCCGCCACCCCTACTCCGGCGGCCTGATCACCCAGGCCCGAGAGCAACTCACCTGCCCGCACCTGACCCACGCCGAGGGAAGCCATCGCGCCACCACCGGCCAACCGCCGCAACGCCTTGCTCCGCAGCGCCACCACCTTGGCGCCATCTTCCAGAGACAGCGCTCCCGCGACCACCGCAGCCGCGATCTCACCCTGACTGTGGCCCACCACCGCCGCAGGACGCACCCCATACCCCGCCCACACC
>NZ_JAHLEM010000466.1 GCF_018883605.1 Streptomyces niphimycinicus | reverse complement strand
GGGGTGGCACCGGGGCGTGCGGCCATCCAGGGCGCGCAGGGCGCGCACGGCGCCTATGGCGGCCATGGCGCTCACGGTGCCCATGGCGCTCACGGTCCCCACGGCGCTCACGGTGCCCAGGGGCGGGCGCCGTTGCCCCGTCAGCGTCGGCACGACCGCGACCGGCGCACCCCGGGCTACCGGGTGACCTCGGGCGACATCGCGGCCCTGCGCTCGGTCGGTGAGCTGTTCGCGGCGCTGGACCAGACGTACGGCGGCGGCCACGCCCGCCAGGCCCTGGTGCGCTATCTCGAGCACGAGGGCGAGCCGATGCTGCGCGGTTCGTACAACGAGGCGACCGGGCGGCGGCTGTTCGGCGCGGTCGCCGATCTGACCCGGCTGGCCGGCTGGACCTCGTTCGACATCGCCGCCCACGGTCTGGCACAGCGCTACTTCGTCCAGGCGCTACGGCTGGCACAGGCGGCCGGGGACCGTACGTACGGCAGCTATGTGCTGGTGACGATGAGCCGCCAGGCCGTCTATCTCGGCCATGGGCGGGAGGCCGTGCAGTTGGCCCGGGTGGCCCAGCAGGGGGTTGGCGGCGGCGCCCCGCCGGTGCTCCAGTCGCTGCTGCACGCGATCGAGGCGCGCGGCCATGGCGTCCTGGGCGAGGTGCGCGCGTGCACCGCCTCGCTCGCCCGCGCCGAGCGGGCGCTGGAGACGGCCCGGCCGGGTGACGAGGTGCCGTACTGGGCGCGGCTCTTCGACGAGGCGCAGTTGGCCGACGAGTTCGGCCACTGCCACCGCGATCTACAGCAGTACCGGGCCGCCGCCCAGCACGCGGAGCGCTCCCTGCAACTGCACGGCGCCGGTTTCGCGCGCAGCCGCCTGTTCTGCCGGGTGGTGCTGGCGAGCGCACGACTGGGCCTGGGCGAGCTGGAACAGGCGTGCCAGCTCGCGGCGGAGGCGGCACAGCAGGCTTCGGAGATGCGGTCGGTGCGGGCGGTGGAGTACGTACGGGACTTCGAGCGCCGCCTGGAGCCCTACCGGGACGCGGCCCCGGCCCGGGGCTACCGGGAGCGGGTGGCGGCGCTGGGGTAGGGGCGGGTGGGCGTATGGGGCGGGGGCGGGACGACGGGCGCGGTCAGGCGTCCACGACGACGCCGAAGGCGCGCTCCAGGCCGGTGCGGCCCGCGTCGGTCAGGTGGATCACGCGGCGGCGGCTGCCACGGCGGATCCAGTCGAGCGCGAACAGCCGGTCCGTCAGGGCGGCCCCCAGCGCTCCGGCCAGGTGGTGGCGCTGCTCGGTCCAGTCCACGCAGTAGCGGATCAGCGGGCGGCGCGCGGGGAGCCCGTCCGCGTCCACGCCGAACGCCGCCAGCTCCGCGCGCCCCGGGTCCGTCAGCCGGTACGTGGTGTCGTTGCCCGGGGCGGACAGCCGGTCGCTCTCCGCCGCCTCGGGGTGGAAGCGTCCGTCGCCGCCCTCCAGGACCCCGCGTTCGAGCAGCGCCGCCATCAGGGCCACTCCGAGGGCGCCCGCGACATGGTCGTAGCAGGTACGCGCCCGGCGCAGGGCGAGTGCGTGGCTGCTCTGGCGCAGCGAGGTGACCGGCAGCGGCGGGGCGATCCGGGCCAGCGCCTCGAGGGCCTCGCCGACGGCGGGGCCGGTCAGCCGGTAGTAGCGGTGCCGCCCGTGCGGCTCGACCCGAACCACCCCGGCCTCCAGCAACTTGGCCAGATGCCCGCTCACCGTGGAGGCGCTGACCCCGGCCTCGGTGGCCAGCACGCTCGCGGGCAGAGCGCGGCCCTCCAGTAGCGCTTGCAGGACGCGGGCACGAGACGGATCGGCGATCGCGGCGGCCGCGCGGGCGATGTCGGCGTCACGGGCGTCCGTGGTGGTGGCCATGCGTCCAGCGTAGGCCGGGGTCACTTCGGCAGCGGCCGAAGCGTGCACGGGGCGGCCTGCGCGAACCTTCGCCGATTTGGCCCGCAGCACGCGCCTTGGGGTGTGTGCTGCGGCGGGGCGTCCGATGCGGCCGTGGCCCCGTTCCGCGCGCGCCTCGGCGCGCCACGTTTCGGTCTGGGGCGAAGGGATTCGGGGCCAGGGTGGAGGCATGAGGACGTACCGCTCCACGCATCGGATCTCGGAACCCTCGGCTCCGCCCGTGGCGGCCGCCGTGCGGCGGGTGCCGTTGGTTGCCATCTGCCTCGGGTACTTCCTGGTCATCCTCGACGTCACCGTCGTCAATGTGGCCGTGCCCCGCATCGGTGCCGGGCTGGCGGCCGGGCAGGGGGCGCTTCAGTTGATCGTGGACGGGTACACGCTGGTCTTCGCCGGGCTGCTGCTGTTCTGCGGCGGGCTGGGGGACCGGCTGGGCCATCGGCGGGTGTTTCTCGCCGGGCTCGGGCTGTTCACGGTGGCCTCCGCCGGGTGCGCGCTCGCGCCGACCGCCGCCGTTCTGGTCGATGCGCGGCTGGCGCAGGGGGCCGGGGCCGCGACCATGGTGCCCGCCTCGCTCGCGCTGCTCGGGGCGCTGCACCCCGAACCGGTCGCGCGGGCCAGGGCGTTCGGGGTGTGGGGCGGTATCGCGGGGGTCGCCGCGGCGGCCGGTCCGGTGCTCGGCGGGGTGCTGGTGTGGGGCATGGGCTGGCGGACCGTGTTCCTCGTCAACGTCCCGCTGGGCGTGCTCGCCGTCTGGCTCACCATTCGTCATGTGCCCGCCGCGTGCCCGCGCCCACGCCCGCGCGGGGAGCGTCCGCCGCTGGACCTCGCCGCCCAGCTCACCGGCGTCGTCGCGGTGGCCGCCCTCACGGCCGGGCTGAACGAGGCGGGAGGGCGCGGCTGGACCGATCCGCTGGTGCTCGGCACCCTGGCGGCCGCGCCGCTCGCGGGGGCGCTGTTCCTGTGGCTGGAGCGGCGCGCGGCGGCGCCCGCGCTGCCGCCGCGGCTGCTGAGCGGTTTCCGGTTCCCGGCCGCCCTGGCCGTGGGGGTGCTGCTCAACCTCGGCTTTTACGGGCTGCTCTTCCTCACCACCCTCTACTTCCAGCGCCATCGGGGCTGGGACCCGCTCTCCACCGGTCTGGCGCTGCTGCCGATGGGCGCGCTGGTGGCGGTCGCCTCGCCGCTGTCCGGGCGGGTCGCGGCGCGCGTCGGCACCCATGTCCCGGCCGTGGCGGGGCTGTTGACCGGGGCGGTGGGGCTGCTCGGCTGGGCGGCCGTGGGGCCGCATACGCCGTATGCGCTGCTGGTCGTGCCGCTGTTGCTGGCCGGGTTCGGCACCTCGTTCACCATGCCGTCGGCGACGATCGCGGCGATGGAGGCCGCGCCGCACGAGGTGCGCGGCGCGGCGTCGGGCGCGTTCAACGCGGCGCGGCAGTTGGGGAGCGCCATCGGCGTGGCGCTGTTCGGAACCCTCGCCGCGGCGTCCGCGAGCTCCGCCTTCTACGCCGGGATGCGGCTGTCCGCCGTGATCGCGGCCGGATGCTTCCTCGGGGGCGCGGCGCTCGCGGCGGTCTCGGGGCCCGCTACCCGCGCGGCGCGCAACTCATCCGCCTCCAAGGCGTCTTGACGCGTCAATGGCCGCACAGGAGCGGGCCGCTGCTCAAGCCGCCGCCGGGTAGGACCTTGTGCCCGTGTTGCGGGCGTTGGTGTCGGAGCCGGCGTCCGGTGGGGCGCCGAAGTCGCTGAGGACCGCTCGGGCGGCTCGGCGGCCGGATGCCATGGCGCCCTGGACCGTGCTGGAGTCGCGGTGGTCGCCGCAGACGTACAGCCCCGACAGCAGCCGCACCGGGCGGCGTGGGTCGTGGGGGGCGGGCATGGCCGGGACCGCGTGCGGGTCGTGGTGTGTGGCCAGCAGCTCCCAGGCCGCGGTCGATGTGCCGTACACCGCCGCCAGTTGGGCCCTGACGGCTCGGTCGAGTTCGGCGGCGGGCAGTGCGGCGGAGGCGCCCAGCACCGTGGAGGTGATCAGCACCCGGCCGGGCGGAGTGCGCGAGGGGTCGACCTCGCTGGCCACCATGGTGTGGGCGACCGGGCCCCGGCCGCCCGCGGCGAGTATCAGCGCGGGCTCCCGCAGTGGCGGCCGGTCGGCGGTGTGGTGCGTCACGGTCACCGGGTGGAACGCCGGTACCCGCAGCCCGGGCAGGAGTTCGGCCGCGTCGTGCGCCCCGGTGGCCACCAGCACCGCACGGCAGCCGATCTCGCCGTGTTCGGCGGTGGCGACGGCGGTGGTGGAGGCCGATATGGCCCGGACGCCCGTACGGACCGTCCCCGGCGGCAGCGCGGCCGCGAGCAGCTCGGGGACGGTGGACGCGCCGCCCGCCGGAAGGCAGAGGCGGCCGCGTGCGTAGCCGCGCAGCGCGAGGTCGGCGCAGCGGCTGGAGGTGGTGAGGTCCGGGTCGCTCAGCAGTGAGACGAGCAGCGGACGCAGCACCCCCTCGACCGTACGAGCAGGTAGGCCCCGCCCCCCCAGGGTCTCGGAGACCGGCCGGTCGGGGCGGGCGAGCAGGCGGTCCGCGGGCAGGGCGGCGAGCCTGCCGAGCGCGGCACCGAGTCGGGCCTGGTCGAGCCCGCTGCCGAGCGGCGCGCGGGCGGCGTTGGCGAGGGCGCGTGCCGTGGTGAATGCGCCCCTCATGCTCCGGGGGGTGTCCACCCGGTGCGTACGCCCCTCGTTGTGGACCAGCACCCCCTGGGCGAAGGGGCGCAGGGCGAGGGCGCCGAGCCCCGGAGTGCGCCGCAACTCCGGGAAGGAGGTGTTCATCAGGTGACCGGTACGGTCCAGCCGGAAGCCGTCGACGGTGTCGGTCGTCATCCGTCCGCCCACGCGGGGCGCGGCCTCGAGCACCGTGACCGCCACTCCCGCGTCGGTCAGCCGATGAGCCGCGGCCAGCCCCGCGAGCCCGGCGCCGACGATGACGACGTCCGTGCGGTGCGCGCGCTTGAGCACGTGTCCTCCCCGAAGTCGGTGCGTCCGTCACGGGGGCTGCTGCCCCGGTCGGCGGCCCGGATACGTGGGTCCCGCGTGACGGCTCGCGAGACGGTCTTGACAGTACGGACAAAAACGGTCGATGCCAGACGCGCATCGACCGGGCACGGGCGCACACCGGTCGCACACGTCATCGAGCGATCTGCGACCGGGGGAGCGCGAGGGGCGTCAACGGGGCGCCAAGCGGACGCCGAGCGGGCGCCGACGGGGCGCCAACTCTCCTACCGCAGCGCCGCCTTGATGGCCTCGTCCACATGCGGGTGGGTGAAGGTGAAGCCGGAGTCCAGGAGGCGGCGGGGGATGGCCCGGACGCTGCCGAGGACATCGCCGGACATCTCGCCCAGGGCGATCCGGAGCGCCGGGGCGGGGACCGTGAAGAGCGTGGGACGGCGCAGCACACGGCCCATGGCCGCCGTGATCTCACGGTTGGTGGCCGGCGCCGGTGCGGTGAGGTTGACCGGGCCGGTGAGCTCGGGCGTGTCGAGGATATGGCGCAGCGCGGCGATATGGTCCCGCAGCGCGATAAAGCTCCAGTACTGCCGGCCGCTGCCCATCCGCCCGCCGAGGCCCAGCTTGAACAACGGGAAGAGCCGCCCCCACGCCCCGCCCTCGGAGGAGATCACCAGCCCGGTCCGGGTGAAGACCGTACGGACGCCCGCCTCCTGCGCCGCGGCCGTCGCCTCCTCCCAGTCCTGGCAGAGATCCGGAAGAAATCCGTGACCGGGGGGCGCACTCTCATCGACCGCGCGCTCCCCGGTGTCACCGTAGAACCCGACCGCGCTTCCGCTCACCAGCACCCGCGGCGGAGTGTCCAGCGAGGCGATCGCCTCGGCGAGGGCGGCGGTGCCCAGCACCCGGCTGTCCCGGATCTCCTTCTTGTACGCGTCGGTCCAGCGCCGATCGCCCACGCCCGCGCCCGCGAGATGGACCACGGCCGCACAGCCCATCAGCCCCTTCGTGTCCACCCACTCCCGCCGTGGGTCCCACTCCACCTCGTCCTCCGCACGCGGCGGACGCCGCACCAGGCGCACCACCTGGTGGCCGTCCTCGCGCAGCGAGCGGACGAGTGCCGTGCCGATGAGCCCTGAGGAGCCGGTGACCGCGATACGCATGGCCCCATCCTGCCCTCGATCACGGGAGGGATGTCGGACAACAGGCGGGCGTGGCACAGTGACTCGCATGTCCCAGCCCTCCGACCCGCCCCAGCCCTCCGACCCGTCCCAGCCCTCCGGCCCGCCTCAGCCTTCCGGCCCGTCCCAGCCTTCCGGCCCGCCCCAGCCGTCTGGCCTGCACCGCGCGTCCCGGCAGCCCGAGCTGATCATCCGCCCCGCCGTGCTCGACGACGAGACGGCGCTGGCCGAGCTGGACCGCCGCACCTGGTCGGTGCTGCATTCCGTACAGCCGCGGCCGCAGCCGCCGTACGACCCCTTCTTCACCCAGCACAACCGCGTCGAGCACATCCTCGTGGCCGAGTTCGGCGGATGCCCGGTCGGCTATATACGGCTCGTGCCGTCGACCCCGCTGGCCTGCAACACGCATGTCCGCCAGATCCAGGGGCTCGCGGTGGATGAGCGGACGCGGGGGAAGGGCGTGGCGCGGGCGCTGCTCGGCGCCGCGTGCGAGGAGGCACGGCGGCAGGGCGCGACCCGCATCACGCTGCGGGTGCTGGGCCACAACACCCCGGCACGGCGGCTGTACGCGTCGGAGGGGTTCGCGGTGGAGGGCGTGCTGCCGGGGGAGTTCCTGCTGGCGGGGGAGTACGTGGACGATGTGCTGATGGGCCGCTCGCTGGACCGCTGAGGCGCGGACGGGGCGCGGCCGAGGCGCGGACGGGGCGCGGACGAGCGTCCGTGGTCAGCCCCTGAAGCGCTCCCACAGCCGCGGATACCGCTCCGCCAGCACCGCCTCGCTCTCGAAGTCGAGGGGTTCCCCGATCGGTTCCCGGGGCGCGGGGGCGAGCCCCAGGTCGGGCAGGGGCGCCCCGGTCAGCCGCTCGTACGCCTCGTCCGCCGCGTACCCCAGGTCCTCGCAGTCGCCGTCCACCTGCTCATCGAAGTCCTCGAGCAGGTCGGCGAGCGCGTCCGGATCGTGCAGCGCGCCCTCGAAGATCTCCCGGCCCTGGCCGATCAGCCAGAAGCGGAACGCCTCGAAGGCATCGTCGCTGACCCCGCCGAGCAGCACCCAGGCGGCGCCCCACACATCCCAGCGGTATGCCCGGTTGGAGCGGGCCTCGAAGTGCCGGGCGAAGTCCAGCACCGCGTCGGGGTCGAGTTGTGAGAGCTGATCGACGAGCAGGTCGGACTGGTCCTCGGGGTCGCCGTCCGCGACCTCCCGGGCGCTGTCGACCAGCCCCCAGAACTCCGTTTCGTCCATCATCACGGGACCTCGTCCATCATCACGGGATCAGGATCGGCCCTCCCGCGCACCCCCGCACGCGGAACGCGCCGGATGCGACCGCTTCGTAATACCAGACAGCGGGTGTCGGATTTCCCTGCCAGGGTCGACCTGGGCCGACCGGGATCGTCTCGGGCTGACGCGGGTCGACCCAGGTCACCCACACGGCATTCCCACCGAGAGGACGTATGGACGTGAGCACACAGGGCGCACTGGCGGGCAGGGTCGCGCTCGTCGCGGGGGCGACGCGCGGCGCGGGCCGGGCGATGGCCGTCGAACTGGGGGCGGCCGGGGCCACCGTCTACGCGACGGGGCGCACCACTCGGGAGCGGGTCAGCGAGGTGGGGCGGGTCACGGAGACCATCGAGGAGACGGCGGAGCTGATCACGGCCGCGGGCGGCACGGGCATCGCGGTGCCGACCGACCATCTGGAGCCCGGGCAGGTCCGGGCGCTGGTGGAGCGGATCGACCGGGAGCAGGGCCGGCTGGATGTCCTGGTCAACGACGTATGGGGCGGTGAGGCGCTGATCGAGTTCGGCAAGAAGACCTGGGAGACCGATCTCGCGGGCGGGCTGCGGATGCTCCGGCTCGGCGTCGAGACCCACCTCATCACCAGCTACTACGCGCTGCCGCTGCTGATCCGGCACCCGGGCGGGCTGGTGGTCGAGGTGACCGACGGCAATGAGGAGTTCAACCAGACCTACCGCGAGAACCTCTTCTTCGACCTCGCCAAGAACGCCCCGATCCGGACGGCCTTCGGGCTCGCGGAGGAGCTGAAGGAGTTCGACGGCACGGCGGTGAGCATCTCGCCGGGCTTTCTGCGCTCCGAGCAGATGCTGGACCACTTCGGGGTGACGGAGGAGAACTGGCGCGACGCGGTGGCGAAGGAGCCGCACTTCGCCATCGCCGAGTCGCCGTACTTCGTCGGACGGGCGGTCGCCGCGCTCGCCGCCGACCCGGACCGGGCGCGCTGGAGCGGGAAGTCCGTCTTCAGCGGCGATCTGGCCAAGGTCTACGGCTTCACCGACCGGGACGGCTCCCGGCCCGATGTCCTCGGCTACTTCCGGGACGTGGTCTTCGGCGGCAAGGCGGGCACGGCCGCGGACTACCGGTAGGGCACGGCGTCTTACCGGCGGAGCTCTGCCGGCCCGGGCAGAGCTCCGCCGGCCATCGGCAGCGGCCTTGGTACCGGTGAGCTCGGGTAGTCAACTGTCGCCGGTTTCCTGGGGAGCCCGGCCGGCTGGTGACCGTGTCTCAGGGGCCTGAGGAGGGGCCGTCCGCCGGGTCGTCATGCGGGAGGCCGAGGATGAGGTCGGCGGCGCGGGCGTGGACGTCGACGCGGGTGCGGCCAGGGTGCTCGGCGGCCAGGAAGTGGTGGCCGATGGCCAGGCAGAAGGCGAGCAGGCTGCGGGCCTCGACCTCGTCGGGGTCGGAGCAGAACGTGCCGATCATCTCCCGCGCCAGTTGCATCCGCTGGTTGTCGACCCGGCGCAGGCGTTCGGCGACTCCCCTGTCGCGCCGGGCCCAGTCGCGCATCGCCAGCTCGATGAGCAGGCGGTCGTCGGAGAAGGTCAGCCGCCCGGCCAGCCGGATCCGGTCCCTGGCGTCGCCGCCGACGTGCTCGACCCGCTGCAACACCGCGTCGATACTTTCGTGCTCCCAGGTGTCGAGCATGTTCTCCAGCAGTGCGTTGCGGTCGGCGAAATAGCCGTAGAAGCCGCCCTTGGTCACCCCCAGCGCCTTGGCCAGTGCTTCGACCCGCACGGCGTCCACACCGCCTGCGGCCAGCGCCCGCAATCCCTCCTGGATCCACTTCTCCCGCGGTGTGCGCAATGCGCCCATCTGTGGCCCACCTCACCCCTGCCATCGACTATACGGAGCCGTATAACGGGTCTAACCTCGTCTTATACGGCAGCGTATAAAACGAGAGGGGACACCGTCATGTCATTCGGTTTCGTCGCCTTCCACTACCCGGCCCCCGAGCACGTCGAGGAGTTCGTCGGCCAGTGCCACCAGGTCGCCGAGGCGACGCGGACGCAGCCGGGCTTCCTGTCCGTCGGGGTCTGGGCCACCCCGGACGGCGCGGCCGTCGTCACCACCGGCGCGTTCGAGTCCGAGGAGACTTTCCGGGCGGCGGCCGACGTCGCCGGCGCGTTGGGCGCGACGCCCGACGGCTTGAGCGATCTTGAGGTCAGGCCCCGCGAGGTCCACTTCCTTCTGTCGCGGTAGGAAGGGCGGGAGACTCAAATGATCAAATGGGCTGGCTGGCTCATGGTGTTCTTCGGGGCGGCGCACACGATCGGCGCCCTGACGGTGAAGGGCGCCGCGGACCACGCGGGGGAGTGGTTCAGCGGGGCGTTATGGGACGACGACCTCGCCGCGATGAGCCCGGCGAACAGCGCGTACTGGCTGAGTCTGGCCAGCTTCGGCGTGCCGCTCACCGTGGTCGGCCTGATGGTGCTGTGGCTGGACCGCCGCGGCATCGTGCCGCCGACGTTCATCGCGTGGATGCTGGGGATCTGGATCATGGTCGGCGCTGTGGTCCTCGTATTCACGCCCTGGCCGATCCTCCTGCTCGCGAACGTCCTGCTGCTGGTCGGAACCCGACGCGCGGCCCGTACGGCACCCCTGCGCCCCACGCCGACGACGCGGACTCCGTAAGGGCTCGCTGGTCCTCCGGCACGGCTGCGGTCCGGTCGTGAGGCCGGGTGCCCGAAGACGTACCCGCCCGGAACGGCCAACCTACTCGGCGGCAACCCGCATCGGCTCCGCCGTCACTCGTAGAGCTGCGCCATGCCGCGCGCCGCATCCGTGAAGAGCGCGCGCAGCTCCGGCGGCTCCAGCACCTCCGCCTCCGGGCCGAGCCCGAGCAACTGGGCGAGGGCGACCTCGTACGACTCGATGGGCAGGGTGACGGTGAGCCGCCCCTGCCCGTCGGGCTCCCCGGCCTCGCGTATGGCCTCCTCGGCCGCCGCCCGGTCCGTGACATGCGGCAGCCCCCGGGCACCGGCCGGGGTCAGCCGTACGACGGCCTTCTCCCGCAGGATCGAGCGGGCGAACTGATCGGCCCGCTCCCCCCAGAAGCCGGGCAGGTCGAAGTCCTCGTCCCGGGTGAAGTGGGTGCCGTCCGGCTCCACGGCCGTGAAGCGGTCCACCCGGTACACCCGGAAGCCGCCCTCCGCGCGGGCCGCGAGATACCAGACGCCCGCCTTGAGGACGAGCCCGTACGGTTCGAGCTCCCGCCGGACCTCCGCGTCCCGGCGCCGGTAGCGCACGGTGATCCGCAGATCGTCCCAGACCGCGTCGGCGATCCTCGGCAGCAGCTCCGGCGTCTCCGGCTCCCGCCACCAGCCCGGAGCGTCGAGATGGAACCGCTGGGCCACCGTGTGGGAGGCGTCCCGCAGCTCGGGGAGCAGCGCGGCGGACACCTTCAGCCGGGCGGCGGAGGCGGCGTCCGCGAGCCCCATCTCGCGCAGCGCGGAGGGGACGCCGGACAGGAACAGCGCCTCGGCCTCGGTCCGCCCGAGGCCGGTCAGCCGGGTGCGGTAGCCGCCGATGAGCCGGTAGCCCCCGGCCCGGCCCCGGTCCGCGTAGACCGGGATCCCCGCCTCGGAGAGCGCGGCGGCGTCCCGGGTCACGGTGCGCTCCGAGACCTCCAGCTCCCGCGCCAGCTCGGCCCCCGTGATCGAGGGCCGGGCCTGGAGCAGAAGCACCATCTTGATGAGCCGGGCAGCACGCACCGCCCCATGATGCCGTGTCCTCCGGGGAGCGGTCCCCGCTCCGGCAGGGCCGCACCGAGGTCGGCCGCACCGCGCCCTGGCGGGCCGGCCGGGACAGCAGTGGTTCAGAGCTCAATCCCTGCCAACTTCGAGAGTTTCAACAACTTTGTGTTGCTCCTCCGGTGCAGTGACGACACCACCCGGAACACTTCCCGGCCCATCGGATGGATACGGGCCATCTGTGGTGCCGCATCCCAGGCGATGCCCAGGTTCTCCAGCGCCCCGTCACGGTCCCCAAGGTCAAGCTGAGCCCTGGCGTAGTTGATGTGCGTCGGGGCTACCCGTGTCGGAGGCAGACCCGCGAGGGCGGCAGGCAGGTCGTCGGTCATCCTGAGCGCGTCCCGGAGCCCACCAAGATCCACGCGGGTGGCGAGTTCGTGCGTGAACGTGTTCTGAGGTCCCACCGTCAGACCATGCACATCTATGTCACGGCCAATGCTGATGTCGGCGTTGTGAGCAGAGTCGATATGGCGCTGAGCTTCCCGTTTCGCTTCCCGCTTATCCGCCAGCCGACCAGCAAGGGTCATCCCTCGGAGGTTCAGGATGGATACCGCGATATCGCGATCAGTTCCGCTGAGCGATGCCTGTGCCTTGGCAATCGCCCGATCCACAAGTGTCAGCCCACGCTCGACATCACCGAAGTTGAGATAGGTGCCGGCCCTGTCCCGGGCCGCGACGGCTTCCCCGAGGGGATTGGGCTTCTGCTCCACAGCCCACCTCTGCCGAGCCACGGCCAGCTCTGCCAGGTCCATCCAGCGATGCCGCGCGGCGAGCCAATACACGGAGCTGTAGACCTCTGCGAGCGCCATCCAGGCTTCTGCGGTGTTGGCCGCGTGTGCGTGTGTCGTGGCGTCCCGCAGAAGGCTCGGGAGTAACTGCTTGAGCCCGACCACGTCTACGGCGTCCCGGTACCTTCCAACGGCCTCCAGAGCCGCGCCGATACGAGGTTCCTCGACAGGCTGCCTGTCCGGCAGGTCGTAGTCCCTGATGGCGGCCCGGAGGGAGGAGAGACGCGCTCGATCCTCCTGAGCGACTGGGGCACGGCCAAGTACCTCGTCCATGGTCACGCCGAAGGCGCGAGCCAGGGCAGCGGCGACGGCAGGTGTCAGCGCCCGGTCCCCCACCTCGATCTTGGACAGGAGCGACACAGAGACGGTGGCCTTGCGAGCCGTGTGGCTCTGACTCCAGCCCCGCTCCTTGCGGAGCACGGCGACATTGGCGCCGGGGGCAAGCTCTGTGGTGCTCATGGGCTCAACCTTTCTCGCGGATACAGGTCCTGTCAGCCATAGTCACAAGTGGACGAATGCTCACACCGTCCCAGTGCAAACGATGTGCAAGTTCCCGCACTGGGGTGGATGTTGACTGGATGTACGACAACCTGAAGCCGACGAAGCCGTGTGTCCGCGGGGCAGCGCTGACAGCACGGTGGAGATCGGGACTCTCGGGAGGGGAACCGATGAGCATCCAATTGGGCATTTTATTCGGACAAGGCGGCCGGCACGGAAAGGACGATGACGGAGGCGACGGGCACCCCGGGCGGCCGTGGACGCCCACCGACGAGCCCCACCCGGACGGTTCGACGCCTCCCGGCGATGGGACGCACCGGAAGTGACAAGCGCGGCTGAGCAGGCGGGGCGGGCCACTGGTGAGGAGCTGGGTCGCCTCCTGCTCGACACGGGAGCCATGTCGGCCGACTGGGCCGCCGCCTATGAGGCCGTGCCACGCTCCCGCTTCCTGCCTGCCCTGATATGGCCGCATGACATGGCCACCGGCCGATACTCCACGGTCAGCGAGGAGCAGGATCCGGAAGCGTGGCAGCTATACGCCGACTCCGACGATCCCATCGTCACGCAATGGGACGACGGCGCGCACGAGGGCCCCGAGCCGGGCAAGTCCTTCAGTTCCTCGTCGTCCATGCCGAGCCTGGTGTTCTCCATGCTGGCCGACCTGGATGTGAAGCCGGGACAGCGGGTGTTGGAGATCGGTACCGGTACGGGATGGAACGCGGCTTTGCTGGCCTATCGTCTGGGCGCCGAGAACGTCGTCACCGTGGAAGTGGACGGCGCCGTCGCCTCGGATGCTCGGGATTCCCTGGACCGTTTCGGGATGCCCGTGGAGGTGGTGCACGGGGATGGACTCCTCGGGCACGTCGCACGGGCTCCGTACGATCGCGTCATCGCCACGTGCGGGTTGCGGAAGATCCCGTTCGCCTGGGTGGAGCAGTCGAAGCCAGGTGGGGTGCTTCTCGTTCCCTGGGGGACGTACTACTGGCCGGGCGAAGCGACCGCCCGACTCGTGGTCGCCCGGCACGGACGCAGCGCGTCAGGACCGTTCACCCGGCCCGTGGCGTTCATGCGGCTGCGCTCTCAACGGTTCTTGTGGCCCCGGCACGACGAATACGTACCGCCAGGGGCACTGGACGCTGCGGACACGTCCACCACGACGCTCAGTGAGGCGGAAATCTGCGGCACCGGGAGTTTCGACGCTGTCGGTTTCGCCCTGGGGCTGCGTGTGCCCGATGTTGCCCACAACCCCGACCGCAAGCGGGATGGCCGGCGCGCCGTGTGGTTCTACGGAACTCGCGGCAGCTCGGACAGGTCCTGGGCGGTCGTCGTCTTCCGTGATGACCGCAAGGAGGCCAAGGTCTACCAGTCCGGCCCTCGCCGACTGTGGTGCGAGGTGGAGAGTGCTTACCACTGGTGGGTAAGCCATGGCGAACCGGATCATTCCCGGTTCGGTCTCACGGTCACGGCCGAAGAGACACACGCCTGGCTGGACGACTCCGCGAACTCCTGGCCGCTGTGAAACGACTGGCCCCGCTCATACGCCGCCATGGCGCATGGGCGGGGCTCTCACATGCCGCGGTGCGCCTCAGATGCCGTACCGCTCCGCGGCCTCCTTGGGCGCGGTGGCCCGTACCGCGCCCTGCCGGGCCAGCCGGGACAGGGCGGCCACCACGATGGCCGGGGCGTCCACGCCGAAGTGGCGGCGGGCGGCCTCGCGGGTGTCGGAGAGGCCGAAGCCGTCGGTGCCCAGCGAGTACCAGTCCTGCTCGACCCACTGGCTGATCTGGTCGGGGACGGCCCGCATCCAGTCGCTGACGGCGAGGACCGGGCCCGGTGCGCCTGCCAGGGCACGGGTGACGTACGGGACCCGGTCTTCGCCACTGAGCTGCGCCGCGTCACAGGACAGGGCGTCACGGCGCAGCTCGCTCCAGGAGGTGGCGGACCACACGTCGGCGGCCACGCCCCAGTCGTCGGCGAGGAGTTTCTGGGCCTCCAGCACCCAGTGGATGGCGGTGCCGGAGGCGAGGAGCTGGATGCGGGGGGAGTCCGCGGCCGGGGCCGTGGCCTCCTGGTAGCGGTACAGGCCCTTGAGGATGCCCTCCTCGACGCCTTCGCCCGCAGGCATCGGCGGCTGGACCTTGGTCTCGTTGTAGACGGTCAGGTAGTAGAAGACGTCCTCGGCCTCGGGGCCGTACATCCGCCGCAGCCCGTCCCGCACGATCACGCCGATCTCGTACGCGAAGGCCGGGTCGTAGGCGAGCGCCGCCGGGTTGGTGGAGGCGATCAGCGGGGAGTGGCCGTCGGCGTGCTGGAGGCCCTCGCCGGTCATCGTCGTACGGCCGGCGGTGGCGCCGATGAGGAAGCCGCGGCCGAGCTGGTCGGCGAGCGCCCACATCTGGTCGGCGGTGCGCTGCCAGCCGAACATCGAGTAGAAGATGTAGAAGGGGATCATGGGCTCGCCATGGGTCGCGTACGACGTCGCGGCGGCGGTGAAGTCGGCCATCGAACCGGCCTCGGTGATCCCCTCGTTGAGGATCTGACCGTTCTGCGCTTCCTTGTAGTACAGGAGCTGATCGCGGTCGACCGGGTCGTAGGTCTGGCCGAGCGGGGAGTAGATCCCGGCGGTGGGGAAGAGCGACTCCATGCCGAAGGTCCGCGCCTCGTCCGGCACGATCGGCACCCAGCGCCGCCCGGTCTCCTTGTCCCGCATCAGGTCCTTGACCAGCCGGACGAAGGCCATGGTGGTGGCGATCTCCTGGCTGCCGGAGCCCTTGGCGAGCGTCTCGAACGGCTTCGCGGACGGCTCGGGCAGGGCCACCGCGTGGACCTTGCGGGCCGGGGCGGGGCCGCCGAGGGCGGCGCGGCGCTCCTGGAGGTAGCGGACCTCTGGGGAGTCGGGGCCGGGGTGGACGTAGGGGACGAGGCCGTCGTCCAGCTTGCTGTCCGGGATGGGGAGTTCGAGGAGGTCCCGCATGGCGCGGAACTCCTTGCCGGTCAGCTTCTTCATCTGGTGGTTGGCGTTGCGCGACTCGAAGCCGGGGCCCAGCGTCCAGCCCTTGACGGTCTGGGCGAGCACCACGGTCGGGGCGCCCTTGTGCGTCATGGCCGCGCGGTAGGCCGCGTACACCTTGCGCGGCTCATGGCCCGCGCGGGAGATGTGGAAGCACTCGGTGAGCTTGGCGTCCGTGAGCCGCTGGGCCAGCCGGGCCAGCTCCGGCTCGGCGCCGAAGAAGTGCTCGCGGATGTAGGCCGCGTCGCGGGTCGCGTACGTCTGGAACTGGCCGTCCGGGACCTCGCGCAGCCGGCGGACCAGCGCACCCGAGGTGTCCAGCGCGAACAGCTCGTCCCAGGCGGAGCCCCACAGCGACTTGACCACGTTCCAGCCCGCCGCGCGGAACTGGGCCTCCAGCTCCTGCACGATCTTGAAGTTGGCGCGCACCGGGCCGTCGAGCCGCTGGAGATTGCAGTTGATGACGAAGGTGAGGTTGTCCAGGCCCTCGCGCCCGGCCAGCGCCAGCGCGGCCGTCGACTCCGGCTCGTCCATCTCGCCGTCGCCGAGGAAGGCCCAGACATGGGAGTCGGCGGTGTCCTTGATGCCGCGCGCGGCCAGATAGCGGTTGAAGCGCGCCTGGTAGATCGCGGAGATCGGGCCGAGACCCATCGAGACGGTGGGGAACTCCCACAGCCACGGCATCCGCCGCGGATGCGGATAGGACGGCAGACCCGCACCGCCCGCCTCGCGGCGGAAGTGGTCCAGGTGGTGCTCGGTCAGCCGCCCGTCGAGGAAGGCGCGGGCGTAGATACCGGGGGAGGCGTGGCCCTGGATGTAGAGCTGGTCGCCACTGCCGTCCGCTTCCTTGCCGCGGAAGAAGTGCTGGAAGCCCGTCTCGTAGAGCCAGGCGGCGGAGGCGAAGGTGGCGATGTGGCCGCCGAGGCCGTCCCGGCTGCCGCGGGTGACCATCGCCGCCGCGTTCCACCGGTTCCAGGCGGTGATGCGGCTCTCCATGGCCTCGTCGCCCGGGAACGCGGGCTCGGCGGCGGTCGGGATGGTGTTGACGTAGTCCGACTCGAGCAGGGGCGGCAGGGCGAGCCCGGTGCTCTCGGCGCGCTCCAGGGTGCGGCGCATGAGATACGAGGCGCGGTGGGACCCGGCCGCCTGTGCGACGGCGTCCAGGGAGGCGCCCCATTCGGCGGTCTCCTCGGGGTCACGGTCGGGAAGCTGGTCGAGCGCACTCGGCCGCGTGCGTGCGAGATCGGTCATGAAACCGACTCTAAGTCTGATCGATGATCGATCAAAGGTCTCCCAAGGAAAAAGTGCTCCGTAAGGCGAAATTGGCATTCCGTGCCGCGAAACTAGGCACGCGGTGCACAGCCGAGGACATGTTCCTTGACCAGTTCGCCGACCCTCGGATCCCGGCGCTTGAAGGCGTCCACCACCGCCTGGTGCTCCTCGGCGTACGACTCCTGGACGGTGCCCAGCCAGCGGATCGACAGCGTCGTCCAGATCTCGATGCCCAGCGACTCCCAGGTGTGCAGCAGCACGCTGTTCCCGGACGCCCGCACCAGCTCACGGTGGAACGCCACGGTGTGCCGGACCTGCGCCTCCGCGTCGGCCTTACGGTCCGCCTCGTGCAGCCCCCGCACCTCGGGCTCCAGGGCGGAGGTGTCCTCGGCCAGCACGGGCGCGGCCAGCTCCGCCGCGATCTGCTCCAGCCCGGCCCGTACCGGATAGATCTCCTCCAGGTCGGAGGCGGTCAGATTCCGCACCCGGACGCCCTTGTTGGGGGCCGACTCGATCAGCCGCAGCGACTCCAGCTCCCGCAGCGCCTCCCGTACGGGCGTCTGGCTGACCTCCAGCTCCGTGGCGATCCTGCGCTCCACGATCCGCTCGCCCGGCTTCCAGCGGCCGCTGACGATGCCCTCCACGATGTGCTCGCGGATCTGCTCGCGGAGCGAGTGGACGACGGGCGGGGCCATGGGGAGCTCCTTAGAACCAGCGGTGAACAGTAGCCATTATCCCGGTACTGCGGTAACGAAAACCGCGCCCCGCACGGAAAGCCCGTGCGGGGCGCGGCAATGCCTCGGAGGATTCCTCGGAAGGCTCAGAGACCGAGGTCCACCTCGAACTCACCGGTCTCCAGGATCTCCTTGACGGCCGTCAGGTAGCGGGCCGCGTCGGCACCGTCCACCAGGCGGTGGTCGTAGGAGAGCGCCACATACGTCATGTTGCGCACCGCGATGGTCTCGCCCAGCTCCGGGTGGTCGATGACCACCGGGCGCTTGACGGTCGCGCCGATGCCCAGGATGGCGACCTGGTTCGGGGGCACGATGATCGTGTCGAACAGCGCACCGCGCGAGCCGGTGTTGCTGATCGTGAAGGTGGCGCCGGACACCTCGTCCGGGGTGATCTTGCTGGAGCGGACCTTGCCCGCCAGCTCCGCCGTCTTCTTGGCGATACCGGCGATGTTCAGGTCGCCCGCGTTCTTGATGACCGGGGTCATCAGGCCCTTCTCGGCGTCCACCGCGATGCCGACGTTCTCCACGTCGAAGTACGTGATGGTGCCGTCGTCGTTGATCCGGGCGTTGACGGCCGGGTGGGCCTTCAGCGCCTGGACGGCGGCCTTCACGAAGAACGGCATCGGCGAGAGCTTGACGCCCTCGCGCTGCGCGAACGCCTCCTTGGCCTGCGCGCGCAGCCGCATGACCTTGGTGACATCCACCTCGATCACGCTGGTGAGCTGCGCCTGCTCGTGCAGGGCCTTCATCATGTTGTCGCCGATGACCTTGCGCATCCGCGGCATCTTGACGGTCTGGCCACGCAGCGGGGACACCGCCTGCGGGGCGGCCTTCGGCGCGGCGGCGGCCGGGGCGGCCTGGGCCTGGGCGGCGGCCTTGGCGGCCTCGGCGGCGGCGATGACGTCCTGCTTGCGGATTCGGCCGCCGACGCCGGTGCCCTTGACGGTGGACAGGTCCACGTTGTTCTCGGCCGCCAGCTTGCGCACCAGCGGGGTGACGTAGGCGCCCTCGGTCTCGGGGGCCGCGGGAGCGGGGATGGCCGGGGCCGGGGCTGCCGCGGCCGGAGCCG
>NZ_JAHLEM010000465.1 GCF_018883605.1 Streptomyces niphimycinicus | reverse complement strand
GGGCGCGGGGCCCGCCGTCAGCCCGAGGGCGGCCAGGACACAGCCGGACGCGAGGGCGCGGGCGCCGCGCGTTCCGGCGCGGTGCGCCGCGGTCTGTCCGATCCGTCGGTACCACATGAGGCGGATCCTTCCTTGACGGTGGATCAACGTGACGGGGCAACATGAAGGAGATGAAGGGGATGACGGGGATGATGAGGACCGATGTGACGGGGGGTCAGTAGGCACTTTTACGCCCCCACAGGTTCGCCACCGGAAGAGATCACTGCCAGGTACGAACCAAAGGTGGCTGAAAAGCGCCGCTTTGAGGCGTTAATCGAGCGTGCGAAGCACGGCGCGAGGGCCGGGCAGCCCCCAACTCGGGAGCCGCCACAGCGGATTCGTCCCACATCCCTGTGGAATTCACCGCTCCGCCAAGGCCAAGGGAAATGATCTTTCCCCTTTCTCAGGCAGGAGGAGCCGGTGACCGCGGAAAGACCCCATGCGGAGGAGCCACGCTTAGCTAAGGGGTCCGCTCCCGAAGTCCTTCGGGGGTTGACGCTGTGGAGCCGGGGCCACCGGCCTCGGCTCCACGCTCAATGCCTTCAGATCGGTTATCTCGGGTGTCTGCGAAGCATCGTGCAAGTCGGGGAAGTAGG
>NZ_JAHLEM010000464.1 GCF_018883605.1 Streptomyces niphimycinicus | reverse complement strand
GGAGCCGCCACAGCGGATTCGTCCCACATCCCTGTGGAATTCACCGCTCCGCCAAGGCCAAGGGAAATGATCTTTCCCCTTTCTCAGGCAGGAGGAGCCGGTGACCGCGGAAAGACCCCATGCGGAGGAGCCACGCTTAGCTAAGGGGTCCGCTCCCGAAGTCCTTCGGGGGTTGACGCTGTGGAGCCGGGGCCACCGGCCTCGGCTCCACGCTCAATGCCTTCAGATCGGTTATCTCGGGTGTCTGCGAAGCATCGTGCAAGTCGGGGAAGTAGGTGATTCCCAACTCGCCCGGCTCCTGGCCGCTGGCGCTGGTGGCGGTGGTGCCGTGGACACCGGGGACCGGCGAGGACGCGGACCATCCCGGACTCCCCCACCTCCCCGGCATCGTGGCCGCGTGCGCACTGCCCGGGACCGCGGCGACCGGGCCGGGGCTGGCGACGCTGGTCCGGCTGCGCGCGGCCACCACCCTGGACCCGGCCCGTACGACGGCCGAACAGCTCCTGCG
>NZ_JAHLEM010000463.1 GCF_018883605.1 Streptomyces niphimycinicus | reverse complement strand
AGTCGGGGAAGTAGGTGATTCCCAACTCGCCCGGCTCCAAGGGGCCTTCAGGCATATTGGCCACGTCCGGCTGACGCCAAACCCTCTCGCGCGAAAGTAAGTTCGGCGGCGTCGACGGCCATTGAGATGCCCAGGTGGGTGGCCGGACCTGATGTCGACCGAAACAAGGTCGCGCATCGGACTCCACGCGGCGGCCAGGTGGCCGGCGACGTACCGCATGCCGCCGGGGGGGGCTCGAGGGGCATCGTCATCACGGTGGCAATGAGTTGGATCTTGGTCGGGCTGCTACGGAAAGCGCGGTGAGACCGCAGGCCAGGAGCGGCGCTTCGCCTGCAAGGTGAGCGTCGCCGATGTCATACGAGCGCAGTCCTGACCGTGAGTGGCACCGCACGCGTGCCCAAGGTTTGAGTTTTGCGACTACCCGTCGTAATCTATGCGACAGGTAGTCGCATAAAGGTGCGCCACTCCGGTGTCGCCGCAGCGAATAAGAAGGGGTTCCCCATGAACGCGCTCAGTGATCGCGCTGATCTCCTCGAACTGATAGGCCGGTACGCCGACATCGCGGACCTGAAGGAGTTCACCGAACTGCCCGGCCTCGTCCTGGCCGACCCGGTCACGGTCGACTTCGAGTCGGTCGCCGGTATTCCGCCCATGACCGTGCCGCTCGGCGACTACGTCGAGGCTCTCCGCGGCGCTTTTGCACCTTTCATCGCAACGCACCACACCATCACCGGCCACGTGATCGATATCGATGGCGACCGCGCGACCGTCCACGCGCACGTCCGCGCCGAACACTGGGTCCCGCAGGAGCTGGCCGACGGCGGACCCGACCGCTGGCTGGTGGTCGGCTTCTACGACAACGAGGCGGTCCGCACGGCGGATGGCTGGCGCCTCAGCCGCGTAAGGCTCACCGCGAGCCACCAGGAGAACCCGCATCTGGCGGGTGCCGCCCTGGCCGCTGGGCAGGACGCCTAACGGCCAGGGCCGAAGTTGATCCACGCGCTTCTTGAGATACAGCGCACAACACGCGCCCCGCACGGCCGCCGTGCAGGGCGGGGAGACAGACCCGGGGCGCGAGGAAAGCCGCGACGAGGAGAGGATGATCGGATGCCGCGGATCCGGGGAGCCAGCATAGAAGAGCACCACGAGATGGTGTGGTCCGACCTCGCCGAGGCGATGCAGCAGCTGCTGCTCGAACGCAACTACGACTCGATCAACATGGGCCATATCGCGGCTCGGGCCGGGCTCGCGCGCAACACGTTGTACAACTACGCGCGCGACAAGCATGGTCTGGTTATGGCGCTGACTCAGCGGGCGAGCCGGCCCATGCTCGAGTGTGTGGCCGCGATCGCCGCGCGGTCCTCGGACCCGGCCTCGGAGCGGATGCGGGAGATCATCGAGGCGGTCCTGAAGGCGTGCACGGACCAGGCCATGCAGCTGATGTTCCAGCCGGGCTCCGGCCCACTGGTCGCCGAAGTACCGAAGGGGCCGGACAACCCGTTCAACGCGATCGTGGTCGAAGTGGAGAACGTCGTCCAGGACGGCATAGCGCGCGGGGAGTTCCGCGACGTCGGCGATGTGCACCTCACGGTGGAGCTGCTGTCCGGTGCCCTACGCAGCGGCGCCGAACGCATCGGCCGGGACCCGGCCGCCTTCACGGCCACGGTCCACGCCGCGCGGGAGATCATCCTCGCTTCTCTGGCCCGCCGCCCGGACTAGGACGTTGCGACCTGCGTGGCGTCCGAACAGGTGGCGCCGGCGGCGCGACAGGTCGGCGCACCTTACTGCGCTGCGTCTCGCCGGGCCCCGACCTCCGCCGCCGCGTAGGTGCGCTTCCCACCCGCCGTGCGGTACAGCGCGACGGCATCATTCCTGAACTCCACCGGTATACGGAGACTTACGTCCTACCAGGACACCCTTCCTCGGATCTACAAGATCCATTGGTCAGAGTGTCCACACCACGGGAGGCGCCGCAGAACACGCCGCCGTCCTCGGCAGTGACATGGAAATCGTCCGACGCGCCCCCGGGGCCAGAGGGTCGGACCATCACGAAAGATCGAGGCTTCCGAGCGTGCCAGCCATGGACGAGATCCGACGCAGCAAGTACATCAGCCTCACCACCTACCGCAAGGACGGGTCCCCGGTCCCGACGCCCGTCTGGCATGTGGCAGGTCCTCAGGGCGAGATCCTCGTCGTGACGCCCGCCGGCTCCTGGAAGGTCAAGCGGATCCGCAACAACAGCGCCGTGACCGTGACCGTCTGCGATCTGCGGGGGCGGACCTCCACGGGCGCAGCGTCCCTTCCCGGCACCGCCCGGCTGCTCGACCAGGACAGCACCATGGCCGCGCAGGACCTGCTCGGCAAGCGGTACATCACGTCCCGGATCGGCAACTGGTTCGTCAAGGTTTTACACCTGCCCAAGAAGCCGAATATCGCCATCGCCATCACCCTGTGAACTGCGTACGCAGCATGGTAGTTGAACGAGTCCGCAGGCGCCGCGTGTAACCGGGGCGCCCGCCCGTAACTCCCTTGACTCGTCCCCGCCGCTCAACATCTGTACGAACGAGAGCTGTCGGCTCACTATGCCCATATGCGCTGCCGTGACGGTGGTGCTGACCACTGCCGAACGCCGCCATCTGAAGAAGATGGCCTACGGCCACAAGACCCCACACCAGGCCAGGCAGCGCGCCACCCTCCCCCACCTCGGTCCGGATCGCGTCCGCGGCCCGGGTCGCCTCGGCGGCCGGTGCCATGAAGCCGCCGTAGCTGAGCCGCCCGGACAGCCCGGAACACGCCCAGCAGGAGACCACCAGCACCAGCACCGCCCCCGCGAGCACCCAGACCCTGCGCGCGACGTCGAAACGCCCCAGCCGGACGAACATGCCACCCTCCCTGGCTCACCGCGCCGGCGCCCACAGTGGGACGGTCCGCGCAGGACGCCCAACGAACGACACTCCTCCAGGTCACCCAGGTGTACGGAGAAGCCCCGCAATGACCCGCTATCGGGGGTGGCGACCGGATTTTCCGGGTGCGCCCTTACACCACGGAAACTGTCGTTTACCGGATCGTGTTCACAAAGGGCTTTTCTCGGGTCCTCTCACCGCAATGGCCTTTGACGCCCCAAAACACCGAAGAGGGTCACGGAATACCGCTCCGAGCAGCCACTTGACCGATACCGGCCGCTTGAAACAACCTTCTGCCGAGATTTTGGCGACATTTGATGTCCCGACACTGTCCTCTTACGACATGGCTGCTTTACGTTTCTCTTTTCTCGCACCACCAGAAACACTTACAGGGGAACCGTGCTCACTCAGGACACCACCACGCAAGGCGCTTCGAGCGCACCCGATCCACAAGCACCACCGATCAGCGACCGACCGGCCGCACCCGCCCGGTCCAGGGGCGCCGCCATTCTCGGCTGGGTCGTCACTCTCACCCTCAACGTCGCCGCGCCGATCCTGACCTACAACGCGCTGCGCGACCACGGCTGGAGCGAATTCGCCGCGCTGCTGCTGAGCAGCGCGTGGCCGGTGGTCGACGGCGCCGTGCACATCGCCTGGCGCCGCCGTCTCGATGAACTCGCCATCGTCACCCTCGTGTTCATCGTGATCACCGCCGTGGTGTCGACCGTCGGCGCGCACTCGGCCCGCGCCCTGCTGATCAAGGACTCGGCCGTCACCGGGCTCTTCGGGCTGCTGTGCCTGGCGACGCTGCTGACGCCGCGCCCGCTGATGTTCTACTTGGGGCGCAAGTTCGCCACCGACGGCACCGAGGCGAGCACCGCCTGGTGGAACGGCCTGTGGAACGTCGATGGCTTCCGCAAGGCCATGCTGACGATGACGACCGTCTGGGGCGTGGCCTACTGCATGGAGTCCGCGGTCCGGATCGTGCTGTCGTACACGCTGAGAACCGACACCATGGTGATCCTGAGCCCGGTCCTGATCTACGCCGTGCTCGCCTCCCTCGGCGTGTGGACGGGCGTGTACGGCAAGCGGTCACGCCGCAAGGGCCAGGCGCGCGCAGCCGCGGCGGCGGCAGCGGCGGCCGAGGCAGCGGCGGCTGAGGCAACTCCCTCCGAGGCAGTGCCCACCGAAGCAGAGGCCACTGACGCAACGCCCGCCGAAGCAAAGGCCGAGGAAGCAACGCCCGCCGAGGCAAAGGCCGCCGGGCCCGCCTGACACCGGGTGGCCGGCCGCGGGTGAACTCCGGCGGCCGGGCGCGGCGTCGATATGGGAAGCTGTTCGACAGCCGGACACGCATGCGGGGGCCGTGACGGCCGTCGAGAGGAGCAACAGCGTGACGGAGAACGGCTTCCGCGCCGAGGAGATCGATACCAGCAGGCCGCACCCTGCCCGGATCTACGACTACCTGCTGGGCGGCAAGAACAACTACGAGGTGGACCGCGAGGCGGGTGGCCGGCTCGCCGCCGCGGCGCCCGAGGTGTGGAGCGGCGTACGGGCCAACCGCGACTTCCTGCGGCGCGCGGTGCGCCATGTGGTCGGCAGCGGCATCCGGCAGATCCTCGACATCGGCACCGGGCTGCCCAGCTCCCCCAATGTGCATGAGATCGCCCGGGAGTTGGCACCTGAGGTGCGCGTCGCGTACGTGGACAACGACCCGATCGTCAACACCTACGCCAATGTGCTTCTCCGCGGCTCCGCCGCCACCAGCATCGCGCTGGCCGACCTGCGCGACCCGCGGGCCATCCTGGATCACCCCGAGGTCCGCCAGGTCATCGACTTCGACGAGCCGGTGGCGCTGCTCCTCGTCGCCATCGTCCACTTCCTCACCGAGGCGGAGGAGCCCGAGCGGGTGCTCGCCACCCTGCGCGACGGGCTGCCGGCCGGGAGCTTCCTGGTGCTCTCCCACGCCACGGGCGACTTCGCCGACCGCAGCGCCGCCCAGGCCGTGTACAACAACGCCACCGCCACCTTGAACCTGCGGTCCCGCGCCGAGGTCGAGCGGCTCTTCGACGGCTTCACCCTGGTCGAGCCCGGTCTGGCCGAGGTCCCGTTCTGGCGCCCGGACGCCCCGCCGCCGACCAGGCCCGGCGAGATCGGCTACTACGGCGGCGTGGCGCGCAAGACGGATTGAGCCGCCACTGCCGCGTCGCGTCAGGAGGGGCAGGAGTTCTTGGAGCCACCGCGGTAGGTGCGGTAGAGGGCGGCCGCGCCCGGGGCGCCGGAGCGAGTGCTCGACGGGAACTCGACGACGGGTACGGGCTTGCAGACGGCCCATTGGTCGTTCTTGCCCGGGCCCTCGAAGCCGTAGGTCCCTCCGGCGCCGACCAGGCAGGAGCTGCATGAGTTGCCGGCGATGCTCGGGATGATGAGGGTGTTGTACACATCGTCCTTGGTCGGGATGCTCATCGCCTCCGGGGCCTTCTTGCCGCCCTCGTTGATCTCGGCGAAGGTGCGGTCCACGGCGCCCGCGAGCAGCGCGAAGGCGTCGTGGTACATCACGGCGTAGCCGTCGTCCAGCGGCTTGCTGCCCAGCTTGTGCTGCTTGCGTATCTCCTCGAAGCGGTCGAGGAAGCGGCCGAGCGCCTTCTTGGGGGTGCTCTTCCCCGCCCACCAGGCGGGGTCGACGGAGGAGGCGTCCACGATGGTGGCCCGTGCCTCGTCCAGCCACCGGGCGGGCGCGTCCCCGGTGAGCGTGGGCTCCAGGCCGATGCCGACCTTCAGGATGCGCAGCGTCGTAGTGCGCCCGCAGCTTCCCTCCTGCGCCATGCGCTCCATGAACGCGGGCAGGTCCTGGTCGCGGCCGGCGAAGAAGACGGTGTCGGACTTCTCGTTGCAGATCTTCTGCACGGCGTCGGTGAACCGCTGGGGGATGCCCTTGTCGGTTCCGGAGGTGCCGGTGAAGTTCGAGTTGTGGTTGGTCAGGTCGTACGCCGTGCCGAAGTGCCGCTCGAAGACGCTGCGCAGGTTCTGGGAGTAGACGTCCTCGCTGCGGTTGTCCCAGACCAGGAAGCCCCGGTGGCCGGCCGGTTTCTTGTCCAGGTAGAGCCCCAGGGCGCGGGCGAACTGGTCGTTGTTGGGCGAGGTCTTGAAGAAGTACGGGGAGTTCATGTTGGCCGCGGTGATGACCGGGCCGACGGTGGGGATGCTGTGCTTGCTGAGCGCGGCGATGGCTCTTCGGGTCTCGGGGGTGCTGCTCGGGATGCCGGTCACGCCGACCAGCGGCGCCCGGGTGTCCTTGGACAGCTCGGCGAGGCGGTCGACGACGGGCTCCCAGCGGTCGAGGTTCCGGCCGTCGGGGGCGAGCAGCAGTTGGTAGTGCGGCCCGCCGAAGCGGTTGGCCTGCCGTTGGGCGGCCAGGGCACCGGCGAGCCCGCGGCGGATCATGTCCACCGTCATGGCGCTGTGGTCGTCCGCGGTGAAGGGCATCATCAGCGCGATCCGCACATACGGGATCTTGGGCCCGCTGGGCGGATCCTCCCAGTCCCGCCGCACCCGCGCGTTCTCGTCCGCCACCGCCCCGATGAGGCTTTCGATGCCCGGGTCGGCCTCGAAGGCTTCCGCGGTGACGCCCACGCAGTCGCCGTCGATGTCCCGCAGATCGTCACCACACCTGCCGGGGCCCTGCACCACGTTGACGACGACGGTGATCGCTGCGGCGACCAGGGCGCCGAGTCCGACGACGGCCAGCCATTCGAGCGGCCCCCACTCACGAGGGTGACGGCGGAACAGACGGAACAGCATGCTTCCTCACTGACCGGAGATAGGGAAGGGGCGCTTCTTCCGTGCCGCCGCGGGCCAACTGCGGGCGGCCTGCCCCAGGACGGCGTGCCAGGACGGGTGGCGCGGGGAGAGGTAGGCCAGCTCTTCGCCGACCGCCTTGCACATATCGGGGTCCGGCTCGGCGTGCGGCTCGGACACATGCCACAGGGCGTGCAGCAGCCGGTTCACACAGCGCTCGATCTCATGCAGTTCGGCGTACCGGCCGTCGTGCGCGCCCAGCGCGATCTGCATCCGTTCGTCGGTCCACTCCGCGGCCGGTGGGGTGGGCGCGGTGGCGGCGTACCGCAGGCACAGCAGCCAGTGGGCGGCGGCATGGGCGTCCTTCTCCGACTGGAACTCCTCGGTCAGCATGGCCACCACCGTCTCCGCGTTTCCGGCCGCGAGGGTGTGCCGCAGGGCGTCCGCCTCGCCGCTCTCCCCGCGCTGGGCGTGGTGCATCCGCAGGAAGCGGTGGATGTCCTGCCAACTGCGGCCGTCCTCGGCCCGTGCGGAGGTGCGGCGCGCCTCGTGTACGAGCAGTGTCCGCAGCAGCGCGTCGGTGACCAACGGCTGGTCGGGCGGGGTGAGTTGCTGCCACTGCTGCTCTTCGAGGTAGTCGGTGGCGGAGTTGGCGGGCAGTTGGTCCGGGCCCTGGAGGCGCAGATTCTCGGCCAGCGCCTCGGCCGCGGTGCTGTCGCGGGCGAGTGAGAGCAGGGTCAGCCGGTCGCGCTGGCGGCGGTTGGGGAGCAGCCGCTCCAGGAGTGCTTCGGTGACGGCGCGGCCGTCGTCGGCGTGGAGTTCGAGGAGGTCGCGCGGGCCCACGCCGCGGCCCCGCTTGGTGGCGTCCAGGACCGCCGCGCACAGGACGGTGGTCACCGCGGGATGCCCGCCGGTCAGGGAGTGCACGGCGGAGGCGAGATAGGGGTGGAGCGGCCGGGCGGGCCAGTCCGGCACCAGAAGGGGCAGGATGTCGTCCCGGCTCAGCGGGGTGAGGGGGACGGCGAGCAGTCCGGCGGACGGGGCCAGGCCCTTGCGCTGCCAGCCGGAGGACTTCACCAGATCGGGCAGGTCGCGGCGGATGGCGGCGGACGCGTTCTCCGGTAAGCCGCCGAGGCGGGTGGCCACGACGACGAGCTCCTCGTGGTCGGGGCGCTCGGGCAGCGCGCGGTGCTCGAGGAGGAGGTCGAGGAAGTCCTGCCCCGGCGGGCAGTGGGCGTCGTCGAGCAGGATCAGCGGCCAGGGCTCCCGGTTCCACCGCTGAATCCTGCCGTAGGAGGAGGCGACATCGTGGAGGAAGGCGGCCATCAGGCTCTGCTCGGCGGCGTGCCGGTAGTCGCCGCCGCGCTGGAACCACTCCCCGAGCAGCACCAGCGGATCCTGGCCGTCCGCGCCCCTCGGGAAGCGCCGCCGGTACCACTCCTGTGCCGCGGCAGGCTGATACCGGTCGGTGTACTCCGCCACCACGGCGGCGGTGACCGCATCCCGGCCCCACTCCGCGTCGGTCTGCGCGCCGGTCGTCTCCAGACGGCCTTCGACGGCGGTGGCCCAGGCGTGCCTCAGCGCGTTCTCATCGCCGTCGGCGAGGCGGCAGGCGAGCAGCAGCCGGGCGAACGTCAGGCAGGCCACGTCGCGCTGCTCGCCGTTGCCGCGGTACCAGCCGGAGACGGCGAACAGGCCGGGCACCAGGACGGGGAAGCGGCGGCGCACATCGGGGGCGAGCCCGCACACCAGCTCCGTGAGGATCTCGACGAGGGTCGAGGCGGTGGGGGCGCGGCCGTCGGCCGGGGCGGGCGGGAAGGTCTCGGGTTCGGTGGCCACGGCGCGGACGTGGGCCAGCGGCAGCCGGTCCCGGTAGCGCGCGGCCAGCTCTTCGAGCACCGCGCTGCGCCCCATGCCGTGGTATCCCGTCACCAGCACCACGGGCAGATCGCCCTGGTGCTCGCGGCCCACCCGGGACCGCTCGTCATAGGCCAGGCCGGTCAGCCGGGGGACGAGCGAGCGCAGCAGAGGGTCCCGGCCATAGAGCGGTGACCCTTCCGATACGCGCATCCTGCTGCGTCCCGCCTCAGTCGTCCTCTGCTGCCCGGCAGCCGTGACCTCGGAGACGGGCGGCACCGCTCCCCCGAGACATCAGCCGCTGACATCCGTACCAACTACCATCCGTACCAACTACGCCTACATTCATGAACTTACCCGTTGGGTAAACATCCCACCAGGTAATCGCGACACCGGGTGTGAGCCGGGTGCGTGCCAGGTGTGTGCCGGGTATGCGGCGGTGCCGGTCAGGGGTGCGGGTAGATGTCGAGTTCCACGCTGTCGGGGAGCGAGTCCGCGCCGCGGATCTCGCCCGGGTAGACCAGCCGCACCCGGCGCAGCCGGGGCAGTCCGGCGAGGGAGGCGAGGTCGAGCTCCGCGACCTGCGACAGATGGATCTCCTCGAGCCCCGGAAGGCGCCTGGCTATCCGCCGCAGCGGAACCGCGGAACCGGCCCTGGCCCATACGTCCAGGTGCGTGACCTGGGGGATCTCGGTACGAGGGGCGAACAGCAGCATGCTGAGCTGCTGCGGGGAGAGCGTCAGCTTGCGCAGATGGGGCAACTCGGCGATGAGGGAGCCCCATTCGTCCGGCGCCAGGCGCTCGCTGGCGTCCTGTAGCCGCAGCTCCTCCAGCTTCCGGCACTCCACGATCCCCGCGAGCTGCGCCGCCGACGACGGCAGGGAGAGCAGCCGCAGCTCGGCGGGGCGCGGAAGGTCGGGCAGACCGCGCCAGGGCACCTCCGGCCCGACCAGGAGCCCCTCCAGCCGGGGGCAGTCGGCCAGCTTCAGCAGGGGCTCGAACTGGGGGAGGTCGCGCAGCTCCAGCCTCCGCAGCCGGGGCAGCCGGGTCAGCGGCGCGGGGTCCTTGACGTTCCGGCAGCCCTGCAAAGCGACCGTCTCCAGCTCGGGGTAGGCGGAGAGCAGGGCGAGGTCCTCCAGTTGCAGGGTGCCCCGCAGGCGCAGCTCGCGCAGGTGGCGCGGGTCGACCGAGGCGCGGATCTCCGCCGGGTCGAAGTCGCCGTGCAGGCCCACGCGCTGATAGCCGGACATGGTGCGCAGCGCCTCCAGCTCGGCGGGTGAGCGCACCGTGACGATCTCCTCGGGGGCGGTGTCGAGGAGCGGCCGTACGATCTCCTCCGCGTACACCTTGGTGTCGAATCTGTCCCAGTGGGCGAGGAGTTGGGCGCGCACCGCGGGCTGGCCGGTGCCGAGGAACTCGCGGAGCCTGGGGATGGCGGCGTCCCCGCCGATCTGGCAGATCGCGTGGACGGTGGCCAGCTCCTCGTCGCCCTCCAGGTCCTTGGCGTCGGGCAGCAGGCCCAGCAGCAGCGGGCCCGTCTGCGCCAGTGACCTGGCCTCCCGCAGGCTGCGCGGCGGCAGCAGCCGGGCGGCCCGGTCCTCGATGGCCTCGCGCACCGTGGGCTCCAGGCGGGTGGCCTGTTCGAGGGAGGCGAGGGCGAGGAGCCGCAGCCGCGCCTGGACGGTGGCGTCCTGCTCCCGGTCGCCCCGCTCGCGCAGGCGGGTCAGCAGGTCGGCACGCTCTTGGTGGCGAGCCTGTGCGACGGCCATCTGCACCACGTCCTCCCACTGGTCCAGGTGTGCGTTGTTCACCAGCATGCCCATGTCGCGCTCTTCCAGCACGGCCCTGGCGCCCAGGAAGTCCTGGAAGGTGCGGTGGATGAAGTCGACCGCGCCCGGGGCCGGTTCGCGCAGCAGACCGGAGCGCTCCAGCAGATGCTGAAGGGCCTCCTCCGCCGTTCCGACGTCCGCGAGGCGGGGGACGGAGGGCTGGAGCCGCCGCACCACGTTCACCGCGTCGGGGCGGTCGAGCTGTGTCCGCTCGTTGCGGATCAGCCAGTACGCGAGCCTCTGGAGCGGCTCGGTGGCCGACTTCTGGTCCAGTGCCGGACGGCTGCGGCCGTAGACCTCGCGCTCCAGGTCGCGGCGCTCCAGGAGCATGGAGAGCGCCGCCTCGTACAGGGAGGCGCGGCCCTGGGGCAGGAAGCCGCGCCGCTCCCGGTGCAGGGCGCAGATCAGGCCGCACATCAGCGGATTGGTCGCCAGCCGGCTCAGCTCGGGGCTGCTGCGCAGCGACAGCGAGAGCGACTCGCCGAGCTCCGGCGAGGCTCCGGCCGCGGTGTGCCAGCGCCGGATGAACTGCTTCATATCGGCGGGCCGCATCGCGGCGAGCGCGAACTCCTGGAAGCCCTCGCGGGCCAGCCAGCCCCGTTCGAGGGCCGAGGGGCGGGAGGTGAGCAGCCACAGATTGCCGGGGAAGACGGCGAGCAGCTTCTTCAGCCAGGCCCGCACGCGGGCCCGGTCGTCCTTCGGGATCTCGTCGGCCCCGTCGATCAGGAGCACGCCGCGCCCGTGCCGCAGCACCCGCGCGGCCCAGCCGTCGGGCTCGGTGCCCACCAGCGGGCAGCCGATCCAGCGCAGGAAGTCGTCGGGCATGGGCAGTTCGGAGTCCCTGCGCGCCAGGGTGCGCAGCGGCAGGACGAAGGGGACGCGGCCGAAGAGCTGCGAGAGCCCGCCCGGCACCCGGTCCTGCTGCGCGGTGGAGAGGGCCAGCCACTGGACTAGGGTGGTCTTGCCGGTGCCGGCGACGCCGCGCAGCAGGACGCGCTCATGGCTGGCGAAGACCGCCTCGGCGGGGCCCGCGGCCCGCTCGGCCTCGGTGTCCCGGTCGGCGCCGGGCTCGCCGCCCACCACCGGCAACCGGTCGGTGCCGTCGCGGTACGGCCTGGCCTCCAGGCTCAGATAGGCGGTCTCCAGCGGCCAGTCCTGGCCGTCCGGTTCGCGGAGGTCGACGCCGTAGATCGTGAGCCTGCCGTGGCACTCGACGACGTAGCGCGCGTACTCCTCCTCGAACTGGATGTCCTGGTGGCTGATGTCCGGCAGCCGCCGCAGGATCGAGTCCAATTTCTCGCTCTGCTCCCGGATCTCGCGGCTCTGCTCGATCTGGGCTCGGGCCGCGAATCCGGGCCGCTGGCTGAAGAAGCGCATGAGGTGGAGGCAGGCCGTCTCCAGGAGCCGGTCGTGGAAGCGGGCGGCGTCGTCGCTCAGCAGCCTGCGGGTGTCGGGGCCGGCTCGCCGGGACAGCTCGGCGGCCAGCCGCTCGGGGCCGAGCGCGAAGGCGTGGACGTCGTCCATGTCGAGATCGCCGAGGGCGTGCAGGGTGCGGGTCAGCGCCTGCCCGACGGAGTCGTGCTCGTCGGCGCCGATCGGCGGATCGTGCGGCCCGGCGGCCCGCACGGCGCGGCGGACCAGCTCGCGGGCGAGCTTGTGCAGATCGTCCTCGGTGAGGGTGCGGTGCTCCCGGGCGAAGGAGACCAGCCGGCGGATCGGTACGGGCCGCTCGCCGTACTCCGCCCCCGGCGCGCTCGCGGGCGGCAGCAGCAGCCGTTTGACCACCGGCACGACCACTGCCGATGCGATCCGCAGCCCCACCGTGCCGCCGTCCACAGCAGCCCCTCCCTCGCGGCGTCGGCGCGGGTTCCCCGCCGAGCCCCGTCCAGCCCCTCACCTCCCGCTCACGATAGCCGCGAAGACCCCTGAAGGGTGAGGGTCCACAGGGCGCGAAGCGTGGTCGCACCGGTACGGTTTGGCCCATGGATGTTTCCGGAACACCTTCCGCCGATGAAAACACCAGGCCGCAGGCGGTCATCAAGGCCACAGCGCGCCAACTGCTGGTGAAACTGGGGGCCGGAGGGCTGACCCTGGACGCCGTCGCCCATGAGGGCGGACTCTCCGTCAGCGATGTGGAAGCCGTCTTTCCGCATCGGGACGCGCTGCTGACCGCGCTGCTCATCGACGCCTACAACGAGTCCGGCGCCGCGATGGAGCAGGCCGATCAGGCGGCCAGGGAGGCCGGCGCGCCGGCGGGCGCGCGGCTCCTCGCGGCCACCCGCGCGCTGCGGCGCTGGTCGTTCGCCAACCCGGCCGAGTTCACGCTGGTCTACGGCTCGCCCGTGCCGGGCTATCACGCCCCGCAGGACACCGTCCCGCCCGCCTCACGCACCCCCGCGGTGCTGGCCGGCATCGTGCGTTCGGCGCTGGAGGCCGGTGAACTGAGCGCCCCCCGGCGTCAGATGCCGGGGCCGTCGCTGCTTCTCCCCGATGCCGAGGCGCTCTTCGGCGGGGTGCCCGAGGCTCCGTTCGCGGACCTCATCGAGCGCGGCATCGTGCTGTGGAGCAGTCTGGTCGGGCTGCTGGTCTTCCAGGTCTTCAGCCGTACCCATGACAGCGTCCGGGACGAGACCGCGTTCTTCGACCACGCCATCGCGGTGGCGGCCGAGGGGATCGGACTCGTGGTTCCCCTGGGCGAGCACACCGACTGAAACCGTTCGGCACCTGTGGGGGAAAGGGCCGTGACCACCATCAAGACTTCACTCTTCGTCATCGCGGCGCTCTCGTCGTATGCCGCGCTGATCTACCGACTGTTCCAGGTCAGGCGCAGTTGGCGGGACACCGCCTACCGCACTCTCGTGATCACCCTGCTGCTCCAGTGCCTCACCTTCACGATGGGTGCCTTCGCGATGGGAAGCGAGCGCTTCCTGGGCGTCGGCAACCTCGCGATCCTGGTGATGCATCTGTCGGCGGTGGCCTTCTGCGTCAGCGCGCAGATCATCCTGCTGCACTGGGCGTCCGCCACCGAGGAGTCGGGGCGCGGGGCGCGCTACTGGCTGATCACCGGCATCGCCCTCGACGCGCTGCTGACGGCGCTGTTCTTCATCGCCGACGGCCCCGGGCACCCGGCCGAGGACTTCAACACCGGCAGCGGGCAGCCGCTGATCCTCACCTACCTCCTGGTCTTCATGGTCTCCCAGGCGGTTCCGTGCGTGACCATCCTGCGCCAGTGCGTGCCCTACGCCCGGATGGCGGGCCGGACCTCGCTGGGGCAGGCGCTGCGGATGCTCTCCGTCGCCGCGGTGATCCTGTTCCTCTACTGCCTGGCCAGGGTGGTCAACATCCTCACGGCCGCGGGCGGGCTCGACATCGGCGGCTGGACCATTGCCGCCAACGTCTTCAGCGCGCTGGGCATCGCCACCCTCTCGCTGGCCCTGACGATCTCCTCCTGGGGGCCCTCGGCCACCAAGCTGCTGGACTGGGCGCGCGGTTACCGGTCCTACCGGGCCCTGTATCCGCTGTGGCGGGATCTGTACGAGTCCTCCCCGGACATCGTCCTGGAGCCGCCGGGGGCCGCGGTCTCCGACCTCAACTACCGGTTGCACCGGCGGGTGATCGAAATACGGGACGGCTGGCGGGAGTTGCGCCCCTACATCGACCGCACCTCGGGCGGCGACGGCCAGGCGGTCCCCAACGGCCAGGCGGTCCCCAAGGGGAGCGAGGAGTCCCGGCAGGCGTTCGCCGAGGCGGCGCAGATCAGGCAGGCCCTGCACGCCAAGCGCACCGGCACCATTCCCGATGACAACGCGGACACCGGCGACTTCGAGGACCGCGACACGGACAACTTCACCGCCGAGGTCGTCTGGCTCACCAAGGTCGCGTCCGCCTACCGGCGGCTGGCCAAAACGCGCTGAGAAAGAGCGCCGAGAGAGGGATCCCGCCCGGTCTGCCCCCGTCAGGCCGAGCGGGATTTCCCCCGTGATTCCCCCGTTTTCCTCTTCCGGGCCGAGCGGATGGCCCCCGCCCGGCCCAGCTCGGCACGGCCGGCAAGGCCGGGCCGAGCTGGGCCGATAGGACTGACAACTCACTCGGCCACCCCCGTGAGCGGAGTTAGCTGGCAGCTATCGGCGAGGTCCACGTTGGCGGAGTTGGGCCAGATTGTCAACTGACCGCTAATCTGCGAAACTGACGATTAGCCGGGGGCAAAGCCGAGGAGGTGAGGGAGGGAGATTCGCATGTCCGAGACTGACGACCGGCCCACGCTGGCAGTGCGTCTGGACGACCTCTTCAAGACGGTTCGTCCCAAGGGCAAGCACTGGACCAACGCCGAGGTGGCGGAGGAACTGAAGCGGGCCAACCCCGAGCTCAAGGTCGGGGGTGTGTATCTGTCGCAGTTGCGGACGGGCAAGCGCTCCAATCCCTCACCGGACCTGCTGGCCGCCCTGGCGCGCTTCTTCGGCGTGTCGGTGGCCTACTTCTTCGACGACCAGGTGGCCGAGTCGGTGCTCAGCGAGGTCGCCGCCATCGAGGCGCTCCGGCAGGCCGGGGTGCGCGCCGTGGCGATGCGGGCGGCCGGGATGAAGAAGGAGAACCTCGAGGCCATCACGACCATCATGGACCAGTACCGGCAGCTTCAGGGCCTGCCGCCCGTCACCGACACCTCGGACCAGGAATGAGGGGTGCGGCTGAGTGAGGGGCGCCAACAAGGGACGGTCGGCCGACCACGACCGGCGCAGTCAGCTCAAGAAGCTCCGGAAGGCCGGTGCGCGGCGGATCGCCGACCTCGACCTGCCGGAGATGGCGGATGTGGCCGAGCTCTGCCGCTATCTCGGCGAGGTCCGCGGCCGCCCCATCACGCTGGTCCCGATGCAGATGCCCGCGACGCATCCGTGCGGCATGTGGGTCGCCGCCCGCGACGAGGACCTCATCTTCTACGACGCCAACACGACCAGCGCGCATCAGGAGCACATCATCTTGCATGAGCTGGGCCACATCATCTGCTGCCATCGCGGGGCGGGTTGGCTGGACGAGGCGAGCGCCCGCCTCCTCTTCCCCAACCTCGACCCCGACCTCGTGCGTGACATGCTCCTGCGCGCGACCTACGACGACGTCCAGGAGCAGGAGGCGGAGATCATCGCCTATCTGCTCTCCCAGCGGGTGGGCGGCACCGAGGAGCGGCATGGCACCGCCCCGGCCGAGGACTCCGCGGAATCCGGACAGGACGCCATGCTCAGCCGGATCGAACGCACCCTGATCTGATATGGATCCGACGGTGCCCCCCTCATCCCCCGGTGGCTGCCACCTCCTCGGCCAGGATCGCCACGGTGCGCCGGATGTCGTCCTCACGGTGCTCGCTGGTGATGAAGAACCGCAGCCTGGCGAGCCCCTCCTCGACGGCCGGGTGGAAGATCGGATCGGCGATGACACCGCGCTCGAACAGCCGGTCCGCGATGCGCAGGGTGCGCGCCGAGTCGCCCAGCACACACGGCACGATCGGCGTGTGGGCGCTGGAGCCGGTGGCCAGACCGGCCGCGCCGGCCAGGCTCAGGAACAGCTCCGCGTTGCGCCGCAGGGCGGCCACCCGGTGCGGTTCCGCGAGGATCAGCTCGGCGGCGGCCAGCGCCGCGGCCGCGTTGGCGGGGGTCAGCCCGACGCTGTAGACGAAGCCGGGCAGCGTATGCCGCAGCCACCGCACCATCCGGGCCGAGCCGCCGAGATAGCCGCCGCAACTGGCGAACGTCTTGGAGAGGGTGCCCATCCACAGATCAACGCCGGACCGGTCGACGCCGAAGAACTCGCCGACGCCACGGCCGCGTTCGCCGACGGTGCCGATGCTGTGCGCCTCATCGACCATCAGCAGGGCACCGTAGCGCCGCTTCAGCTCGATCACGGCGGGCAGGTCGACCAGGTCGCCGTCCATGCTGTAGGCGCCCTCGACGGCGATCAGCACCCGCCTGAACCGGGACCGGTTGCGCCGCAGCGCGTCCTCCAGCCCCTCGATGTCGTTATGCGGGAACGGGCGCCGCGCCGCCCCGGACAAGGCGCAGCCCTGGAGGATGCTGTCGTGGGCCAGCGCGTCGTGCACCACCAGGTCCCGCGCGCCCACGAGATGCCCTATCGCGGTGACGTTGGTGGCGTGGCCGCTCACCAGCGCCAGGCAGTCCGGGACGCCGAGGAAGGCGGCGAGCGCCCGCTCCAGCCGTACGGTCAGCTCCCGTTCGCCGGAGAGCACCCGGCTCGCGGAGACCGAGGTGCCGTACCGGTCCACCGCCTGGTGCACGGCCTCGTTGACCGCCGGATGGCCGGAGAGCCCGAGGTAGTTGTAGCTGCCGAAGGAGAGGTACGGCCGTCCGTCGATCATGGTCGTGTCGCGGATGTTGCCCTGATGGACCCGGAAGTACGGGAAGTCCGCACCGCTCCCGGTGATCGCGCTCAGGCGCTCCTCGAACTGCCGCACCTCGGGGAAGTCATCGGCGCACGCGGTCGCCGCGTCCCAGTCCGCCCGCGTCTGCCGGGGCAGCGGCGCACCGGCAGCCGGCTCCTGCGTGAGGTGCGGATCGACCAGTGCGACCAGCCGTGCCACGGTGAGGTCGGGCGAGAAGATCTCCTCGGTGCGGAATCCCGGTATCCGCTTGCCGATGTTGACCTCCAGCTCCTGGAGCATCAGGGAGTCGAAGCCGAGGTCGGTCACCAGTTGCATCCGCTCGGTCAGGTCGGCGAGCGGGAAGACGCCGGTCCGCGACAGCTCTTCGAGCACGATGGACCCGGCGGACGCCCCGCCGCCCCGCGCCGCGGCGGGCGAGCCCACCGGGGTCCGGCCCTCCCCCACGGCCCCGGAGGCGGTGTCCGCTTCCTCGGGAGCGCGTGCCGACTCGTCCACCACCCAGTGGTGGCGGGGGGCGAGCGGGCTCGGCGGCAGGGTGATGGGGGGTATGCGCTCCCCCACCGGACTGAGCCCCGCGCCGGTGACCGCGCGCTGTGCGAGCCGGGCCAGTGCGGCCGGGCGGGCGTCGGCGGGCAGCGAGCCCGGCTCCGGTACGGCGGCCTCCGGCGGCTCACCGGGTGGCACCGTACCGACCGCCAGCCCCGCCCCGAGATCTCCGGTGCGGCCCGCCGCCACGGCCTCGGCCGCCGCGGTCAGCCGGGCGGCGGCGTCGGCG
>NZ_JAHLEM010000462.1 GCF_018883605.1 Streptomyces niphimycinicus | reverse complement strand
CGCTCCCCCTCCGGGGCGACGGCGGGCGCGGGGGCGGGGGCAGGCGCGGGGGTGGGGGCGGGCTCGGGCGCGGAGGCGGGAGCCGCCACCGCTCGCTCCACGTCCGCCCGCAGAATCAGCCCCTCCGGGCCCGAGCCCTTGAGCTGCCGCAGATCGACGTCGTGCTCCCGGGCCAGCCGCCGTACCAGGGGCGAGATCACCGGCAGGGGTCCGGCGGGGGCCACCGCCACCGTCTCGCGCAGCGGCCCGGGGGAGAGCTGGACGCGGCGGCGCCGCGCGGCGGGACCGGCCGTGCCATAGCCCACCAGCACATTGCCCGATCCGCCGTCGGCCGCGCTCTCGGTGACCGGCGGAGCGGATCCGTCGTCCGAGCCCTCCGGCACGGCGACAGTGATCAGCGCCGCGCCGACCGGCACCTCCGTGCCCTCCTCGCCGTAACGGGCGGTCACCACGCCGCCGTAGGGGCACGGCACATCCACCATCGCCTTGGCCGTCTCGACCTCGACCACCGGCTGGTCGACCGCGACCACCTCACCGACCTGGACCAGCCAGCGCACGATCTCGGCGCCGGTCAGCCCCTCGCCCAGATCGGGCAGGGTGAACTCCCGTACGACAGCCATCAGACGGCGCTCCCCTCGGTCCACTCCGACTCCCACTGGAGCCGGGCGACGGCGTCCAGCACCCGGTCCACCCCGGGCAGATGGTGCCGCTCCAGCATGGGCGGCGGGTAGGGGATGTCGAATCCGGCGACCCGCAGCACGGGCGCCTCCAGATGGTGGAAGCAGCGCTCGGTGACCCGGGCGGCGATCTCCCCGCCGGGCCCGCCGAAGCCGGTGGCCTCGTGGACGACGACCGCGCGGCCGGTGCGGCGCACGGAGGCGCACACCGTGTCGTCGTCGAAGGGGACGAGCGAGCGCAGATCGACGACTTCCAGATCCCAGCCCTCGGCCCGGGCCGCCTCGGCGGCTTCGAGGCACACCGGCACGGAGGGGCCGTAGGAGATCAAGGTGGCGCTGCGGCGGCCGCCGGTGGCGGGCCTGCGCACCACCGCGCGCCCGATCGGCGGCACCTGCTCGGGGGCGTCGGCCGACCAGTCGGCCTTGGACCAGTACAGCCGCTTGGGCTCGAGGAAGATCACGGGGTCGTCGGAGGCGATGGCGGCGCGCAGCAGCCCGTAGGCGTCGGCGACGGTCGCGGGGGCGACGACATGGAGGCCGGGGGTGGCCATGTAGTAGATCTCGGAGGAGTCGCTGTGGTGCTCGACGCCGCCGATGCCGCCCCCGTAGGGCACCCGCACGGTGATCGGCATCGGCATCGCCCCGCGGGTGCGGTTGCGCATCCGGGAGACATGGCTGATGAGCTGCTCGAAGGACGGGTAGGCGAAGGCGTCGAACTGCATCTCGACCACCGGCCGCAGCCCGTACATGGCCATGCCCACGGCGGTGCCGAGGATGCCCGCCTCGGCGAGCGGCGTATCCGTGCAGCGGTCCTCGCCGAACTCCTTGGCGAGCCCGTCGGTGATCCGGAAGACGCCGCCCAGGGTGCCCACGTCCTCGCCGAGGACATGGACGGACGGGTCGGCGGCCATGGCGTCGCGCAGCGCGCGGCCGAGCGCCTGGGCCATGGTGGCGGGTTTACGGGCGGTGTCGGCCCCGATGGCGGTGGTCATCACTCCCCCTTCCCGGAGTCGCCGGCCTCGGCGTCGAGCTCCGCGCGGAGCTGGGCCGCCTGCTCGCGGAGCTGGCTGGTCCGGTCGGCATAGACGTGCTCGAAGAGCTCCATGGGGTCGAGGACCGCGTCCTGGTGCATGCGCGTCCGCAGATCGGCGGCGAGCCGCTCCGCGGACTCCCGCGCGGCCCTGACCCCCTCGTCGTCCAGCAGACGGCGGTCCCGCATGGCGTCCTCCAGGAGCGCTATCGGGTCGTGTGCCTGCCATGCCTCGACCTCGGAGTCTGGGCGGTAGCGGGTGGCGTCGTCGGCGTTGGTGTGGGCCTCGATGCGGTAGGTGACCGCCTCGACCAGGGTGGGGCCGCCTCCGCCGCGGGCCCGGCGCACCGCCTCCGCCAGCACCTCGTGGACGGCGGCCACGTCATTGCCGTCGACGAGGCGGCCGGGCATCCCGTAGCCGACCGCCTTGTGGGCCAGGGAGGGCGCGGCGGTCTGCTTGGCGAGCGGTACGGAGATGGCGAAGCCGTTGTTCTGGACGAGGAAGACCACCGGGGCGTGCCAGACGGCCGCGAAGTTGAGGGCCTCGTGGAAGTCTCCCTCGCTGGTGCCGCCGTCGCCGACCAGGGCGAGGGCCACCACATCGTCGCCCTTGAGACGGGCGGCGTGGGCGAGGCCGACGGCGTGCGGAAGCTGGGTGGCCAGCGGGGTGCACAGCGGGGCCACGCGGTGTGCGTGCGGGTCGTAACCGGAGTGCCAGTCGCCGCGCAGCAGGGTCAGGGCGTCGACGGGGTCGAGCCCGCGGACCACGGCGGCCAGGGTGTCGCGGTAGCTGGGAAAGAGCCAGTCGCGGTCCTCCAGCACCAGCCCGGCCGCGACCTGGCAGGCTTCCTGCCCGGTGGAGGAGGGATAGACGGCCAGCCGGCCCTGCCGGGTGAGGGCGGTGGCCTGGGTGTTGTACCGGCGGCCGCGCACCAGCTCGCGGTGGAGCCGGGTCAGCAGATCGGGGGAGATGTCGGCGGCAGCGGCGGTGCCCAACAGGCGGTACGGCTCCGCGTCGGGCAGCAGCGGCGCGGCCTCGACGCGGGGCTGCCAGCCGGGCGGGGGAGTGGGCCGGTAGGCACCGGGCTGCTCAAGGACCGTCATGTCGCGACCTCCTGGGCGTGGCGTACGGCGGGAGGGCGGGGCGTGCCGTGCGGCATCGCCCTCCCCCTACCGATTGTTCGGTCGTTGACGCATTTTGGCTACAGGCGACCCAAGCCTGTGGACAAACGGTTCTTCAGCGCCTGTGATGAAGACAGGACGTCCATGAAGGGGAGGCGGGACGATATGCGGGGCGAACAGATGGCCAATCCGGACGGCAAACCACCGGCACGGCCCCTGGACGCCATCGACCACGACATCCTGCGTCTGCTCCGAACGGATGGCCGCGCCTCCATACGCTCCGTGGCCGAGCAGGTGCACGTCTCGCGCGCCAACGCCTACGCCCGGATCAACCGCCTGATCGACGACGGGGTGATCCGCGGCTTCAGCGCCCGGGTGGACCAGGAGCGGGCCGGGCAGGGCGCGTCCGCGTACATCACGCTGAAGATCGTCCAGAACTCCTGGCGCACCGTGCGCGAGCAGCTCCGCCAGCTTCCGGGGGCCGCCCACATCGCCCTGGTCAGCGGGGACTTCGATGTGCTGCTGCTGGTCCACACCGAGGACAACCGCTCGCTGCGCGAGCTGGTCCTCACCCGGATCCAGGCCATACCGGAGGTGCTGAGCACCCGGACACTGCTGGTCTTCGAGGAGACGGACCTGGACTCGGAGCTGTAGCGGGGGCCGTGGCGGGCGCGACCGGCCACCGGAGGCTATGGCGGGCGCGACCGGCCACCGGGCGCTGTGGCGGGCGCGACCGGCCACGACACGGCGCCGCGGACGGTCAACGGCGTCTCAGCGCACTTCCAGCGGAGCGCTCAGCGCTCCGTACGCAGCCCCGCGAAGGCCGTACGGACCACGGCCTCGGCCACTTCCTGGGAGGTCGCGGCCCCGCCGCGGCTCGGCCGGTACCACTCCACAATGGAGTTGATCATGCCGAAGAGCAGCCGGGTCGCCAGCCGGGCGTCCACATCGGACCGCAGGTCGCCATCGGCCGCCGCCCGCTTGAGCAGCTCCGCGACCTGGTGGTCGAACTCCCGGCGCCGCTCCATGGCCCACCGCTCGGTGTCCGTGTTGCCCCGGACCCGCAGCAGCAGGGTGACGTAGGGCAGCTCCTCCATCAGCACCTCGCTGGTGCGCCGGGTCACATGCTCCAGCCGCTCGATCGCCCGCCCGTCGCGTGCGGCGGGCTCCTGGAGGATGCCGAACAGCCCGTCCAGCGCACGGCTTATGGCGAGCCTGAGCAGCTCCTCCTTGCCCTTCACATGGTGGTAGATGGAGGACTTGGAGATCCCGGCGGCTCGGGAGAGGTGCTCCATGGAGGTGCCGTCGTAGCCACGCTCGTTGAACACCTCCACGGCGACCGCGAGCAGCGATTCGGGCGTGTAGGTGTCGCGCTTGGCCATGGTCATGATTAGAGCAGCCTCTCATCGGCGGCGGCACGCCGGATCAGCGCCTGGGAGGGGGCGTAGCGGCCGGTCGGCCAGGCTCGGTGGAGATTGCGCAGGGTGTCGCGCACCCAGCGGGCACCGAGCGCATGCCCCCAGGCCAGCGGTCCGCGCGGGTAGTTGACCCCTGTCAGCATGGCGGTGTCCACGTCCTCGGGGCTCGCCACCCCGCGGGCGACGGCGTCCTCGGCGAAGTCCACGAGCATCGCGACCGTGCGGGCCACGACCATGCCGGGGACGTCCTGGACCACGCTGACCGCCTTACCGAGCGCCTGGAACAGGCCGATCGCGGACCGCAGGGACTCCTCGGCGGCGGCCGGGGACGGTGCGAGGGCGATACGGGTGGCGGTGCGGTAGTCCAGCGCCAGGTCGAAGCGGATCGTCGCGGCGAAGGGGTCGTCGGTGGCGGTCGTGCCGTCGGTCAGGGACAGGCGGGTGCCATCGGGCAGCGCGAGATATCCCCCGACGGGCTCACGGGTCACCAGGATGCCCGCCTCCTCCATGAGGCCGACCAGCCCTTGCGCCGGCCCCAGGTCGCCGTGGAGGGCGACCTTCGCGGGCGGCTCGCACGGCTCGGCGGTGCGCGGGGCGGGCCGCGCGGTGCCCTCGGAGTGGTCGAACCAGCCGTGGCCCGTCTTGCGCCCGAGCCGTCCGGCGGCCACGAGCTGCCGCTGGGCGAGCGACGGGGTGAATTTCGGATCGTGGAACAGCGCTTCCCACACGGATCGGGTGACGGCCTCGTTCACATCCTGGCCGATCAGGTCGGTGAGCTCGAAGGGGCCCATCCGGAAGCCGCCGGACTCGCGCAGCACGGCGTCCAGGGTGGCGGGGTCGGCGGCACGCTCCTCGTACGCCCGGAACGCCTCGGCGTAGAAGGGGCGGGCGATCCGGTTGACGATGAATCCGGGGGTGTCGGCGCACCGCACCGGGGTCTTTCCCCAGGCCGCGACGGTGGCGTGGGCACGGTCGGCGGCGGCCTGGTCCGTGGCGGCGCCGCGCACCACCTCCACCAGCGGCATCAGCGGGGCCGGATTGAAGAAGTGCAGGCCGAGGAGGCGGCCGGGGCGGCGCAGGACGCCGGCGACGGCCGTGACGGAGAGGGAGGAGGTGTTGGTGGCGAGCAGACAGCCGTCGGAGACCACCGACTCCAGCGCGGTGAAAAGCTGCTGCTTGGCGCCGAGTTCCTCGAGGATCGCCTCGACCACCAGCTCCGCCTGGGCCAGGTCCGCGAGGTCGGCGACGGGGACGAGGCGGCCGAGGGCCGCGTCACGGTCGGCGGCCGTGAGGCGTTCCTTGGCGACGAGCCGGCCGAGCCGGGCCGCGATGGCGTCGGCGGCCTGGGAGGCACGGCCGGGCGCCGCGTCGTAGAGCCGCACGGGATGGCCCGCGGCCAGCGCCACCTGGGCGATCCCCTGGCCCATCGTGCCGGTGCCGATGACGGCGACGACGCCGGCGCGGTCGATCCCACGGTCGATCGCAGTCATGCCGCAGATCCTTTTCGACGAAGTTATCCACAGGTTCGCCAGGCCCTCTTGTCCCGACCGATCGTTCGGTTACTCTAACTCTGTCGCCCATTCCAGCCCAGCCCCAGCTCGACGAGGAGTTGGTCAGTCGTGACCGCCGCACTCACCACCGCGCAGTTGACGCAAGAGCACCGCCCCACCCTCGACCAGGCCCTGGAGGCGATCCGTACCCGCGCCTATTGGTCCCCGCACCCCGAGCACCCGAAGGCTTACGGCGGCGAGGGCCAGAGCGGGCGTCCGAGCCTGAGCGTCGCCGAGGGCCAGGCCGCGTTCGAGGCGCTGCGCGGCCGGCGCATCGAGCTGGACCAGCCGGGCACCGACGGCTGGACGGGCTCCGAAGTCTCGCCGTTCGGTGTCGAGATGGGCATGGAGTATCCGCATCCGGACCTCGATGTGCTCCTCCCGGCGATGCGGGCGGGGATGCCCGCCTGGCGGGAGGCCGGCCCGGAGACGCGGGCCATGGTGTGTCTGGAGATCCTGGCCCGGATCGGCGCCCGGTCGCATGAGTTCGCCCAGGCCGTCATGCACACCAGCGGACAGGCGTACATGATGGCCTTCCAGGCCGGCGGCCCCCACGCCCAGGACCGCGGCCTGGAGGCGGTGGCGTACGCGTTCGCCGAGCAGACCCGCACCCCCGGCGCCGCGGACTGGTCCAAGCCGCAGGGCAAGCGCGACCCGCTGCGGCTGCGCAAGACGTTCACGGCCGTCCCGCGCGGTATCGCCCTGCTGATCGGCTGCAACACCTTCCCGACGTGGAACGGCTATCCGGGCCTCTTCGCCTCGCTCGCCACCGGCAATCCGGTGCTGGTCAAGCCGCACCCCCAGGCCGTGCTGCCGCTGGCGCTGACCGTCCAGGTGGCGCGGGAGGTGCTGACGGAGGCGGGGTTCAGCCCCGATCTGGTGGCGCTGGCCGCCGAGCGGCCCGACGAGGGGATCGCCAAGGTCCTCGCCGTCCGCCCCGAGATCCGCGTGATCGACTACACGGGCTCGACCGCCTTCGGCGACTGGCTGGAGACCCATGCCCGCCAGGCCCAGGTCTTCACCGAGAAGGCGGGGGTCAACACGGTGGTGATCGACTCCACCGACGACTACCAGGGCATGCTGGCCAACCTGGCGTTCTCCCTGTCCCTCTACAGCGGCCAGATGTGCACCACCCCGCAGAATCTGCTGATCCCCCGCGGCGGTATCACCACCGACGCCGGCCCCAAGACCTACGACGAGGTGGTGGCCGACCTGGCGGCGGCGGTGGACGGGCTGCTGGGCGACGACGCCCGGGCGAGCGCGCTGCTGGGCGCGATCGTCGGCCCGCGGGTCCAGGAGCGGCTGGAGGCCGCGCCCGGCCTGGGCGCGGTCGCCCTTGCCTCGCGTACGGTGACCCACCCCGACTTCCCCGGCGCCACGGTCCGTACGCCGCTGATGGTCAAGGCGGACGGCGCCCGGAAGTTCTGGGAGGGGGCCGACGCGGACGCGCCCTATCTGTCCGAGTGCTTCGGCCCGGTCTCCTTCGCCGTCGCCGTCGACTCCACACAGGACGCGGTCGCGCTGCTGCGCCGGACCACCCGGGACAAGGGCGCGATGACGGTCGGCGCGTACACCTCCTCACCGGAGGCGGAGCGGCTGATCGAGGAGGCGTGCCTTGAGGAGTGCGCCCAGTTGTCGCTCAATCTGACCGGCGGGGTGTATGTGAACCAGACCGCGGCCTTCTCGGACTTCCACGGCTCGGGCGGCAACCCGTCGGCCAACGCCACGCTGTGCGACGGGGCGTTCGTGGCCGGCCGCTTCCGGATGATCGAGGTCCGCCGCCCGGCGGAGTAACAGGGCCCAGTGGGCGGGGCGGCGCGGGGCCGGTCACCGCGCCGCCCGGCCACGACACCGTCTCGGGCGGGTCGGGCCCGCGCTCAGGCCGGGCGATCGGGGCCGCCCCAGTGGAAGAGGGCCATGGCCACGCTGGTGGCCAGGTTGTAGCTGGAGACCTGCGGCCGCATGGGAAGGGCCACCAGCCTGGTGGCCCGCTTCCGCAGCTCCGGCGAGATCCCGTGCCGCTCGGAGCCGAAGGCGAGCAGCGCGTCATCGGGGATGGTCACGGACCGGATGTCCTCCCCCTCCGCGTCCAGTACATACAGCGGCCCCTCCGGGAGGGCGTCGCCCGGCAGTCGCTCGACCGCGGTGGCGAAGTGAAGCCCGGCGCCGGACCGCACGGCGTTCGGATGCCAGGGATCGATATCGCCGGTGGTGACCACGCCGGTGGCCCCGAAACCGGCGGCGAGCCGGACCACGGCTCCGACGTTCCCCAGGTTGCGGGGGTTGTCCAGGACGACCACCGGGGCAGTCCTGGGCCGCTTGGACAGCTCGTCCAGATTCCCCTGCCGGCCGCGCCGGACCGCCAGCGCGGCGACCCGGGTGGGGTGCACCCTGGGCACCAGCTCGCGCAGGGTCCCGGCCTCCACCTCCACCAGGAGATCCGCGATCGTCTCGGTGAGATCGTCGGCCAGGTCCGCGGCGAGTTCCAGGGCGGCCGCCTTGTCGCTGGTGACCGCGGCACGCACCTCCGCGCCGAACCGCAGCGCGTGCTTCAGCGCGTGGAAGCCGTCGAGCAGGACGGTCTCGGGGGCCGTCGCGCGCCAGTGCCGTACGGCCTGCGCGGCCTCGTCATCGATCATTCCCTCAGCGTACGAGGGTGTCGGCCGCGCTTTCCCGGTCGCTCTCCCGCACCCGCTGCCCCGGCAGCCGCACCGCGCGTGCCGTCAGCCGGTCCCGGGCCCGGCCCAGCCGCGCCGCGGCCCAGCGCAGGAAGTTCGTCGGCAGGAAGACCGAGTCCGCCGCGATCACGGCGAGCGAGAAGAAGGGCAGCCCCAGCATCACGGCGATGCCGAGGTGCTCCAGCATCAGCAGGACGAGCATCACGTTCTTGGCCCGCCGGTTGAGCAGGGTGAAGGGGAAGGCCACCTGGACGATGACCGTGCCGTAGGTCAGCACCATCACCAGGGTGCCGCTGGACGCCATGATGTCGGTCAGCCCCGGCCAGGGCGAGAAGTAGTCCAGATGCAGCGGGTAGTAGAGGGCGGTGCCGTCCTGCCAGCGCGAGCCCTGGATCTTGTACCAGCCGGCCGTGGCGTACAGCAGACACACCTCGGCCATGATCACCAGCAGGGCGCCGTTGTGCGCCACATTGGCGAGCGCGTCCAAAACGGTGCGCGGCTCCCCCGGTGCGTAACGCTTGACGAGCCACCAGCCGGCCTGGACGAGCCACAGCCCCCACAGGACGGTGGCCCAGCCCAGCCCGGGCAGCGGACCGTCTGAGATCAGGGAGAGCCGGGCGTCGGTGAGGAGCTGCACCCAGAGCAGGGCGGTCCCGGTGAGGGCCCACAGCACGATTCCGGTGGTGTCGCGCGGCGGCTCCTCGCGGTCCGCCTGCCGGGCCGCCCGGCGCGCGTCCAGCGACCACATCCGACCGCACCGGGTGAGCACCAGGTACATCGACATCAGATGGATGAGATTGTCGCCGCCGTCCCCCACGAAGATGGAGCGGTTCTGGAGCGACAGCACCCCGACCATGAACAACACGGACATGGTGCGGGTGCGCCAGCCCATCAGCAGCAGCGCGCTGGAGACGAGGGCGAGGGCGTAGACGACCTCGAACCACACCCCGGACTCGGACCACATGAGCGCGCTGAAGGCGCGGTTGCCATCGATCAGCCGCGCGGCCATGTCCCAGTTCCACGGGCCGTCCGGCCCGTACAGCTCCCGGCGGTGAGGCCATTCGCGCACCAGGAAGAGAAGCCAGGTGAAGGAGAAGCCGATGCGCACGACGGCGCTCTGCCGGGGGCCGAGCGCGGCTCCGGTGAGGCGGGCGTAGCCATCCGCCACGGCGGTCTGGAGGCGGGCGGAGGGGGTCACCGGCTCATCGCCTCCGGGATGTCATGGGTGGTCACCGTCCACCACGGCAGCGTCCGGTGGACCGTCTTGGTGTCGATCTTCTCGTCGCTCCAGGACGGCGGGGCCACCGGAGTGGTCGCGGAGCGCACCTGTATTCGCTCCACGATGCCGCCGTCCTCCTCGCGACCGAAGCGGAGCATCACGATCCGGCGGATGTACTGCTCGGAGAGGCTGCCGCGCATGCCCTGCGGCCGCTCCTGCGCGTCATGCGAGCCGACGTAGAACTCCCAGGCGCGGCGCAGCTCGTTCTGCTGGGTGTGGCTGGGCAGCGGGTTGTGGCGGATGGCCGCCCCGTCCTGGGCCGAGAGGTCGCGCCAGCCGGTGGTCGCGGTGCCGCCCTCGCGGGTGCGGATCTCGGCGCGGGCCTGGACGGCGATGTTCTGCTGGAGCGGGTTGGGGGCGAAGAGCTTCCAGACCCGTTCGAACTCCGGATAGATGTAGTCGTCGATCGCCGCACCGTGCCGCTTGGTGAGGGTGTTGGGCGGTGAGACGGCCAGAAAGGCCGTCGAGAGATGGATCGCGGCGGCGACGGCGGCGACCGCGATGCCCACCGCGATGATGAGCTGTCCGGGCAGGGAGAGCGCGGTGAGCGGTTCCGCCGCGTCGCCGTCCGGCTCCGGCTCCGGCCCGGTCGGTTCCGGCCCGGTCGGTTCCGGCCCGGTCGGGTCCGGCCCGGTCGGTTCCGGCCCGGTCGGGTCCGGCCCGGTCGGTTCCGGCCCGGTCGGGTCCGGCCCGGTCGGTTCCGGCCCGGACGGTTCCGGCCCGGTCGGTTCCGGCCCGGTCGGTTCCGGCTCGGTGGGCCCTGGTTCTGTTGGTTCCGGCTCCGTCGGCCCTGGTTCCGGCTCCGGTTCTGTTGGTTCCGGCTCCGTCCCGGCCGTGCCCCGCGCCGCCGCCATACCCGCCCCGCTCCCGATGGTCCAGGTCCTCGCGCACGCCGGTCGGCCGCGCGCCCCCGTGGCCCCCACGCCCCCCCGGCACCGTACCCATGCGGAACCACTCGGCACAGCGTCCTCAGCGTTATCCACAGGGTTGACACCCTACGTTCCTCAGCACACCATTGAACCGAACGATCGGTCGGTCGGCTGGCCGGTCGGCGGAGACGGATGGGCGGAGGGGCTTCGCATGACGACGATGGCGGCGGACGCCGGGGCGTACGAGGCGGTGTTCGACGCCGCCCTGGCCGCGGACGAGCGCATCGAGCCGCGTGACTGGATGCCCGATGACTACCGGGCCACGCTGGTGCGGCAGATGGCCCAGCACGCCCACTCGGAGATCATCGGCATGCAGCCGGAGGCCAACTGGATCACCCGCGCCCCCTCGCTGCGGCGCAAGGCGATCCTGATGGCCAAGGTCCAGGACGAGGCGGGCCACGGCCTGTATCTCTACAGCGCGGCGGAGACCCTGGGCACCAGCCGGGAGGAGCTGCTCGACAAGCTCCACAGCGGCCGCCAGAAGTACTCCTCGATCTTCAACTACCCCACGCTGACCTGGGCCGACGTCGGAGCCATCGGCTGGCTGGTGGACGGCGCCGCGATCACCAACCAGGTCCCCCTGTGCCGCTGCTCCTACGGGCCCTACGCACGGGCGATGGTCCGCATCTGCAAGGAGGAGTCCTTCCATCAGCGCCAGGGGTATGAGCTGCTGCTGGCCCTGAGCCAGGGCACCGAGGCCCAGCACGCCATGGCGCAGGACGCGGTGGACCGCTGGTGGTGGCCGTCGCTGATGATGTTCGGTCCGCCGGACGACGCCTCGGCCCACTCCGCCCAGTCGATGGCCTGGAAGATCAAGCGCCACTCCAATGACGAGTTGCGCCAGCGCTTCGTCGACATCTGCGTCCCCCAGGCCGAATCCCTCGGCCTCACCCTTCCCGACCCCGAGCTGCGGTGGAGCGAGGAGCGGGAGCATTACGACTTCGGGCCGATCGACTGGGACGAGTTCCGCGAGATCCTGCGGGGAAACGGCCCGTGCAACGCCCAGCGGATCACCCAGCGGCGCCGGGCCCATGAGGAAGGCGCCTGGGTGCGCGAGGCGGCCGCGGCGCATGCGGCCAAGCATGGGAAGGCACAGGCATGAGCGGCAGCCCGAGCGCCGAGTGGCCGCTGTGGGAGGTGTTCGTCCGCAGCAGGCGCGGACTGTCGCACACCCACGCCGGATCCCTCCACGCCCCCGACGCGGAGATGGCTCTGCGGAACGCACGGGATCTCTACACCCGGCGCTCGGAGGGCGTCTCGATCTGGGTGGTGCCGTCCGCCGAGATCACCGCCTCCTCACCGGACGAGCGGGATCCGTTCTTCGAGCCGTCCGCCGACAAGCCCTACCGCCACCCCACGTTCTACGCGATCCCGGAGGGGGTGCGGCATCTATGACCGCGGCCCTCGCCCTGGGCGACGACGCGCTGGTGCTCTCCCACCGGCTGGGGGAGTGGGCCGGGCACGCCCCTGTGCTGGAAGAGGAGGTCGCGCTCGCCAATATCGCCCTCGACCTGCTCGGCCAGGCCCGGGTGCTGCTCTCCCTCGCCGGCGACGAGGACGAGCTGGCGTATCTGCGCGAGGAGCGGGCGTTCCGGAACGTCCAGTTGGTCGAGCAGCCCAACGGTGACTTCGCCCAGACCATCGCCCGCCAGCTCTACTTCTCCACCTACCAGGAGCTGTTGTACGAGCGGCTGGCGCGCGGCACCGGCCCCTTCGCCCCGCTCGCCGCCAAGGCCGTCAAGGAGGTGGCCTACCACCGCGACCACGCCGAGCAGTGGACCCTGCGGCTCGGCGACGGCACGGAGGAGAGCCATGAGCGGATGCGGCGGGGGCTGGACGCGCTCTGGCGGTTCACCGGTGAGCTCTTCGAGCCGGTCGAGGGGTGCGAGGTGGAGTGGCACACACTGCACGACGCCTGGCTGACCCGGATCAGCTCGGTCCTGGAGCGCGCCACCCTGACGGTGCCCGAGGGGCCGCGGCGCGGCGGCTGGGCGGCCGGGGCGGGGCGCCAGGGGCTGCACACCGAGCCGTTCGGCCGGATGCTCGCCGAGATGCAGCATCTGCACCGCAGCCACCCGGGGGCGACATGGTGACGCCCACGCCCTCCGCGGCACCCACACCTCCCGCGGCACCCACGCCCCCCGCGTCCGGCATCACCCCGGTCGAGGAGGAGCTGCTGCGGCTGGCCGGATCCGTACCGGACCCCGAGCTGCCGATGGTGTCCCTGGCCGAGCTGGGCGTGATGCGCGGGCTGCGGCTGCTGGGCCCGGGCCGGGTCGAGGTCGAGCTCACCCCCACCTACACCGGCTGCCCGGCACTGGAGTCGATGGCCACCGATATCGAGCGGGTGCTCCATGACCACGGCGTCCCCGAGGTCGCCGTGCGCACCGTCCTCTCCCCGCCCTGGACGACGGACGCGATCAGCGCCGAGGGCCGCCGCAAGCTGGCCGAGTCCGGCATAGCGCCGCCCGCGCCGCGCGGTGCGGCGGCGGGCGGCCCGGTCCCGGTGGCCCTGGCGGTGCGCTGCCCGCACTGCGGCTCGACCGAGACCGAGCTGCTGAGCCGTTTCTCCTCCACCGCCTGCAAGGCGCTGCGCCGCTGCACGGCCTGCGGTGAACCGTTCGACCACTTCAAGGAGTTGTGATGGCCGCGGAGGCGGTGCAGCGGGCCACGCCCCGCCACGGCGCGTTCCACCCGCTGCGGGTGGCGGCGGTCGACCGGCTCACCGATGACGCGGTGGTGGTCACCCTCCTGGTGCCGCCCGCGCTGCGGGAGACGTTCCGCTTCACGGCGGGGCAGCACATCGCGGTGCGCCGGTTCGCGGACGGCGCGGAGATCCGCCGGACGTATTCGCTGTGCACCCCGGCCCCGGCCTCGGGCGCGGAAGGCCCGGAGTTCCTGCGGATCGGGGTGCGGCTGGTCGAGGGCGGTGAGTTCTCCGCCTATGCCCTCAAGGAGCTGGCGGTCGGCGAGGTCATGGAGGTGATGGCCCCGGCGGGCCGGTTCGTCCTGGAGCCCCGGCCCGGCCATTTCGCGGCGGTCGTCGGCGGCAGCGGTATCACCCCCGTGCTGTCCATCGCGGCCACGCTGCTCAGCCGGCAGCCCGAGGCGCGGTTCTGTCTGATCCGCAGCGACCGCACCGCGGCCTCGACGATGTTCCTGGAGGAGGTCGCCGACCTCAAGGACCGTTGGCCCGACCGGTTCCAGTTGGTGTGCGCGCTCTCCCGGGAGGAGCAGCAGGCCGGGCTGGTGTCCGGGCGGCTCGACGAGGAGCGGCTGACCGCGCTGCTGCCGGCGCTGCTGCCGGTCGCCTCGGTGGACGGCTGGTTCCTGTGCGGGCCCTATGGTCTGGTGCGCGGCGCCGAGCGGGCGCTGCGCGGTCTCGGGGTCTCCCGCGGCCGGGTCCATCAGGAGATCTTCCATGTGGAGGCGGCCCCCGCCGAGGATCTCTCCCCCATACCGGATCCGGCGCGGGCGGCGTCGCAGAGCTCGGTCACTGCGACCCTGGACGGCCGGTCGGGCACCTGGCCGGTCCAGGCCGGGGAGCCGCTGCTGGAGACCGTGCTGCGCAACCGGGCCGATGCGCCGTATGCGTGCAAGGGCGGGGTCTGCGGGACCTGCCGGGCCTTCCTGGTCTCCGGCGAGGTGCGGATGGACCGTAACTTCGCGCTGGAGCCGGACGAGGTGGAGGCGGGCTATGTGCTGGCCTGTCAGTCCCATCCGGTGGGCGAGCGGGTGGAGCTGGACTTCGACCGCTGACGCCCTCGGGCGCGGCAGCGGCGTTCCCTTCTTGTAGAACCTGTTCTATCTTGACGGGCCGTCAGATAAAGCCGCGGCGCGGGAGGTACGGACAGTGGACTTCACCTTCACCGAGGAGCAGCAGGCGGCCGTCGAAGCGGCGAAGGCCGTCTTCTCCTCCGTCACACCGGACAGCGTGCCCAGCCCCGCGCTGACCGCCGGCGCCGTCGCCGAGGATTTCGACCGCGCGCTGTGGCGGAAGATCGCCGAGAGCGATCTGCTGGGCCTGAGCCTCGACCCCCAGTACGGGGGCTCGGGCCTCGACCCGCTCGCCCTCTGCCTGGTGCTGCGGGAATGCGGCCGGGTGCTGGCCCGGGTGCCGCTGCTGGAGTCCAGCGCCGCGGCGCTGGCCGTGCAGCGCTACGGCGGGGCCGAGCTGCGTGCAGCCGTGCTGCCCCGGGCCGCCGGCGGTGAGCTGGTGCTCACCACGGCATCCAGCGGCCGCACCGGCCATGGTCCGGCCGAACTCGCCGTCCAGGCGCGGCGGAACGGGGACGGCTGGGTTCTGGACGGCGTCCAGACCGCGGTCCCCTGGGCCCATGGCGCCGATCATGTGCTGCTCCCGGCCCACACCGGGGAGGGCCGCACGATCCTCGCCCTGGTCCCCCGCGACCATGAGGGCGCCGCCCTCGATGAGCAGATCTCCACCAGCGGTGAGCGGCAGGCCGAGATCCGGCTGGACGGAGTGCGGCTCGCCGACCGCGAGGTGCTGGCCGCGGACGGCGCCTGGGAATGGCTGCGCGATCTGCTCACCACCGGCACCTGTGCGCTCGCGCTGGGCCTCGGCTCGGCGGTGCTGGGCCTCACCAGCTCCTATGTGAGCGAGCGCGAGCAGTTCGGCTTCCCACTCGCCAGCTTCCAGGCCGTCGCCGTGCAGACCGCCGACCGCTATATCGATCTGCGGGCCATGGAGGCCACGCTCTGGCAGGCGGCCTGGCGGCTGTCCCTGGACGAGGAGCGGCCGACGGCGGGCGGGGCGCTGCCCATCGCGGGGGATGTCGCCGTCGCCAAGATCTGGGCCGCCGAGGGCGTGCGCCGCGTCGTGCAGACCGCACAGCATCTGCACGGCGGCTTCGGCGCGGTCACCGACTACCCCCTGCACCGCTACCACGCATGGGGCAAACAACTGGAGCTCTCACTGGGATCCGCCGCCGCCCATGAGGAGGCGCTGGGCGAACTCCTCGCCGCCCACCCCCTCGGCTGACCGGCGAGCGAGTCCCGCCGATCATAGGGAAACCCCTAGGGTCTGCCGTTTGGATCAGGCCGGATCAGGGAGCGGGGTCAGGGGGCACCACCCAGCGGTAGCTGGGGGAGCGTGCGGATGCAAGGCGGAGGAGGGAGTCGACGCGGGAGCGGATGGAGTCTCCCCTGCTCGAGCGAAGCCGAGAGCTTGGGGAAGAGTGACGACAACGCCGCAGACGCGCGT
>NZ_JAHLEM010000461.1 GCF_018883605.1 Streptomyces niphimycinicus | reverse complement strand
TGCGGATGCAAGGCGGAGGAGGGAGTCGACGCGGGAGCGGATGGAGTCTCCCCTGCTCGAGCGAAGCCGAGAGCTTGGGGAAGAGTGACGACAACGCCGCAGACGCGCGTGCCAGACCCCGCGAGCCCGGCCTGATCCAAACGACAGGCCCTAGAGCACAAAGGCCCCTTCGGCCTTGCCGTCGGGGCCGCTCACCATCGCCCGCCCCGCCGCGTCCCAGGCGAGCATCCCGCCGTCCACATTCACCGCGTCCAGACCCTGCGCGACCAGATACTGCGTCACCTGCGCGGAGCGGCCGCCGACCCGGCACATCACATGCACCCGCCGCCCCTCGCCGACCGCCGCGGTCAGCTCATCGAAGCGCGCCACGACCTGTCCCATCGGAATGTGCAGCGCGCCCTCGACATGCCCGGCCGTCCACTCGTCGTCCTCCCGGACATCCAGCAGAAGGCCATCGGCCGGTACCGCCGCCGCCTCCATCTGGGGAAGCTGGGCAAAATGCATCAGACACACCTCTCACCTGACATCGGAAGCTGCGGCAAACCTACTACCGCACCAGCTCCGCGAGCCGGGTCTCCTTCTCCGCGGCCTGGGCCAGCAGTTGCTCGGCGATCTCGTCCAGCAGCCGGTCGGGGTCCTCCGGCGCCATCTTGATCATCGCGCCGATCGCGCTCGACTCAAGCTCCGCGGCTACCGCGGCCAGCATCTCCTTGCGCTCGGCCAGCCACTCCAGCCGGGCGTACAGCTCCTCGCTGCGGCTCGCCCGCCGCTCCGGCGGCGGCGGACCGGCCTCCCACTCCTCGGCCAGTGCTCGCAGCGCCTCCTCGTCCCCGGCCGCGTACGCCGCGTTGACCCGCACGATGAAGGCACCGCGCCGCTCCCGCTCGGCCTCCTCCTCGGCCAGATCCGGATGGGCCTTACGGGCCAGCTCCCGGTAGATCCGGCGAGCCTCCTCGCTCGGCCGCACCCGCGGCGGCGGCTGTACGGGCCGCTCGGTGAGCATCGCGGCCGCCTCCGGCGAGAGCCCATCGGAGTCGATCCAGCCGTGGAACAGCTCCTCCACACCCGGCATCGGCTGCACCAGCCCCCGCGCCTCATGGGCCTTGCGGATGTCCTCCGGATCGCCGGTGCGCGCCGCGACCGCCTCGGCGATCAGCGCGTCCAGCTCGTCGAGGCGCGAGTACATCGGCCCGAGCCGCTGGTGGTGCAGCCGGGAGAAGTTCTCCACCTCCACCCGGAAGGTCTCCACCGCGATCTCGAACTCGATCAGCGCCTGCTCGGCCGCGCGCACCGCCCGTTCCAGACGCTCGGCGGCCTGAGCCTCCTCCTGGGCCCGGGCGTCCCCGGCGTCCGCGGCATCTTCGGAACCGGCGTCCCCGGACGATCCCGCGTCCCCGGGCCCGGCATCTGCGGACCGGGATTCCTCGGGCCAGGGCCCCTGGGACCGCGTCTCCCCGGGCCATGTCTCCCCGGATCGCGTCGCCCCGGACCGGTCGTGCGACTCCGCCTGGGGCTCCGCGTCCGACACCGACTGCCGTGCCTGCTGCTGCGCTTCCGGATTCGTCACCCGCTCAGACTACGTCCGGCGGTGATCGGCGACCGAGTTCGCACCCCCGACCCGCGCCTCATACCCCCATCTCGGCCGCTATCCGGCCATTGCGCACCGCCACGAGCAGCGCGGAGTGATCCGCTTCCGTGCGATCCGCGTACGCCACCGCGAAGGCGGCCACCGCCTCGTCCAGCTCCTCGCCCTTGCCGCAGTAACCGGCCAGCAGCCGAGGGTCCGCGCTGTGGGCATGGGCCCGCGCCAGCAGCGCGCCGGTCATCCGCCCGTAGTCGTCCATCTGGTCAGCGGCCAGCGCCGCCGGGTCCACGCTTCCCTTGCGGTTGCGGAACTGCCGCACCTGGTAATGCCGCCCGCGCACCGTCGTCCACCCCAGCAGGATGTCGCTGACCACCTGCATGCGCTTCTGGCCGAGCACCACCCGCCGCCCCTCATGTGTGACGTCCGGCACCTCGAAACCGGCCTTCGCCACATACGGCAGCAGTGCGGAGGGGCGTGCCTCCTTCACCTGGAGCACCATCGGCTCGCCCCGGTGGTCGAGCAGCAGCACCACATAGGAGCGGGTGCCCACACTGCCCGTGCCGACCACCCGGAACGCCACATCGTGCACCTCGTACCGCGAGAGCAGTGGCAGCCGGTCCTCCGGCAGCGTGCCCAGATACTCGGCGAGCGAGGAGGCCACCGCCGCCGCCTCCTCGTCCGGCACCCTCCGCAGCACCGGCGGCGCGTCCACGAAGCGCCGGGCCTCCGGCCGGCCGGAGGAGCCCTCCTCGCCCGGCACGGGCTCGGTGGACCGGGCCGCGTACCGCGCGCTGGTGTTCCGCCGGGCCTTCTCGGAGATCCGCTCCAACGTGCCGACCAGGTCCTTGGCGTCCGTGTGGGAGACCAGCTCCTCGTCCGCGATCGCGTTCCACGCGTCCGCCGCCGGGAGCTTGGCCAGCAGCCGCACCGTGCGCCGGTAGGCGCCCACGGCGTCCCGCGCCGCCGCCCGGCAGGTGTCCTCGTCGGCACCCGCCTCCCGGCCGGCCAGCACCAGCGAGACCGCGAGCCGCTTCACATCCCACTCCCATGGGCCGTGGACGGTCTCGTCGAAGTCATTGAGATCGATGATCAGGCCACCGCGCGCATCTCCGTAGATCCCGAAGTTGGCGGCGTGGGCATCGCCACAGAGCTGTGCCCCGATACCGGTCACCGGCGTGCTCGTGAGGTCATGCGCCATCAGCCCGGCGGCTCCGCGCAGAAAGGAGAAGGGGCCCGCGGCCATCCGCCCCACCCGGATCGGGGTGAGCTCCGGCAGCCGCCCGGCGTTCGACCGCTCGACCGCCGCCACCGGATCCGGCCGTCCGTCGGCCCTCGGCGGCTCGGCGTGCACCGAGCGCGGCACGCGCTTGCGCAGCGCCTTGCCCCGCTGCCGGGGAGACGGTCCGTCACCACGCCAGACGGCGAAGCCGGGAACCGGCGGCAGCCGCCGGGCCGCCCCGCCCGCGGTG
>NZ_JAHLEM010000460.1 GCF_018883605.1 Streptomyces niphimycinicus | reverse complement strand
CGCCCGGCGCCGACCGAGCCGCGCCCGCCCGCCCCGGAACGGCGGGACGGCGCGCACCCGCGCTGAGCCTGGACGACTACCTGGCGCGCGGCGAGAGGAGGGACTGACACCATGAGCAACGGACTCGCGTTCGCCACCGTCACCCAGGCCCTCGCGCTGCTGATCGCGAACAATCTGCGGCCCGAGATCGACATCGCGGTCACGGTGGACACCCGCAGGCCCCCGACGGAGCCGCCCACCGAACCGACCATCAACATCTTCCTCTACCAGGTCACCCCGAACACCTCCATGCGCGCCACCGACCTGCCCACCCGGGCCTCGGACGGCACGCTGCTCAAGCGACCGGCCGCGGCGATGGATCTGCACTATCTGATCAGCGCGTACGGGGAGGAGTCCGAACTGGTCGGGCAGCGCCTGATCGGCAGTGTGGTGCGCACTCTGCACGAGATACCGATGCTGCCGAAGGACGTGATCGAGGAGGCCGCCCGGCGCCCGTATCTGGCGGGCAGCGACCTGGCCGAGTCGGTGCAGCGGGTGCGCTTCACACCGACGCAGATGGACGTGGACGAGACCTCCAAGCTCTGGGGGATGCTCTACCAGACCCCGTATGTGCTGTCGGTCTGCTATCAGGGCTCGCTGGTCCTGATCGAGGGGCGCGAGCGGCCGGTCCCGGCGAAGCCGGTGGAACGGCCCACGGTACGGGTGCTGCCCTTCGGCGCGCCGGGGGCACCGGAGCCACCCACCCTGCCGGGGGCGGATCCGGAGCGGCCCGAGGAGCCCGCCCGGGCGGAGGCGGAGGCGGCGACGCAGAACGAGACGGCGGCCGCCGCGAAGCCCGCCGGGAAGCGTTCCGCCGCCACGAAAGCGGCTGCTGCCAAGACGCCCGCTGCCAAGACGGCTGCCGCCAAGACCGCCAAAGCCGCCGCCACCAAGTCGGCCCCGAGCAAGACCACCAAGACCGCCGCCGCCAAGTCGGCCGCCGCGCCCAGCCGTACCCGCAAGGCCACGCCCAGGCGCCGCGGCGGGCGCTCCGAGGACACGGAGAGCTGAGGCACGGGATGGGGGAGAAGGGGGTGGACGACAGCATGGGTACGCGGGACGGCCACGCATCGGCGGCCGCCGATGCCATCGCGGGCGGGGACGCCATCGCGGACGGCGACTCCGTAACGGGTGGCGACTCCATCGCCGCCGAGGACGGACAGGCCCTGGCCGCCGCCGTCCAGGCCGTACTGGCCCGCGTCGACGCCCATGCGCGCCGCGCCACCTCCAACGGCTCCCGGCCCGGCGCCTCCGGCTCCGGCGGCGCCGCACCCCGCGATGCCGTCACCACCGACGAGCCCACCACTCCCGCCGAGGGCGACGCCCACCATTCGCCGCAACGGACCAGGTCCCAGGCGACGACCACCGGTCCCGCGCCCAACGGCTCCCGTTCCGACGGACACCGTACGCACAACCCCTCCGCGGCCCCGGACGATGCCACCGCCACCCACCCCGCCACCGCCCGGAGGGCGATCTCCGGCCCCGCCACCCTCGACGCGCTCGTGGCCTGTTTCGGCCTCAGCACCTTCGAGCGCCAGCTCGTCCTGCTGGCGGCGGCGGCCGAACTGGACCCCACCGCCGCCGCGCGGTGCGCCGCCGCCAGCGGCGACCCGACGCGTACCTACCCCACCTTCTCGCTCGCCCTCGCCGCGCTCGACGAGCCGCACTGGAGCGCGCTCACCCCCGTGTCCCCGCTCCGCCGCTGGCGGTTGGCGGAGCTGGACGACGAGACCCGGCTCACCACCTCCCGGCTGCGGATCGACGAGCGCATCCTGCACTTCCTGGCCGGATCGCCCTACCTCGACGCCCGGCTGCACGGGCTGCTGCGCCGCGCACAGGCCCCGCGGACCCTGCCCGCCTCCTACGGCCGGGCGGCGGACCGGGTGGCCGCGGGCTGGAACGAGTCCCGGCCTAAGGCCCCGCTGCGCGTGGAACTCGTCGGCGGCGACCTCACCACCCGTACCGATATCGCCGCCACGGCCGCCCGTCGCACCGGACTCGCCCTGTACGTCATGGCCTCGGACGACGTCCCCACCGACGCGGCCGAACGCGACCGGCTCGCCCGCCTCTGGCAGCGCGAGGCCGTCCTGCTGCCCGCGGCGCTCCTGCTGGAGGTCGGCGAGATGGACCGGGAACAGACGGCCGCCACCGACGCGTTCATCGAGGCCGCAGCCGTGCCCCTCGTCGTCTCCGGCCAGGACCCGCGCCCGACCGGCCGCCCGCGCGGCGAGCGCGTCACCGTACCCGGGCTGGACGACACCGAACAACTCGCCCTCTGGGCGGACGCCTTCGCCGACATCCCGCGGATCCAGGAGGGCCATCTGCGGTCACTGGTCGCCCAGTTCCAGTTGCCGCCGCATGTCATCCGCTCGGCGGCCGCCGCCGTACGCCGTGACCTCCCCGACACGGGCACGGGCGCCGACACGGACGCACTCGACCCCACCGAACTCGCCTGGCGCGCCGGGCTCATCGAGGCGCGCATCGGCCTGGACGAGCTGGGCCGGCGGATCGAACCCGAGGCCGCCTGGGACGATCTGGTGCTCGCCGACCACCAGTCGCGGATCCTGCGCGAGATCGTCGCCCATGTGCGGCAGCGCGCCACCGTCCACCAGGAGTGGGGCTTCGCCGCGACACTCCGCCGGGGCCTCGGCGTCACCGCCCTGTTCGCGGGCGGCTCCGGCACCGGCAAGACCCTCGCCGCCGAGGTGATGGCCGAGGAACTGGGCCTGGACCTCTTCATCATCGACCTCTCCCAGGTGGTCAGCAAATACATCGGCGAGACCGAGAAGAACCTGCGCAAGGTCTTCGACGCCGCCGAACGCGGTGGCGCACTGCTCCTCTTCGACGAGGCGGACGCGCTGTTCGGCAAGCGCAGCGAGGTCAAGGACAGCCACGACCGGTACGCCAACCTGGAGGTCAGCTATCTGCTGATGCGCATGGAGGCGTACCGGGGCCTGGCCATCCTCACCACCAATATGAAGAAGGCCCTCGACCCGGCCTTCATGCGCCGGATCCGCTTCGTCGTCGACTTCCCCTTCCCCGGTGAGAGCGAGCGCGCCGAGATCTGGCGCCGGGTGCTTCCCGCACAGGCGCCGATGAAGGACATCGACCCCCAGCGCCTTGCCCAACTCACCGTGGCGGGCGGCTCGATCCGCAATATCGCGCTCTCGGGCGCCTTCCTCGCCGCCGAGGAGGGCGACCGCCTCCAGATGCGCCACATGCTGGCGGCGGCGCGTACCGAGTACCAGAAGCTGGACCGTTCGCTCACGCCCTCGGAGGTCCACGGATGGGTCTGAACGAGCAACCGCGTGCGGTGCGTGTGGACATCGGCGAGCTGGCGCTGTCCGGCTTCGGCGCCGGGATCGACCCGGACCGGGTCTCGGCGGCGTTCCAGACGGAGCTGGCCCGGCTGGTGCGGGAGCGCGGCGTACCGCTGGCTGCGGCCGGGGAGGGCACGGCGATCGAGGCCCTGTCCGACCTGCCCCCGCTCCCCGCCACCACCTCCCCGGCCCGGCTGGGCGAGGCCCTGGCCAGGGCCGTGCACGCGGGCCTGTCCGGAAGGGGGCGGGAGGAGACATGACCAACACACCGTCCGCCACCCAGGACGACCGCGCGTCCCAGTCCGCCAAGCGCCGCAAGCGCAAGGAGCGGACCGGCAAGGCCCGTGCGCCCGAGCCCAAGGACATCGTCAGCGGCGCGGGACAGCCCCTCGACCCGAGCGTCCGGCGTGACCTCGAGGAACAGCTCGGCCACGACCTCGGCCAGGTCCGCCTGCACACCGACCGCGACGCCGGCCACCTCACCGAACTGCTGGGCGCGGACGCGGTGGCGGTCGGCCAGGACATCTTCTTCCGCGAGAACACCTACCGCCCCGGCACGACGGAAGGCCGGCGCCTCCTCGCCCACGAACTGCTGCACACCGTCCAGAACCCCCACGGCCTCGGCACCCTGCGCGCGGGCCGCGACCTGGGCGCGGTGAGCCTCCCGCAGGACACGATGGAGCGCGAGGCGGAGGGCACGGCGCGGGAGCTGGTCCGCGGCGGGCAGCCGGAAGCGGACGTGGCGCCGGAGAAGTCCACCACCCCCGGCTGGCTCCGCTACGCCACGGTCGACGCCGACCGCAACCGCATGGAGAAGCTCGACCCGGCGACGCTGGTGGACCGTCTCGCGGGCGGCGTGATCCGCTCCCTGCGCGGCGACCCCGAGGACCGCTCCAAGCGCACCCGTATGCAACTGGCGCGGATGCCGGACGAGGTGCAGGACGCCGTCCTCGACCGCCTGGAGACCAGGCTCCTCAGCTCGGAGCACGAGCGGGTGCTCGACTTCGTCGACGAGATCGAGGCGGACGACGACCTGGAGCGGGAGCCGCTGGCCGCCCCGGACGTCGAGCCGGATCCGGTCGAGGAGCTGCTGTTCGAGCGCGAGACGCAGCGGCTGAGGGCGGAAGAGCGGCGCGAGGAGGAGCGGCGCCCCGCGCCTGCGTCGGGTCCGGAGAAGGACGAGCCCGCGGAGGAGGGCGCGCCGGGCAGTACGCCGCGGAACGGTGGGGGCGCTTCCGGGAAGGAGGGCCGGGGCGGGGGCCAGGCGCGGAGGCCGGGCGCCGACGCGGGGCGCGAGGGCGGAAGCCCTGCCTCGGGTGGGAAGTCCGGCGGGTCGGACGCGGCGGCACCGGCGGCCGCGCCCCAGCCTCAGGCCCAGCAGCCGTCGTCGGCCTCTTCCTCTTCCTCGTCCTCGTCCTCGTCCTCGGGCGGGAAGTCCGGGGGCTCGGAGAAGGCCAACGACGCCAAGGAAGACAAGTCGGGGGACGGAGGCAAGGAAGGGCAGGAGCAGCAGGGCGCCGCGACGCCGAGCAAGGAGGAGTCGGCGGCCAAGAACCGTCCGGGCGCGGCCGATGCGCTCGTGGCGGGCCGGCAGTTGAAGCAGCAGGACAAGCCGGGCGCGGACAAACCCACGGGTTCGCCGACGGTGTCCGGCAAAGACACCCAGTCGCCCGGCGCGTTCTCCACCCTCGACGGCGTACGCGCCCAGGATCTGGACGGCCCCGAGGAGCGGGCCGAGGAGGATCCGTTCGGCTCGGGCAGTGAGTCGGAGGTCGAGGTCGGGGGCGCGGAGAAGAGCGCCTGGGACACCAAGCTCCAGCCGGAGGACTTCCTGCCGGAGCAGGACCTCGATGTGTCCGGCGTACCGACCGCGGACACGCTCGACCCCGCCTCGTCCGCCACCCCTCCCGTCCCGTCGTTCCCCGCCCCACCGGTGACCAAGGCCGACAAGGTGCAGGCCGAGCGGGACGCGGAGGACGCCGAGGACGAGGCGGCGGACGCCGAACCCGATGAGGACACCGCGGACTCGGCTGCCGGAGCCGAGCCGTCGGCGGAGGCGGACGACGGCGCGGCGGCGGCAGGCGGCGGTCCCGCCGATCTCGACGGTCTGGCCGTGGAGCAGGCCGCCGAGAGCCGACCGGGACCGGCCGCGACCCGGGACCCGAAGAGCGGCGCCGATCCCAAGGACGGGCCCGTCGTCGCCCAGACGACGGTGCAGGAGGCCGCGGGCAGGTCGGAGGACGGCAGCGAAGCCACGGAACAGGCCGCCAAGGAGGAGAAGGGCACGCCTGCGGCGGGTGACGCGCCGGGCGGTGTACAGGAGAAGGCGTCCCAACAGGCGGTGGGCGGTCAGGCGGCGCAGGAGCCCGCGGCCAAGGCGGAACAGAAGAAGGCGGACGCGGAGCCGGCGGCCAAGAGCGAACCCACGGCGGACGCCAAGTCCCCCTCACCCGCACGGGACACCCAGGTCACGGGCGGGTCCAACGCGGATACGCCCGGCGGGGCGAGCAGCGGGGCGCAGAGCGAGCAGAGCGCACCGGCGGAGCGTACGGAGGCCCCGGCGGCGGAGTCGGCGCCGTCCGCCCCGGAACCCAAGAAGACCGCCGACCCTGCACCCTCGCCACCGAAGGAGACGCCGGCACCCAAGTCCGCGTCAGGAGCGAAGCCCACGGCGCCCAAGTCGGCCCCGGCCGCCAAGACACCGAGCGGCGGCGGTGGCGGCGCGGGCGGTGGCGGTGGCAAGGCGTCTGCTTCCGTCAAGGGCAAGAAGAAGGACTCCGGCCCGGCCCCGAACCTCTCCCAGGTCTCCCCGGAAGCGGGCCTGTCCACCGCCTCCAAGCTCAAGCCCCATGTGGCGCTCCAGGCCATGACCGGTGTGAGCGGCTCGGTGGACCGTACCGTCGGCGACGAACACAAGGCGCTCGCCGCCGCCCCGCCCTCGATGCAGCGCCCGGCGGGCGCCCCGCAGACCCTCCAGGGCAAGCCCGCAACCGACGCCCCGGCCCAGTACTCGCAGGATCCGGCCCAGAAGTCCGAGGCGCCGGAGAAGGAGGACGCCGAGGTCACGGGCGCCAAGGAGCCCGAGGGGCAGATCGAGGCGGAGAAGGCGGAGGAGCCCGGCGGCTGGGACACCTTCAAGATGGCCCTGGGCTTCATCGGCGGCAAGATCGTGAACGGGGTGACGAGCCTCTTCGGCGCCGACAAACCCGTAGTGGACCCGCAGGAGTTGGCCGCGAAGTTCGCCGGACTGCCGACCAAGGACGAAGCGCTCAAGCAGGCCCAGGCGGGCAACGCGCCGGGCGTGCAGATGCAGGGCGCCGCCGACCAGACGGCCGGTGAGCAGGGCTCAGCCGTCGACACCAAGGGCCAGGAGACCGTCGCGACGGGCCGCGACGACGCGGGCCGCGGGATGGGCGAGGACCAGGTCTATCCCGACGCGCCCAAGGAACAGATGGCGGCCAAGGTCCCCGGCCAGGGCGGCGGCGGGGGCGGCGGTGCGCCCGGCGGCGGCGCCACGACGGGGGCCGTCCCTCCCGAGGCCGCGTCGGAAGTGGCCGAGCACGAACGCGGACCGCAGTTCCAGGCGGCGTTCACCGATGGCCGGAAGAGCATGTCCGAGGGGCGGCAGACCAAGGACCGCGACTTCCGGAACGGTCAGCAGAAGCACAAGCAGCAGGTAGACGCCGAGGTCGCGGGCAATACGAAGAGCCAGGCGAGCGAGCGCGAGAAGGCGATGACGGAGGTCACCGCCAAGCGCGCGGACTGGCGCACGGAGCAGGACAAGGAGCTTCAGTCGCTCGGCGACAAGAAGTCCGAGCGCCACGAGAAGATCCGCAAGGACGTCAAGGACAAGGAAGAGCAGACCGACAAGGACGTCGACAAGGAGAAGGACGACAGCGACAAGAAGATCCAGGACAAGGGCGACCAGGCGGAACGGGACGCCGAGAAGAAGCGCGACGACAGCGTCGAGGAATCGGGCAACTGGGTCAGCAAAGCCTTTGACTGGATCAAAGACAAGGTCATCGAGATCAAGAAGGCGATCGTCCGTGTCATCCGGGAGGCGCGGGACGCGGTCATCGGGTTCATCAAGAACTTCAAGGAGACCGTCGAGCGCTGGATCAACGATGCCCGCAAGGCGATCGTCGACGCGATCAAGAACTTCATCAACGATCTGATCGAGTTCGCCAAGGCGATGGTGCGGGCCGTCATCGACCTGGCGAAGCGCATCCGGAACTTCATCACGGGCCTGATCAACGCCGCGATCGCCCTCGTCAACAAGCTCGCCACGATGCTCAAGCAGGCCATCACCGACCTGCTGAACGCCCTCGGCAAGCTGCTGAGCAGCATCCTGGACGTCCTCAAGAAGATGCTGATGGACGTGGTCAAGGCCGTCGTGGACGCGGTCAAGCAGGTCCTGGATTTCGCCTCCAAGTTGCTGGGCGCACTCGGCGACTTCATGCTCATCGCGGTCGACTTCCTCACCGACCCCGGCGGCTGGCTGAGCGGTGCCAAGAACTCGGCGGTGGACGGCGCGAAGAACCACCTGTTCCGGGAGGTCAAGTCCGCCGTCAAGGACTGGTTCCAGTCCAAGATCCAGGAGATTATCGGCGTCCCCAAGGCCATCTTGGACAGGCTGTTCAAGGGCGGCTTCACGCTGGAGCAGATCGTCAAGGAGACGTGGGACGCGATCGTCCCTCAACTCCCCTTCATCATCGGCGAGATCGTCATCACGAAGGTCATCGCCAAGCTGATCCCCGGGGCGGGCTGGGTGATGGCCGTCATCGACGCCATCCGCACGGCCATCGGCTCGCTCGGCGCGATCCTGCGCGCGATGGGAGCGGTCCTCGACTGGCTGAAGCTCGTCCGCATGGGCGGCGCGGGCCTTCTCTTCGCGAAGGCGGTCGCGGCGGGCATCGTGGCGCTCCTCGAATTGGCCTACCAGGCGCTGCTGTCGGGGATCGGCAAGTACGTGGCGAAGGTGGGCCGGCGCTTCAAGGCCATCGCGGCGAAGCTGGGCCGGGGCAAGGGTGGCAAGGGTGGAGCGGGCGGCAAGGGCGGCGCGGACGGGGAGGGCTCGAACGGTCGGGGCGGCAAGCCCGGCACCGAGGAGAAGCCGCAGGAGCCGACCGTACCGAAAACGACGCCGCGCCCGACGCCAACGGCCACGAAGCCGAAGCCCGGCGCCGAACCGACGCCCAAGAGGCCGACAGCGCAGCCGCAGAGCAGGCCAACGAAGGCCGACACCCCCGGCAGGCCAAAGACAACACCCGACACCAAGACCTCAGCCCCCACAACAAAGGACAAAAACGGCAAGCCCAGGCCCGAGGAAGACCACCCGGACACCCGCCCAACCCCGACGGCCAAGCCCACCCCCAAGCCGGAACCCCCGGCGAAGCCGAAGCCCGAGCCGCAGACAAAGCCCAACCCCAAGGACGACAAAACCCCCGGCAGCCCCAAGGACGACAAGGGCCCCGAGGACCGACCGAAGAACGACGACAAGCCCCCGACCAAAGACCCCAAGGACCAGGACCCGACCAAGCCCGACAAGGACGACCCGAAGAAACCCAAGCCCGACAAGGACGGCGACAAGCCCACCAGGCCGAGGGAAGACAACGGCAAGAAGCCCAAGCCGGACAAGGACGGCGACAAGCCAGGCCCCCGAAAGCCCAAACCCGACAAGGACGGCCCCGGCAGGCGGCCGAACAAGAAGGGCCCCGACAACCGCAAGCCCCACCCCGACAAGAGCGGCCCGGGCAGGCCCAAGTCCAAGCCGGACAAGGACAGGCAGAAGAAGGAGGAGGACTCGAAGGAGTCCAAGGAAAAGCGCCTGGACGAAATCGTTGCCCGCATACGCCCTCGGGTCAACACGCTTCTGGCGAAAGGGACCGAAGAGTCGGCCATGCGGGACAAACTTGCCGAAATGCGAGTTTGGTACCGCCTCACACAGCTTCGACCCGAAGGTGCACCCGGCGTCGACATCGAAGCTGTCCTCAACCCTCGTCGGACCGTCACGAAGGCTACAAAGCGCAAAATAATGGCTGAGGTCAAGGCTCTGGATCCAACGATCAGGCGACGAATAGAGGCAGCCATATTCCTGGAAATGGATGACGACTGGATTCTGTTCAAGGGGGAAGAATCGGAGACGGAATTCATTCAGAAATTCAAGCGTTACCTAGAGCGTCTTGTTGCCCGAGTGGAGCACGAGAGGGATAACAACTACGGGCTTCATGCGGCACGGGTGGCGGAGCGGGAGTTCCAAGAGCTGATCCGCATGGCGCCTGATGATCTAACGAATGTGCAAGGAACAGACTGGGCAAGGAAGGTTGGGGATCAGAATGTACTCAACCAGTTGGTTCGTATCATCCAAATAGGGCGGGAGCAAGAGGAGAACCGTAGGAACGAGCCGGCCGAGGTGCCGAGGCCAACCGCTGGCGGCCCACGCGTACCTGTGCGGGTCGGATACGAGCCAGGTATGTCAGAGACTGAATTCGCAAGAAAAGCTCTAGAGCTCGAACGACACAACGCCGAAGACGATCCTGATCAGGCCCCGTCCAAAGCGCCCGAACCACTCAAGCGCTACGGCAGGCGCCGTCAAGGGCTGACGCAATCCTACTCGGGGGCACTCATCGCCTATGCTTCCAGTAAGTACAGGCGAAATCCGAGATTGCGCGATGCAGTAAACGACCAGATTCGGGAGAGGCAAGCCGACCACCAACGAGAGCTCCAAGCTTCGGGTGCGGATCATCCGCGAAATTTCAACATGCTCGAATCGACCACTAATTTCGGCGTGGGTATTGAGCAAATCCGCCGTGAAATTGAGGGCCTGGACACGGGTACGTTGCTGAAATTTATCATCCACTACGAGTAGCCTCCAACGTACAGAACGACCGTGCACCTTACCGGGAAGTGAAGGAAAATCGAGTGGCAAGTCGTGGCGAACTCATCGAAATTTTCGGCAGGCATGGAGTGGTGACCGCACCGCACGGGCTTGGTGACCTGCTCACAGGGGAAACTGTAAACCTTGATGTACTGTTTGCGGTCGGCCTTCCGTTGCGGGTCAGTGGTATTTACGAAGCGGAGCCCAGTCGCGAGCCGGAGGCATTTTCGTTGTTTCCTGTGCACGACGGCTCGGACGCGATCGACCTTGTGGTGCTCGGTGCGCCGAATGCAGACTCAGCCATGCGGTATCTGCTGGATACGCGTAAGGGGTACGTGGTACTGCTCGACCTGGAGTCCGCGAATCCTCAGCTAGAGGTGGTAAATGAATCTCTCGAGAAGTTCATCGAATTTCTTTATCGTGTTGAGCGATTCCGTGGATTTAGTCGGTCTGCTGGCGGGGACGACGTGGCCATCGCTGATTATAAAGAGCTCTTGAGCACTTACCTCATGTCATCGGATTCTTTCGCGATGAAGAGGGATACGAACTGGTGGTCGATGGTCTTCGATCGGGCGCTCTGATCGCCGCCGAAGCTGAGGAGGTAGCTGCACATGACTCGCTACGCCGACATCCCCAAACCCATCCGCTCCGGAATAGTTCTCGTCGACCCTGAGCGGGGGACGCCGCAGAGGATCATCGTGTTGCAGTTTAATCCGGACACGCTGGAGCGGTCATTGGCTCCCCAATCCGCCGGCGACCAAGCCGACAGCGGCGGGGGCGGCAGCGGAAGTGGGGACAAGAACGAGGCGCTCCGGCTCAAGGGGCCCGCACAGGAGACGTGGAAGTTCACGGCGGAGATCGACGCGACCGATCAGTTCGAGGTGGCCGCGCCCGACGGGATACACCCGCAGCTCGCGACGCTCGAAATGCTCGTGCAGCCGACCACCGCCAAGTTGCGGGAGGCCATGCGGCTGTCCAAGAAGGGGACCATCGAGATCAGCCCGATCGAGATGCCGTTGACTCTCTTCACCTGGGGCAGCAAGCGCGTCATGCCGGTCCGCATCACGGAACTCTCCATCAACGAGTCGGCATTCGACGTCAACCTCAACCCCATCCGCGCCTCCCTCAGCATCGGGCTGAAGGTGCTCACCGTCAGCGACCTGCCGGCCGGCCACCGCGGAGCCGAGCTGTATCTCGCGCATCTCGCGCAGAAGGAGCGGCTCGCCGCGGCGGCCCGCGGGGGTGCGCTCAGCGCGCTGGGGTTGAACAGCGGGGACATCGGGCTGGGGAGGGTGTAGACGCATGACAGAGTCACAGCCGTACGAAAGCGCGCTCGACGCGATTCCGGGGTCGCACCCCTACCCTCGCTCCAGCCGCTACCACGACGCCGAGATCGGGATCCACACCCAGCCCGACGGCACACCGGTCCGGTACGTCAAGCGGCGGCTGCTGCCGCCCATCAACGAGGCGGACGAGGACACCGCCTTCCACACCGTCAGCAGCGGCGAGCGCCCCGACCACCTCGGTCAGCGCTACTTCGGCGACCCCGCCGCCTGGTGGCGGATCGCCGACGCCAACCCCGTTCTCGACCCTCGTGAGCTGACCGCAGAGCCGGGCGAGGAGATAGAGATCCCGAACGGGTTCCCGGGAGGAGGCGGGGGGCGCCATGGCCGATGAGCCCGTTGGGCAAGGGCCCATTCACCTCGAATTACGGATGGGGCCCAAGCTCACCCGCCCCGTGCCCCCCGAGGTCACCGCGGCGCTGCTGTCCGCGCAGATCACCACGACCGCGGGCGAACGCAGCGGCTTCCAGATGGCGTTCGACCTCACCAAGAAGGGGGCGATCATCGACCGGCTGCTCCCGGAGGGGTTCTTCGATCCCCGCACCCGCGTGGTCGTCACGGCCGCCGTCAAGGGCACACCGATCGTTCTCCTCGACGGCCTCATCGTGCGCCATGAGGTGGGGGCCAGCAATCAGCCGGGGCAGACCACCCTCACCGTCACCGGCGAAGACCTCACCCTCCTCATGGATCTCGAGGAGCGGACCGACCGTTACCCCAACCTCTCACCCTGGCAGCGCGTCACCCGCATCCTCGCCAAGTACACCGACTACGGCATCGAAGCCGATGTCGTCAGAGAGAAGATCCTCCAGCCGCCCAACGCACAGCAGCGCGTCGACTACCAGACCGGCACCGACCTCCAATACGTCACCGATCTCGCCCAGGCCAACGGCTACGTCTTCTACCTCATCCCCGGGCCCGTGGCCGAGGTCTCCACCGCCTACTGGGGCCCCGAAAAGCGCATCGGCACACCCCAGCACGCCCTCACCGTCAACATGGACGTCAACTCCACTGTCGACCAACTCACCTTCGCCTACGACGGCACCGCCCGCGAGGAGCCCCAGGCCCGCTGGCAGGACCCCAGGACCCGGGACTCCACTCTCCTCCCGCAGCAGGACATCAGCCCCCTCCGGCCGCCCCTCGGCAAGCGGCCCACACCCGTCCTGAAGCGCAAGACGCTCCCCGGGACGGCGAAGAAGGACCGGGGGCAGGCCGAGGCCGAGGCGATGGCTCGGGCGGCGACGTCCGCGGATGCGATCTCCGGATCCGGGTCGCTCGACGTCAACCGGCACGGGTACATCCTCCAGCCCCGCACGCTCGTCGGGGTGCGGGGCGCGGGGAGGACGTACGACGGCGAGTACTACGTCAAGTCCGTCACCCACAACATCCGGCCCGGGGCCTTCCAGCAGAACTTCACGCTTACACGTGAGGGGCTCAACGCCCGCAACAGCACCGTTCGGCCGTAAGAGACGCAGAGACGCAGAGACGCTCAGAGGCACAGAGACACAGAGCCCACGGAGACGCAGCGACCAGGAGCACCTATGGCGGCAGCCCCTAACAACCGCTTCCTCGGTAAGTACCGAGGTCGGGTCCGCGACAATCAGGACCCCCTCGGCATCGGCAGGATCACCGCTGACGTGCCGGACGTACTCGGTGACGAGCCAAGTACGTGGGCCATGCCCTGCTTCCCGTTCGCCGGGGAGCAGCGGTTCCCCGCCGGGCAGTACGTCGTGCCGTCCATCGGGGCCGGGGTATGGGTGGAGTTCGAGCAGGGGGACCCCAGCTTCCCCATCTGGACCGGGTGCTGGTTCGGCGCCAGGGAGCAGCTTCCGGAGGACGCGCGGACCGATCCGGCGACCGCGCACCCCGTGGTGATCCAGACACCGGGGAAGCACAAGATCGTGATGTCCGACGTTCCGGCCGAAGGCATCTTGCTTCAGGCGCCCGGCGGCGCGTTCGTGAAGATCGACGCGACCGGAGTGCATATCAGCAACGGCCAGGGGGCGTCGGTTTCCCTCGTTGGAGATCAAGTCGACCTGAACCAGGGCCGGTTGACAGTGCCCAAGAAGCGATAGTCAGAAGTAAACGGGGAGGGACAAGCGACGTGTCCGGGAATTCCGGCAATCTCGTCAGCCATACCGCCGTGATCAGTTGCCCGCACGGCGGACGCGTACGGGCGGCATCCGTTCCGTCGTCCGGTGTGCGGCTCGACGGGCAGCCCATGCCATCCGCCGACGACGTCTTCACGGTCGTCGGCTGCCCGCACACCGTCGACCGCGTCCCGCTGCCGTGCACCACCGTCCGGTGGACTCCGGACCGCGATGCGGTGCTGATCGACGGCGTGCCCGTACTGCTCGACACCTCCTCGGCACAGTGCTTCAGCGCGGGGCTCGTGCCACAGGGGCCACCCGTCGTCTCGGCCGCGCGGCAAGGGGTGAGGTGCGGATGAGGACACGGACCGGCAGGACCCGCACGGTACGGACCGACATCGCCTTCCCGTTCCGCATCGACCGGCGCGGGCGCACCGCGCACGCGGACCACGACGACCACATACGCGATCTGATCGAGCAATTGCTCTTCACCAGCCCCGGCGAGCGCGTCATGCGGCCCGACTTCGGATGTGGCCTCCTCGATCTCGTCTTCACGCCCAACAGCCCCGAACTGGCCTCCGCCGTCGAGCTGTCCGTCCAGGCGTCGCTGCAACGCCGGCTCGGCGAGCTGATCGAGGTGGAGTCCCTGGACGTGGTCAGCGAGGAGAACGTCGTGCGTGTCCATCTGCGGTATGCGGTGCGCGCCACCGCCAGTCTGCGCGACGAGGTGTTCGAGGGGAGGGGGCCGGCATGAGCGTGTCTTGGCGCGCTGCGCGGGCGGCCTTGAGGAGCCGCGCAGCGACGAAGGAGCGAGCAGTGACGAAGGAAGCCCGCGCAGGGAAGCGCGCCAGGACTGAGCGGGAGGGAGGGGCGTGAGCCAGCAGACCGCCGGGTCACGGCGCGATCGCATCAGGGCCGCCGCCCTCAACGGGGTGGACGCCGTCGAGGTCGGCGACGACGGCACCACCCTCACCGTCACCTTCCTCGGCAAGGCCCCGCATGGCCTGTGCCCGGAGAACGTACGCATCGACGGTGGCCGCCGGATCACCGGCATCGAGGTCCTCGAGATCTCCGTCGAGCGCGAGGAGGACCCGGAGCTCGACGACAAGCTGTACGTCACCGTCGACCGGGCCGGGGACACCTCCGCCTACCGGCTCTCCATCGTGGACACCGATCCCTACGGGCGGCCCGGCACCGAGCCCTTCCCCGGCTTCGACCAGCGGTACTTCTCCGCCGAGTTCACCTTCCGGCCCGACTGTCCCACCCCCTTCGACTGCAAGGACTGCAAGGACTGCGAGGAAGACGACGACCTCCCGGCCACCTTCCGGACCGCGCCCGCCCCCGTCATCGACTACACCGCACGCGACTACGACACCCTCCGCCAGGTCGTCCTGGACCGGCTCCGCCTCACCACCCCCGACTGGGTCGAGCGCAACGCCGCCGACCTCGGCACCACCCTGGTCGAGCTGCTCGCCTACACCGCCGACCAGATCAGCTATCAGCAGGACGCGGTCGCCACCGAGGCGTATCTCGACACCGCCCGCCGTCGGGTGTCCGTACGCCGCCACGTACGGCTCATCGACTACGCGATGCACGACGGCTGCAACGCCCGCGCCTTCGTCACCGTGGAGACGGTCGAGCCGCTGACCCTGGACCCGGGGGAGTACCGCTTCGCCGCCGTCGACGTGCGTACGCTCGGCCCGCTGGACCGGCCGGACATCGGGGCGGTGCTGGACGACCGGGAGCTGGCCGTGCTCGACGAGCGCGGATCGGTGGAGGTGTTCGAGCCCGTCGTCACCGATCAGCCCCTCCATCTGCGGCCGGAACACCACCGCATCCGCCTGTGGACCTGGGGCGGCGAGGTCTGCTCGCTGCCCGCGGGCGCCACCTCCGCCACGCTGCGCGACGCATGGGCCGACGAGGAGTGCGCGACCCGCACGATCGGCCTGCGCCCGGGCGATCTGCTGCTCTTCGAGGAGGTGCGGGGGCCACGCTCCGGAACGCCCGGCGACGCCGACCCGTCACACCGGCAGGCCGTGCGCCTCACCTCCGTCACCCCCGCCGTGGACCGGCTCGCCGAACAGCCGGTGCTGGAGGTCACCTGGGCGCGGGAGGACGCGCTGGCCTTCCCGCTGTGCCTGTCAGGCACTGCGGGAACGCGAGGCGGTACCGACTGCGCGCCCATCGAGGACGTCAGCGTGGCGCGTGGCAATGTGGTGCTCGTCGACCACGGGCGCTCGCTGACCTTCTGCTGCGGCGCACCGGAGACCTTCACCGCGCCACCCGTCCCCGCCGTCGTCGGCTCCTGTGAACCCCCCGCCTTCGGCTGCTTCGACAAGGACGCCGGAAACGCGCCCGCACGGCTCATCGACTCCCTGCTGGACCGGACCCGCCATGGGCGGCCACTGACCGCCGACGACGTACGGGAGCTGTTCGCCACCGTCGGCCTCGAGGCGACCGGCCGGGCCGGGATCGGTCTGGAGTCGGCCGGGCAGCGGCGCGAGAAGGTCGTGCCCGGCACCGCGTACGCCCAGGCCGAGGCCCTGCGGACACTTCTCGCCCAGTCCGTCTACCCGGGGATCGTGCCGCGCTTGCGCCCCGTACTGCACCAGGCGCCCGTCACCCAGGCCGTGCCCTTCCCCGATCCGCGCCATATCGCCGCCGGACAGGCCGAGCACCTGGCCGCCATCCCGGGACGGGTACGCCTGCGGCTCACCGAGCTGTGGCGCAGCGCTCGTGACCGCGACGGGCTCTCGGACGAGGAGATCGCCGAGCTCACCGTCCTGTTCGGGCTGCGCGTCCTGGACCGCCTCCAACTGGCCCGCCACCCCGTCCGCGCGCTGCGCGAACTGCTGCACCGCTGTGACCGGCTGCTCGACACCAAGCTGAGGCGGCTTCGCGCACTGACCGCCAGGGCCCGGGCGGGCACCGTCCTGGACGGGCGCATCGCCTGGGAGATCGCGCACAGTTGGGGCCGGGCGTACGCCGCCGGGCTGCGCCCCGAGGACCCGGTGCTGCACGGGCCGGCCGCCGCCCTCGTCCCAGATCCACGGGCCGCGCTCCCCGCCGTACGGATCGAGGCCGACGGCGAGACCTGGACACCGCGCCGCGATCTGCTGGGCTCCCGCCCCCGGGACCGCCACTTCGTCGGGGAGCTGGAGGACGACGGCCGCATCGCGCTGCGCTTCGGCGACGGCCGGTACGGCGCCGAGCCGCGGCCCGGGGCGCGGCTCGCGGTCCACTACCGGGTCGGCGGCGGCACGGCGGGCAACGTCGGCCCCGAGGCCATCAACCACCTGGTGCTGTGCCGGGACCCGGAAGCGGCGGATACCGGGCAGCCCATGCCCGTGGCCGGGGTGCGCAATCCGCTGCCCGCCGTCGGCGGCACCGAGCCCGAACCGGTCGACCAGGTCCGCCAGCTCGCCCCGCTCGACCTGAAGCGCACCCGGCACCGTGCCATCACCGCCGAGGACTACGCGGCGCTCGCCTGCGGGCTGCCCGGTGTGCAGCGCGCGGCGGCGGAGATCCGCTGGACCGGCAGTGTGCAGGAGGCGCATATCGCCATCGACGCGTACGGCACCGGGGAACCGCCCCCCGACCTCCTGGACTCGGTCGCGCACGCCCTGGAGGGCTACCGCCGGATCGGCCACGATCTGGTGGTCGGCCCGGCCCGCGCCGTGCCGTTGGACATCGCGCTCGCGGTGTGCGCCGCGCCCGGGCATCAGCACGGGCAGATCCTCGCCGAGCTGTACCGGGCGCTGGGCAGCCGCCGGTTCGCCGGCGGGCGGCTCGGCTTCTTCCACCCCGACGCCCTGACGTTCGGCGAGCCGGTGCGGCTCAGCCGGCTGGTGGCCGTCGCCGCGGCGGTGCCGGGCGTACTGAGCGTCGAGGTCACCCGGTTGCGACGGCTGTGGCACGAGGGGCTGGAGGGACCGAAGGGGCCCGCTGACGGCACCTCGTACGAGACATCGCACGGCGAGGCGCTGGAGGACGGCATCCTGCGCCTCGGCCCCCTGGAGATCGCCCAATGCGACAACGACCCCGACCGGCCCGAGAACGGCCGCCTGGTCATCGAGCTGAAGGGGGCCCGATGAGCGACCACCCCGACCACGTCAACTCCACTGGTTGCGGTTGCGGTTGCGGCGGCCACGACGAGCGCCGGGCCCCCGGCGCCCCGCACAACCCGCCCGGCCGCACCGCCTTGGACTATCGCGTCGGCGACTACGGCTCCTTCCTGGCCGCCATGCTCGACCGGCTCGCCTCGCCCGCCTACCCCGCGCTGCGCGGCCTGACGGTGCGCACCCCGGACGACCCGGCCATCGGGCTGCTGGACGCCTGGGCGGTCCTGGGCGACCTGCTGACCTTCCACTCCGAGCGGATCGCCGACGAGGGCTATCTGCGCACCGCCCACGACCACCGCTCGCTCGCCCTCCTGGGGCGGCTGGTCGGACATGTGCCACGGCCTGGCGTGGCCGCCGACACCCACCTCGCGTACACCCTGGACCGGGATCCGCGCGCCGAGGACGTGGTGGTGACGATTCCGCGCGGCGCCATCAGCCACAGCGTCCCGGCGGCCTCCGACGAGGAGTCGCAGACATTTGAGACGAGCGAGGACCTGGCCGCCCGCTGGGCCTGGAACGAACTGGCGGTGCGCCGCCGCCGACCGGCCCTGATCGGCCCCGACGACCTGCGGCGCCGGTCGGAACTGCTGGTTTCGGGTACCTCGCTCGGGCTGGCCGTCGGCGACAAGCTGCTCTTCGTCTTCGGCGGGACGGCCGAGTCCGGGAGCGGCGGTCGGAGGTTGTTGCTGCCCGTCGCGCGCGTGAGCACCGACCGCGAGGAGGACGTGACGGCCATCGGGCTGCCGGAGTCCGCACCGCCGTCCCTCAAGGAGCTGGTGGACGAGGCCCGCCGGTGGATCACCGACCCGGAGGCGGACGAGGACCCGGACGACCGGGGGGACGCCGAGCCCGCGCCGGACCACCCCAATCCGCGTCCCGTCAGCCGTCTGATCGAGGAGTTCGACACGCAGGTGCTGGCGCCGCTGCGAGCCGACCTGGACGGGATCACCACGCCCGCGCAGCTCGCCCGGCGGCTCGCCGAACCGCATGACCGGCTGGCGGAGGCGCAGGTGCTGGCCACTCCGTACGAGGAGGTCGCCGCCTGGTTCGAGCGGCTGGAGGCGGTGATCGGCCAACTGCGGCAGCAAGCCTTGGAGTTGGACTCTTCCGGTGCTGGCGGCGAGGTACGGCTGAGGTCGCAGCTCGCCGAGGACCGGCCCGCGGCCGAGGGCGCCCCCGGGGCCCCCGGCTTCGGCGTCAGGCCCGCCGCCCACGGCTCCGCCGCCGTACGCGCGCT
>NZ_JAHLEM010000046.1 GCF_018883605.1 Streptomyces niphimycinicus | reverse complement strand
CCGTGCGTGGGAGTTGCGGCGACGCGGGGCCCCGTCAACGGCCCCCGCCCCACCACCGCGCCAGCGGGACGGGGCTGGACGCGAACGCAGCACCATCGCCAGTGGTGCCCGTTGCGCAAGCCCGACGCTTTAGCGCCGGGTAGTTGACGTTCGCTTTGGGAGGCTGGTCGTATGCGTTTGCTGATCGTGGAGGACGAGCGGCGGCTGGCCCTGTCGCTGGCCAAGGGGTTGCAGGCCGAGGGGTTCGCCGTGGATGTCGTCCATGACGGGCGCGAGGGGCTGCACCGTGCGCGGGAGGGCGACTACGACCTGATCGTTCTCGACATCATGCTGCCGGGGATGAACGGCTACCACGTGTGCGGGGCGCTCCGGGCGGCCGGGAGCGATGTGCCGATCCTGATGCTCACCGCCAAGGACGGCGAGTACGACGAGGCCGAGGGGCTCGATACCGGCGCCGACGACTATCTGACCAAGCCGTTCTCGTACGTGGTGCTGGTGGCCCGGGTGCGGGCGCTGTTGCGGCGGCGGGGGGCCGGGGCCTCACCGGTGGTGCGG
>NZ_JAHLEM010000459.1 GCF_018883605.1 Streptomyces niphimycinicus | reverse complement strand
CGCCGCGTTCGCCACCGACGGACGGCTCGCGGACGGCGCCCCGGTACGGGTCCGCCGTCAGGTGCCCGTGCTGACCGAGCTGCCCGCGCGCACCGTGCGCGAGCGCACCCCGTTCCTCCCCGCTGGCGCGGTGGTGCTCACCGACGCGCCCGAGCCGCTCGCCGGTGCCGTGCCGCCGGAGGCGGACCTCACCGTCCTGTCCACGGCGCCGCTCGGGGCCCCGCGCCCCGGCTGGCACCATCTGTCCGAGGTCACCGAGGAGTCGGTCCGCCGGGCCCTTGCCGGTGCGGGCCCCGGGGCCATCCACCTCAGGGTGGTCGCCGACCTCGTCCGGGCGCCCACGGACGGCCCCGCGCCCCGCCTCACCGCCCTGCACGACGCCGCCTATCTGATGCTCCAGCACGTCTACGACGACCTGGGCGACCCCGGCTCCTCGGCCGTGGCGCTGCTGCTGGGCGCCGCGCCCGGCGGCACCCCGCATCCGTACACCGGGCTGTTCACCGGGCTGTGGAAGACCGCGGCCCTGGAGCGCGACGCCTGCCTCGCCTTCACGCTGGGCACCTCCGCCACCGACCTCACCGAGGCGATGGCCCGCGCCGAGGAGGAGAGCGCGGCCGAGCGGGTCTTCCCCGCGGTGTTCGACATCGACGGCGTACGGAGGACGTATCTGCTCTCCGACGAGCCGGCCGCCCCGGGCGAGGGGGCGCGGGCCGTGCTCGGCCCGGACTCCGTCGTGGTGGTCGCCGGGGGTGCCCGGGGTATCACCGCCGAGGTGGTCAAGGCGGTCGCCGAGCACTTCCGGCCCCGGATCTACGTCCTGGGCAGCAACTCCCTGGACGACTGGCCGCCGGAGACGTACGAGGGCACCGACGAGGAGTTCGCCGCCCGCCGTGCGGGCTACATCAAGACGGAGATCGCCCGGCGCGACGGCCGCACCGTCGCCGACATCAACCGCGCCTTCGACCGCATGGTCAACGCCCGCCGGGCGCGCCGGAACCTGGACGAGATGGCCGCCCACAGCGGTCCCGGCCGGGTCACCTACCTCGCCTGCGACATGCGCGACGGCGACGCGGTGGACGGGGCGATCGGCCGGGTCCTGGCCGAGCAGGGGCGGATCGACCTGCTGGTCAACGCCGCCGGGCTCCAGCGCTCGGGGCTGATCAAGGACAAGAGCTTCGCCGAGTTCACCGCCATCCGCGATCTGAAGCTGGACTCCTACCTCCACCTCAAGCGCGCCCTGCGCACCGCGCCGCCCCGGCTGTGGTGCAACTTCGGCTCGCTGCTGGGCTACTTCGGACAGCTCGGCGAGGCCGACTACGCGGCGGCCAACGACTTCCTGGCCGCCGCCGCGACCCACACCCGGGCCACCGGTGCGCGGACGGAGGAGTTCACCATCGGCTGGACGCTGTGGGAGGGCGTCGGCATGGGCGCCAACGAGCTGACCAAGGCGTACTACGAACGCGCCGGGTCGTACAGCAACATGGCCATCGCCGAGGGCATCCACCACTTCGTCCAGGAGCTGCACGCCCCCGTGCGGCGCCCCTCCGTCGTCCACCTCGGCGACGCCGAGCGCGCCACCGTCGAGCGCTTCTACCCCGGCTATCTGGCCACCACGGGCGAGGCGGAGCGGCCCGGGTTCTTCCTGCGCCGGCTGCTGGAGTCCGATGAGCGGTCGCTGGTCTACGAGTGCCCCTTCGACCTTGCGACCGACGGCTATCTGGAACACCACACGGTGCGCGGCGAGGCCACCCTGCCCGGCACCTTCGTCACCGAACTGGCCGCCGAGGCCGCCCGCGCCCTGGTCCCCGGCAAGCGGGTGATCGCCTTCGAGGATCTGCGCTTCGAGCACTTCCTGCGGGTCTACCGCGACCTCCCGGCCGGCCCGCGGCGCATCCGCGCCGAATTGGTCGACAGCCCCGGGGAGGTGACCGTCGTCCAGGTGCGGATCACCGAGGACGTGGTCGCGCCCAGCGGAGTGGTCCTGGTCGAGGACCGGGTCCACTTCCTGGCCCGGGTGCTGCTGGACACCGAGGCGCCCACCGCGCCGCGCTGGGAGGAATGGCCGGCGGGGGAGGAGACCCCGGTCCCCGACCCGTACCACCAGCCCGGCTCCCCGGTGCGGCTGACCGGCCCGTTCGTCTCCACCACCGACACCCGGATCCACCCCCGCGGCAAGCGCGCCCGCTACGCGCCCGACATCCCGGCCGGCGATCCGGTGTGGTCCCGGTTCACCGTGCCGTCCATCCTGCTCGACGGGCTGGCCCGGGTGGGGGTGCTGGAGCTGCTCGACGGACCTGACGGGCATCTGGTGCCGGTGGCCGCGCCGCTGTCGATCCGCCGGATCGATCTGTACGAGGAGATCAGCGACCACGATCTGGCCGCCTCCGGCGAGCCCGTCGACCTCTTCGTCACCCCGCCCGGCTTCGATCTGACGGCCGACGCCATCAGCAACCGCTTCGTCGCGGTGCGGCCCGACGGCCGGATGCTCCTCCAGATGAAGGACATGCGGGCCACCCTCATCGGCTATATCGACGCCGAGACCGGCGAGGCCGTCCCCGTCGAACAGGCGTCAGCGGGGGAGGACCGGACATGACCGTGGCGAAGGACGGGGCGCCGGTCCAGCCGGTGACCCGGATGGTGTGGCGGCTCACCGAGCTGCCGCGCCCCGCCGGGCCGCACCCCCGGCTCGCCGGGATACGGGTGCTGCTGATCGGCGGCGAGGAGGACATCGCCGCCGGTGTCGAGCGCGAACTGAAGGAACACGGCGCGCTGGTGCGCCGGGAGCCGGACGGCCCCGGCCCGGTGGACGCCATCGTCGACCTCACCGTGGGCCGGGCCCACGACCCGGACCCCGCCGCCCTCGCCGGGGCCTGGCGTCAGGCGCTGACCGGGACCGTGACCGCGCTGCGCGGCGTCTACGACGACTGGGCGGCCGAGACGGCCGCGGACCGGCTGTTCTATCTCGCCGTCAGCTACCTCGGCGGCGGGATGGGCCGGCATCCGCGGGACGGTCTGGAGCAGCCCCTGGGCGGCATCTGGGCGGGGCTCGCCAAGACCCTGCACCGGGAGTTCCCCAATGTGAACGCCCGCGTCGTCGACATCGACCTGGCCGCCTCCGCCGACCTGCCCGGCATCGTCGCCGCCGAGCTGGGCCGCACCGGCGAGATCGAGGTCGGCCACCGGGACGGCCGCCGGTTCACCCTCACCCCCGAGGACCGGCCCGTGGCCCCGCCCGCCCTCACCCTCGGCCCCGAGGACACCGTGCTGATCTCCGGCGGTGGCCGGGGCATCGGCTGGGAGCTGGCCCGCTCGCTGGCCGCCCGGCACGGCGTACGGGTCGTGGTCACCGGCCGGGAGCCGTTCCCGAGCGGGGACGAGCCCTGGTTCGGCGTGGACGAGGCCGGATGGAAGCGGTACGAGAAGGAGGTCTGGGCGGCCCGTACGAAGGGCGAGTCGCCCGCGAGGACCCGGGCCCGGCTCGCCCGCACCCACCGGCTGTGGGAGCTGGCCACCCATCTGACCCGCGCCCGGCGGGAGGGGCTGCGCATCGAGTACGCGCGCTGCGACTTCACCGACCGCGCCCAGGTGCGCGAGCTCATCCGGCGCGAGGACGCGCTGGAGGGCGGCCGGCTCGCCGGAGTGGTGCACAACGCCGGAGTGGACACCTCCGCCCGGCTGCCGAAGAAGACCGACGAGGAGATCCTGCGCACCGTCGAGGTCAAGATCGAGGGCTTCCTCAATGTCTTCGAGGAGGTGCGCAGGCGCGACCTGAAGTTCTTTTGCAGCGTCGGCTCCCTCACCGGACGGCTCGGCGGCATGGTCGGCCAGCTCGAATACGCCGCGGCCAACGACGGGCTGGCCCGGCTCGGCCAGTGGGCCGCCCGCCGGGCCGCGTTCCCCGTGATGACCCTCGCCTGGCCCACCTGGGACCGCATCGGCCTGATCGCCAACTTCGCCGCCACCCTGCGCTACATGGCCGCGATCGACGTGGCGGACGGGCTGGAGCGGTGGCGGGCCGAACTGCTGGGGGCCTCCGAGGGCGAGGTCACCTTCGTCGGGCCACTCGGCCAGGCCATCGACCCGGGCCAGGCCATCGGCTATCCGGTGGTGCCCGCGCTGCCCGGTTTCGCCACCGCCTATCCGAAGATCTTCCACCTCGGCGAGGTGACCGCCTACCAGCCGCACGCCCGGATGACGGCACGCGTCGTCCTCGATCCCGAACGCACCCCCGCGCTCGGCGACTTCCGCATCGACGGCGCCCCGGCGCTGCCGCTCTCCCTGCTGCTGGAGAACGCCGTGCGGGCCGCCGAATGGATCGTCCCGGAGGACTTCCCGGCGCTCACGGCCGGTGTTCCGGAGGAGATCGTGGTGCCGCTGTCGCTGCTGCGCCTGGACGGCCCGGCGATCCGGCTGGTCCGTGAGACCCGCGGCTTCCACGAGGGGCACAATTGGATCGTCGAGGTCCGCTACCGCCGGGAGGGGGCCGCAGGCGGCCCCGAGGCGAGCCTGCGCATCGTCCACGAGACCGGCGCGCCACGGCCGCCCGCCCCGCCGAGCCCCGCCGTCCGGCAGACCACCACCCTCCGCTCCGGGCCGCCGTTCCTGCACTGGCGCGGCGCCGTGGTGCCGGTGTGCGCATGGGGAGCGGGGCCGGAGGGCCGGCTGGTGGCCGAGGTGCCGCGCTGCCCGCCGGCCGACCTGTGGGCGACACCCCTCGTACCCGGGACGGCCCTTCCGGTCGCCGCGCTGGAGAACGTGGTGCGGCGGTGCACCACCCAGGGCGACGGCCTCTCGGTCACCGCCGACCCACTGATCCTCGGCCGCATCACACCGCACTCCGCCGAGCGCGGACCCACCCGAGTCGAGGGCGATCCCTCGCTCGGCGTCTGGCGGATCACCGACGCAGACTCCGGAGACCCCGTGGCGACCGTCTCGGGACTCTCCGGCCCGCTGGGAAACACCACGCGATAGAAGGGGAACCCCATGTCCACTCCCGAACAGAACAAGGCCGTCCTCGAGCGCTACTACGAGCAGTGCCTCAACAAGGGCAATCTGGACGTCATCTACGAGGGCGCCACCGAGGACCACATCAGCCACGGCACCGCCGAGAACGGCAAGGAAGGCGTGGAGCACCTGAAGGAGTGGGTGCGGCTCCAGCGCGCCTCCTTCCCCGACCTCCAGGTCACCGTGGACGACTGGATCCTGGACGGGAACAAGGTCGTCAGCCGGTTCACCGCACGCGGCACCCACACCGGTGACGCCTACGCGGGCATCATCCCGGCGCAGGGCCGCGCGCTGGAGATCCCCGGCATCGTCATCGACGAGTTCAACGACGAGGGCAAGATCGTGGAGAGCTGGTTCTCCATGGACAGCTACGACCTCGCCACCCAGCTCGGGGCGTTCGACGCGCCCCCCGCGTGACCGGCCGCTCGCCGGCCCCGGGACCCGGGGCCGGCCTCCCGGTCCTCATCACCGGCTGCTCCTCCGGCATCGGCCGTGCGTGCGCGCTGCGGCTGCACCGGGCCGGGCATGCCGTCTACGCCACCGCGCGGCGGCCCGAGACGCTGGACGAGCTGGCGGCCCTCGGCATCCACACCCTGGCGCTCGACGTCACCGACGAGGAGTCCATGGCCACCGCCGTCGCCAAGGTCGAGGCGGCGCACGGTGCGGTCGGGGCGCTGGTCAACAGCGCCGGCTACGCCATGTCGGGCTGTATCGAGGAAGCCTTAATGGCCGAGGTGCGCGAGCAGTTCGAGACCAATGTGTACGGACTGGTCCGGCTCAGCCAGTTGGTGCTGCCCGCGATGCGCGCCCACGGCGGCGGCACCATCGTCAACATCTCCTCCATCTTCGGCCGTTACGCCGTCCCCGGCTCGGGCTTCTACAACGCCACCAAGCACGCCGTGGAGGCGCTCAGCGACTCCCTGCGCAACGAGGTGGCCGACTTCGGGGTGCGGGTCGTCCTCGTCGAGCCGGGCCCGGTGCGCACCACCCGCTTCGGCGCCACCTACGTCGCCAACCTGCGGCCGGTGAGCCGGACGTACGAGACCTTCCGCCGGGAGAGCGCCGAGTACTTCGAGGCGATCTACACCGGCAGCCGCCGGACCCTGGCGGGCACCTTCGCGATCCAGTCCGACGACGTGGCCCGGCGGGTGGCGAAGGTGGTGGCCAAGGGCGCCCGCGGCTCCCGGCCGCGCGCCCGCTACCCCGTCGGACTGCTCGCCCACAGCACGATCACCCTGCGGCGCCTGGCGCCCGACGCCCTTTTCGACCATCTCTTCGTGCGCCGCCTCTTTCCGGTGCCCCGCGGGCCGCGGCCGCGAAAGCAAGGAGACCACCGATGAGCACAGCGACCTCCGCACCGCGCCTGGCACCCGGCCCCAAGGGCGTCCCGCTGATGGGCAGTCTGGGCCCCTGGAAGCGGAACACCGCCGAATTCCTGCTCGGTCTCCAGCGCGACCACGGCGAGATCGTCCGGATGCGGCTCGGCCCCTTCCTGGTGCACCAGGTGACCGAGCCCGAGGCGGTGCGCCGGGTGCTGGTGGAGAACAACGGCAACTACGTCCGCGGCCCGCTCTACGAGCAGTTCGGCGTGGTGATGGGCAAGGGACTGCTCACCACCGACGGCGAGTTCTGGCGCGCCCACCGGCGGGCGGTGCAGCCGGTGTTCCTCAAGAACGCCATCACCGACATCATCCCCAACATCATCCGGGCCACCGAGGAGATGCTGGAGAGCTGGGAGGCGAAGGCCGCCGCCGGTGAGCCGGTCGACCTGATGACCGACATGCTGCGGCTGACCCTGGTCACCCTCAGCCGCTCGCTGTTCGCCTACGACATCAGGCCGGACTCGGCCATGCTGAAGACGATCGTGGACGATGTGGTGGAGGTGATGTTCCGGCGCGGCACCGCCACCGAGATGCTGCCCTCATGGGTGCCGACGGACCGTCAGCGAAAGATCCTCAGGATCCACCGGGTCTTCGACCGCATCGTGGCCGATGTGCGCCGGAGCTACGCGGAGACGGGGGAGGGGCCGCTGATCTCGCTGATGGAGCAGGCCACCGACCCGGCCACCGGTGAGCCCTGGACCGATCAGCAGATCAAGGACGAGCTGCTCACCGTCTATCTGGCCGGCCATGAGACCACGGCCGTCTCCCTGTGCTGGACGCTGCTGTCGATCGCCGGCCACCCAGGCGTCCAGGAGGAGCTGGACGCGGAGATCGCCACGGTGCTCGGGGGCGGGCTGCCGGACGTGGCGAGCGCCGAGTCGCTCACGTACACCAAGATGGTCGTCGACGAGAGCCTGCGGATGCACCCGCCCATCTGGATCTTCCCCAGGGCGGCGGTGGACGCGGACACCCTCGGCGGCTATGACGTCGAACCGGGCTCCTCGGTGCTGCTGTCCCCGCTGGTCTCCCACCACAACCCGCGCCACTGGGACAACCCGCTGGCCTTCGACCCGTACCGGTTCACCCCGCAGGCCATCAAGGAGCGGCCGCGGATGGCGTACCTCCCGTTCGGCTCGGGGCCCCGGCAGTGCGTCGGCAACTTCATGGCGCTGCTGGAGCTGCGCATCATCGTGGCCATGGTGAACCAGCGCTTCCGGATCAGCCGGATCCCGGGGACCGAGCTGAGGTACGGCTCGCCGGTGATCTCGCTGCGGCCGCTGGAGAACGTGATGGTGACGGTGACCCCGCGCGAGCGGAGCACCGCCGCGCCCCGCCCGTCCCGGCGGACCGCCCCCGCCGGACCCGCCGCCTGCCCCCATCACCCGTAGGCCCCGCCGTCACCCGGATCCGGCGCGATCCACCCGTTGGTGGCCGAACCCGCCCTTTCCCATCTGCCGGAAGACTGTACGGGTGGTAAAAAATCCGTAAACGCCTTGGGGGAGGGCGAGTTGGGAAGCGCGCTCCTATGGGCGACCGGCCCCCGGCGTGTGCGCCGCGGCCGTCGCGGAGAAGGCGGCGGGCGCGCGCAAGGCGGTGATCATGGACGTGCGTACCCCTTCAAGCCGCGGTCCGAAGGCGTAAGCGGAAGCTGAGTTCGGGACCGGCCGGGCCCCCGTCGCCTTCCCTGATGGCGTGCGGACGATCTCGCCCGGGAAAGCGGGTCAGGAACTTTCGCGGAGTGAACCGCTGATCGAATACGAACCGAACAGGCGTGGTAAGAAACGCGCCCGCACCAGCGGCGGGGAGCCGGGGTGGGAGATCGTTATCGACGGGGCGCGGGCGCTTTTCGGGGAAAGCCCGTCTCGTCGTGATGTTGACGGGAAAACAGACCCGGTGCGGGAGGACCCGGGGGGCGAGGTCTGCCGGAACCGCCCGGTCCGGGCTTCTCGGTGCCGACCTGGCCGCATCGCGAAAGCCCGTGGCCCGGCTGCCCGGATATGGGGGACAAGGGCGGTATCGCTCTTGAGGTAACCACCCTTGCTTCCGACGCATCGTATTCGTATGGACCGGATGGTGTGAGTGGATCTGCCCCGGGTGAACCATGCGGCGGTGATCCCGTGTCACCGCGACATCCTCCGGCTGAGCCGCGGAAACCCCGGACGGCCGAACGCCCCGGCGCCGCCGACCGGAATGCCGTGACCCGTTTTGTCCCGGCGTTCGGGACTCTCCCGCCGGGCCGAAGTGGAAATCCACGGTGCCGACCGGTCGGTTTTCTCTCCGCTCCTGGTGGAACGGGTGGGGCGGGCCGTTTCCCCACACCTGCCGAGTCGGGCGAGAACGCAATCTCACCTCCGCTGGGCGCGTTTACCGCGGAGTGGCTCCGAGTGCGGAGATCGGTGATTCCCCGGCCGTCGCGAGAGCACTCCCGCGCCTTCTTCCCGAATGAATGTCCGACGTATGTGCGGACGCTCCCCCGCGTCGTCCGCTGACCCGGACGGTGGTCGCTGAGCCAACCGGCGGGGCAACCCCACGGATCTGTGGCAGGGTCGGAGGACTAGCAGTTGAACCAGAGCCGCTGTCACTGCCGCTGTTCACTAAACGGAGGCGCTGTATCGTGTGCGTGTACGCCGGGTTGTCGAGCGGCGCAGCATCAGGGAGGGGGACGCGTGTCGCCAGGGGAAGCGCACGTCGCACCGTACTCACGGCGCGAGCGCCTGCGCATCGCGACCATCCGTGAAATCAAGGACGTCGCCCGGACGCTCCTGGTTCAGGAGGGCCCGGAAAATGTGACCATCCGCGCCATCGCGCGTGAGATGGGCATGACCGCGCCGGCCGTCTACCGCTACTTCAGTAGTCGGGATGCGCTGATCCTTCAGTTGCGTGTGGACATTTTCGAGGAGATGGCCCGCTTCATGCGCGGGGTCCTCGGTCAGCACCCCGAGGAGGAGCCGGGCCGCCGGTGGATCAGCGGCGCCCGCGCGCTGCGCGTCTGGGCGATCAAGCACCCCCATGAGTTCGGGCTCATCCTCGGCCCGTGGGCCCCGGGGCTCGGCCGCGAGGAGACCAAGCCCGAGCGCCATATGAGCTGGGTCTTCGGCTCCGTCTACTCCGATCTGGTCGCCGATCTGTGGCGGGTGCGCGGCTTCCCCGCCCCGGACGTCGAGGAGCTCGACCCCGGGCTCGCGACCACCCTCACCGCGCTCAGCGAGGACCAGGACGTCGACATGCCCCCCGGCGCCATCGCCGTGATGCTCCGCTGCTGGGTGCGGCTGTACGGGGTGATCTCGATGGAGGCGCTCGGCCATATGTCCTTCGCGCTCTCCGAGGGCCAGCACTTCTTCGAGTTCGAGCTCCGCGATCTGTGCCGGGTGCTGGACATCGCCGAGTTCTACGAAGAGGTCGTCTGAGGCCAGGCGATGGCCCCCCGGAGACCGGCCCGGGGGCGTTCGCCGGCCAGGCGCCCGGCGCCACATCGGAGGTCACATCGGGGTATCGCCCCGTACACGTGTACACCGAGAGGCGTAAGCTGTGGCAATCACCGTCCGGATCATGCCTGAGCCGGCCGTTGTCCCCTGTTCGGGGGCCAGGGGCCGGAGCCCGTTGACAAGACGGAGCGGCGTGTCCGGATCGTGCCGACCCTGGTAACCGGTGTAGAACGGGGGATGTGACGGCATTGGCTAGACGGCCCATCTCCAGCGCTCCCGCGGGGCCCGGTCGCCGGGATCCACGTGGCGTCCTGGGTCTCGCCCCTATGCCTGGCTGTCCACGGTGACCGTCGAGGACGAGCGCAGCGGGTCCCATACCACGTCGAGCAGCCACAGCGGCGGGCCGGAAGCCGCTCGTGCCGTGCTCGACAAGGCCGCCCACGAGAACTTCCCCGTGGCCCCCTTCTTCCTGCCCCGCGCCTGGCGCACCGATCTGATGGCCGTCTACGGCTACGCCCGGCTGGTCGACGACATCGGCGACGGCGATCTGGCCCCTGGCGGCGCCGACGCCGAGCTCCTCGGACTCGACCGCGACCAGGCGGGCGACGCGCTCGCGATGCTGGACGCCTTCGAGGCCGACCTCCAGCGGGTCTTCCAGCCCTTCGGGGAGCCGCGCCATCCGCTGCTGGCGGCCCTGCGCCCCACCGTCCACCGCCATGGGCTCACCCCCGAGCCCTTCCGCGGCCTGATCGAGGCCAACCGCCAGGACCAGCGGATCCGGCGGTACGCCACCTACCAGGAACTGCTCGACTACTGCGAGCTGTCCGCCAATCCGGTCGGACGGCTCGTCCTCGGCATCACCGGCACCGCGAGCCCCGAGCGGATCCGCCACTCGGACGCCATCTGCACCGCCCTCCAGATCGTCGAGCACCTACAGGACGTGGCCGAGGACCTCCGCAGGGACCGCGTCTATCTGCCCGCCGAGGACATGAAACGCTTCGGTGTGACCGAGGCCGACCTCGCCGCCCCCAGGGGCGGCGTACGGTTGCGCGCCCTGGTCGCGGAGGAGGCGGAACGCGCCGCTGCCCTGCTGAATGAAGGCACCCCCCTGGTGGGTAGCGTCCACGGCAGGCTCAAGGTGCTGCTCGCCGGATTCGTGGCCGGGGGACGGGCCGCCTTGCGGGCGGTCGCGGCCGCGGGACATGACGTACTCCCTGGACCGCCCAGGCCCACCAAGCTCAGCCTGCTGCGCGAGGTGGGGGCGACACTGCGAAGAGAGGGGTGAGCCGGACCGTGAAGGGATCTCCGCACGCGTCCGCGCCAGTGCTCGCGGCGTACCGCTATTGCGAGGCCGTGACCGGGCACCAGGCCCGCAACTTCGCCTACGGCATCAGGCTGCTGCCGACGGAGAAGCGCCATGCGATGTCGGCGCTGTACGCGTTCTCCCGCCGGGTCGACGACATCGGCGACGGCCCCCTCGACCCGGAGGCCAAGCGGGCCCGGCTGACGGACACCCGTGCCCTGCTGGACCGGATGCGGGGCGGCGGGATCGAGGAGGACGACACCGACCCCGTCGCCGTCGCCCTCGCCCATGCCGCACACCGCTTCCCGATCCCGCTCGACGCACTGGACGAGCTGATCGACGGCGTGCTGATGGACGTGGCCGGGCAGACCTACGAGACCTGGGACGACCTCAAGGTCTACTGCCGCTGTGTGGCGGGCGCCATCGGACGGCTGTCGCTCGGCGTCTTCGGGACCGCCCCCGGCACCGGCCACCGCGAGGACGAGCTGGAGCGCGCCCCGTACTACGCCGACACCCTCGGGCTCGCCCTTCAGCTCACCAACATCCTCCGGGACGTCCGTGAGGACGCCGCCACCGGGCGCACCTATCTGCCCGCCGACGACCTCGCCAAATTCGGCTGCGCCGACGCGTTCCGCGGCTCCACCGCACCGCCCGACGCCGACTTCACCGGCCTGGTCCACTTCGAGGTGCGCCGGGCCAGGGCGCTCTTCGCCGAGGGCTTCCGGCTGCTGCCGCTGCTGGACCGGCGCAGCGGGGCGTGCGTGTCCGCCATGGCGGGCATCTACAGCAGACTCCTGGACCGGATCGCCAGGGATCCCGCGGCCGTCCTGCGTGGCCGCGTCTCGCTGCCGGGACACGAGAAGGCGTATGTGGCGGTGCGCGGGCTGGCCGGTCTCGACGCCCGCGCGGTCGAGCGCCGCGGCACCGGGAGGCCGGTGTGACCCATTCGACCCTGGGCTCCGCCCCGGCCGCCAGACGCGGCCCCGCCGGGCGCGGCGCGCTGGTGATCGGCGGCGGGCTCGCCGGTACGGCGGCGGCGCTCGAGCTGGCCGACGCCGGGCTGCGGGTCACCCTGGTCGAGGGCCGCCCCCGGCTGGGCGGCCTTGCCTTCTCCTTCCACCGCTCCTCCCCGGCCGGCGAGCTGACCGTCGACAACGGCCAGCATGTCCACCTGCGCTGCTGCACCGCCTACCAGTGGTTCCTGGACCGGGTCGGCGCCGCCCGGCTCGCCCCGCTCCAGGGCCGGTTGGACATCCCCGTCCTCGACGCCCGGGGGCGCGCCGGGCGGCGGCTCGGCCGGCTGCGCCGCACCGCCCTGCCGGTGCCGCTCCATCTGTCCAGGAGCCTGGCCACCTACCCCCATCTCTCCCTCGCCGAGCGCGCCCAGGTGGGCCGCGCCGCGCTCGCGCTGGGCCGCCTCGACCCCCAGGACCCGGCGCTGGACGGAGTGGACTTCGCAAGCTGGCTGCGCCGCCACGGCCAGTCGCCGCGCGCCGTCGAGGCGCTGTGGGACCTGGTCGGCGTGGCCACGCTCAACGCCACCGCGCCGAACGCCTCGCTGGGCCTTGCCGCGATGGTCTTCAAGACCGGGCTGCTCTCCCGGCCCGACGCCGCCGACATCGGCTGGGCCCGCGCCCCGCTCGGCGAGCTGCACCACACCCGCGCCCACCGCGCCCTGGACGCGGCGGGCGTGACGACCGAGCTGCGCACCCGGGTCACCGCCGTCACCCGCACCCCCGGGGGCCGCTGGAGCGTGGCCATGGCCGGGCGGCCGGGGGAGGAGCCACCGGCCGAGGCGGACGTGCTCGTACTGGCCGTACCGCAGCGCGAGGCACACGCCCTGCTGCCCGACGGCGCCCTGAAGGACCCCGGCAAGCTGCTGCGCATCGGCACCGCGCCGATCCTCAATCTGCATGTGATCTACGACCGCACCGTGCTGCGCCGCCCGTTCTTCGCCGCGCTCGGCTCCCCCGTCCAGTGGGTCTTCGACCGTACGGACGCCTCCGGGCTCAGGGCCGCGCCCGGGGCCGGGGACAGCCAGTATCTGGCGGTGTCGCAGTCCGCCGCGTACGACGACATCGACCGCCCGGTGGCCGAGCTGCGCGACCGCTATCTGCCCGAGCTGGAGCGGTTGCTTCCGGTCGCCCGCGGGGCAGCGGTGCGCGACTTCTTCGTCACCCGGGAGCGCACCGCCACCTTCGCCCCCGTCCCCGGCGTCGGCCTCCTGCGGCCCTCCGCCCCGACCGACGCGCCCGGCCTCTACCTGGCCGGCGCGTGGACCGCCACCGGCTGGCCCGCGACCATGGAGGGCGCCGTGCGCAGCGGTCTTTCCGCCGCCCGGGCGGCCCTCGGCCACCTCGGCCGCCCGCATGTGAACCCGCTCCCCGCCCCGGGCGGGGAGTCGCCCAAGGAGGCGGCATGAGCACCACCACCAAGAACAGAGGAGAGACCGTGACCCCGGCGACCCCCGCTGTCGACACCGCAGGAGTCATGGCGCTGCTGGAGCGCGGCCGCACGCTCGCCACGCCGGTGCTGCGCGCCGCCGTGAACCGGCTGGCCCCGCCCATGGACACCGTCGCCGCCTACCACTTCGGCTGGATCGACGCCGAGGGCAACCCGGCGGAGGGCGACGGCGGCAAGGCCGTACGCCCCGCGCTCGCCCTGCTGTCGGCCGAGGCCGCGGGTGCCGCCCCCGAGGCCGGGGTGCCCGGCGCGGTCGCGGTCGAGCTGGTGCACAACTTCTCGCTGCTCCACGACGACCTGATGGACGGGGACGAGCAGCGCCGCCACCGCGACACCGTCTGGAAGGTGCACGGCCCGGCCCAGGCCATCCTGGTCGGTGACGCCCTGTTCGCCCTGGCCAACGAGATACTGCTGGAGCTCGGCACCGCGGACGCCGGACGGGCCACCCGCCGGCTCACCGCCGCCACCCGCAAACTCATCGACGGCCAGGCCCAGGACATCTCCTACGAGCACCGCGAGCGGGTCACCGTCGAGGAGTGCCTGGAGATGGAGGGCAACAAGACCGGCGCCCTGCTGGCCTGCGCCGCCTCCATCGGCGCCGTGCTCGGCGGCGCCGACGACCACACCGCCGACACCCTGGAGCGCTACGGCTACCACCTGGGCCTCGCCTTCCAGGCCGTCGACGACCTGCTCGGCATCTGGGGCGACCCGGAGACGACCGGCAAGCGGACCTGGAGCGATCTGCGCCAGCGCAAGAAGTCCCTCCCCGTGGTCGCCGCGCTCGCCGCCGGCGGCCCCGACTCCGAGCGGCTCGCCCAGATCCTCGCCGCCGACGCGCACAAGCCGGAAGAGGAGTTCGCCGACTTCTCGGAGGAGGAGTTCGCCGTCCGCGCCGCGCTGATCGAAGAAGCGGGTGGCCGGGACTGGACCTCCCAGGAGGCCCGCAGACAGCATGCGACCGCCCTGGCGGCGCTGGACTCGGTGGACATGCCCGCCGAGATCCGGGCGCGGTTCGTGGCGCTCGCCGATTTCGTCGTCGTACGAGAGAGATGATCGCCATGGACCGCTAGT
>NZ_JAHLEM010000458.1 GCF_018883605.1 Streptomyces niphimycinicus | reverse complement strand
GACAGCATGCGACCGCCCTGGCGGCGCTGGACTCGGTGGACATGCCCGCCGAGATCCGGGCGCGGTTCGTGGCGCTCGCCGATTTCGTCGTCGTACGAGAGAGATGATCGCCATGGACCGCTAGTTCGCAGTCGCCGGCCGGCACCCAGCCGGGGTGCCGGCCGACGGAAGCCCCAAAGACGGCAGATGACCACACTGCAGAGGGGAAGCCATGACAGCGACACCAACCGTCCAACCCTCCGAGTCATCCGAGTCCAAAACCTTAAGCGTCGCCCGTGACGCGACGGCGCGTGCGGTGGAGCACCTGCTGTCCCGCCAGGACGAGCGGGGCTGGTGGAAGGGCGACCTGGAGACCAACGTCACCATGGATGCCGAGGATCTGATGCTCCGGCAGTTCCTCGGCATCCAGGACCCCGACACCCTCGACGCCGCGGCCCGCTTCCTCCGCTCCCAGCAGGGCGCCGACGGCACCTGGGCCTCCTTCCACGGCGGCCCGCCCGAGCTCTCCACCACCATCGAGGCGTATGTCGCCCTGCGGCTGGCCGGGGACGAGCCCGACGCCCCCCATATGGCCGCCGCCTCCGCCTGGGTGCGCTCCCGCGGCGGCATCGCGGCGGCCAGGGTGTTCACCCGGATCTGGCTGGCCCTCTTCGGCTGGTGGCGCTGGGAGGACCTGCCCGAGCTGCCACCGGAGATCATCTACTTCCCGAAGTGGCTGCCGCTCAACATCTACGACTTCGGCTGCTGGGCCCGGCAGACCATCGTGCCGCTGACCATCGTCTCGGCCAAACGGCCGGTGCGCCCGGCCCCCTTCCCCCTCGACGAGCTCCACACCGACGCCCGCAGACCCAACCCGCCCCGCCCGCCGGCCCCCATCGCCTCCTGGGACGGCGCCTTCCAGCGGCTGGACCGGGCCCTGCACGCCTACCACAAGGTCGCCTTCCGCCCGCTGCGCCGGGCCGCGCTGCGCTCCTGCGCCCGCTGGATCGTGGAGCGCCAGGAGAACGACGGCTGCTGGGGCGGCATCCAGCCACCCGCCGTCTACTCCGTCATCGCCCTCCATCTGTGCGGCTACGACCTCGACCACCCGGTGATGCGCGCCGGTCTGGAGTCGCTCGACCGCTTCGCGGTGTGGCGCGAGGACGGCAGCCGGATGATCGAAGCCTGTCAGTCCCCGGTCTGGGACACCTGCCTGGCCGCCATCGCGCTCGCCGACGCCGGGCTCCCCCCGGACCACCCGGCGCTGGTCAAGGCCGCCGACTGGATGCTGGCCGAGCAGATCGACCGGCCCGGGGACTGGTCGGTGCGGCGGCCCGGTCTCCCCTCCGGCGGCTGGGCGTTCGAATTCCACAACGACAACTACCCCGACATCGACGACACCGCCGAGGTCGTCCTGGCGCTGCGCCGGGTCGACCACCCCGAGCCCGAGCGGATCGAGGCGGCCGTGCGGCGCGCCATGCGCTGGACCCTGGGCATGCAGTCCAAGAACGGGGCATGGGGCGCGTTCGACGTCGACAACACCAGCCCGCTCCCCAACAAGCTGCCGTTCTGCGACTTCGGTGAGGTCGTCGACCCGCCGTCGGCCGATGTCACCGCGCATGTCGTCGAGATGCTCGCCCACGAAGGGAGGACGTACGACGCCCGCACCCGGCGCGGTATCGCCTGGCTGCTGTCCGAGCAGGAGCCGAGCGGCGCCTGGTTCGGCCGCTGGGGCACCAACTACGTCTACGGCACCGGCTCCGTCGTCCCCGCCCTGATCGCCGCGGGCGTCCCGGCCTCCCATCCGGCGGTCCGCCGGGCCGTCCGCTGGCTGGAGAGCGTCCAGAACGAGGACGGCGGCTGGGGCGAGGACCAGCGCTCCTACCTCGACGCCGAATGGATGGGCAGGGGCGCCTCCACCGCCTCGCAGACGGCGTGGGCGCTGCTCGCGCTGCTGGCGGCGGGGGAGCGGGACGGCTCGGCCGTCGAGCGCGGGGTCACCTGGCTCGCCGAGACCCAGCGGGAGGACGGCTCCTGGGACGAGCCGTACTTCACCGGCACCGGCTTCCCCTGGGACTTCTCCATCAACTACCACCTGTACCGGCAGGTCTTCCCGGTCACGGCACTCGGCCGGTATGTCCACGGCGAGCCCACCGGGGCGCGACCGCGGAGCGGCTGATGTCAGCCGATCCGGCCCCGGAGGCCGACGGTGCCGCGCTGCTGATCGCCTGTGCGCTCGGCATCGAGCGGTTCGCCCTGCGCGGCGCCGGGACCGGCGCCGCCGCCGGGCCCGTGACCGTGCTCCGTACGGGCATGGGGCCGCAGGCCGCCGAGCGCGCCGTGACCCGGGCGCTGACCGGAAGGTCCGGTGAGCCCGGCGAGCCGGAGGTGTGCGGGCAGCCGCGCACCGCCGTCATCGCCACCGGCTTCTGCGCCGGACTGGCCCCCGGGATACACCCCGGGGACATCGTTGTCGCCGACGAGACCCGCGATCCGGCGGGCCGCACCGAATGCACCGGCACCCGGATCCTCGCCGACGCCCTGTCACATCCGATCCCCGGCGGCCCCCGCCGGAGAGTTCACATCGGCCCGGTGGTGGGCTCCGACCATGTGGTGCGCGGTGCGGAACGGGCCGCATTGCACAGCACCGGCGCCATCGCGGTGGACATGGAGTCCGCCGCGACCCTGCGCACCGCGGTAAGCCACGGCGTCCGTCCGGTTGCGGCCGTCCGGGTGGTCGTGGACGCTCCTGAACATGAACTCGTCCGTATCGGCACGCTGCGCGGTGGAATATCAGCTTTCCGGGTACTGCGGACCGTTCTTCCCGCTTTCTTTCACTGGCACCGTTCTTCGCTGCTCCCAGGAGGTGAGCTAGATGGCCATGCCTCTCCGCCAGACCATCCGGGTCGCGACGTATCTCTTTGAACAGAAGATGATCAAGCGGCGGGACAAGTTCCCGCTGATCGTCGAGCTAGAGCCGCTGTTCGCGTGCAATCTCAAGTGCGAGGGCTGCGGAAAGATCCAGCATCCGGCAGGGGTCCTCAAGCAGCGCATGCCCGTCGCCCAGGCGGTCGGCGCGGTGCTGGAGTCGGGTGCGCCGATGGTGTCCATCGCGGGCGGCGAGCCCCTGATGCATCCGCAGATCGACGAGATCGCCCGGCAACTGGTGCAGCGGAAGAAGTATGTCTTCCTGTGCACCAACGCGATGCTGCTGCGGAAGAAGATGCATCTGTTCACCCCCTCCCCGTACTTCGCCTTCGCGGTGCACATCGACGGGCTGCGGGAGCGGCACGACGAATCGGTGGCGAAGGAGGGGGTGTTCGACGAGGCGGTGGAGGCCATCAAGGAGGCCAAGCGGCGCGGCTTCCGGGTCACCACCAATTCCACGTTCTTCAATACCGACACCCCGCAGACCGTCGTCGACGTGCTCGACTTCCTCAATGACGAGCTGAAGGTGGACGAGATGATGATCTCGCCCGCCTACGCCTATGAGAAGGCGCCCGACCAGGAGCACTTCCTGGGCGTCGAGCAGACCCGCGAGCTGTTCCGCAAGGCGTTCGCCGGAGGCAACCGGCGCCGCTGGCGGCTCAACCACAGCCCGCTCTTCCTCGACTTCCTCGAGGGCAAGGCGGACTTCCCGTGCACCGCGTGGGGCATCCCCAACTACTCGCTCTTCGGCTGGCAGCGCCCCTGCTATCTGATGAGCGACGGCTATGTGCCGACCTACCGCGAGTTGGTCGAGGAGACCGACTGGGACAAGTACGGCCGCGGCAAGGACCCGCGCTGCGACAACTGCATGGCCCACTGCGGCTATGAGCCCACCGCGGTCCTGGCGACCATGGGCTCCCTCAAGGAGTCGCTGCGCGCCGCCCGGGAGACCGCCGCCGGAAGCAACGGGTGACGGGATGAGCTCAGCACAACCGGTGGCACTCGGCCTGCCCGCCATGCCGGGCAGGCCGCTCGCACCACGCCGGGTCTCCCGCCGCCTCCAGGTCGGTCCGGTGGCCGTGGGCGGCGACGCTCCGGTCTCGGTTCAGTCGATGACGACGACGGTGACGGCGGATATCGGGGCGACGCTCCAGCAGATCGCGGAGCTGACGGCGTCGGGTTGTCAGATCGTGCGGGTGGCGTGTCCGTCGCAGGATGACGCGGACGCGTTGCCGGTGATCGCGAAGAAGTCGCAGATCCCGGTGATCGCGGACATTCATTTCCAGCCGAAGTATGTGTTCGCGGCGATCGATGCCGGGTGTGCGGCGGTGCGGGTGAATCCGGGGAACATCCGGCAGTTCGACGACAAGGTCAAGGAGATCGCGCGGGCGGCCTCGGACGCGGGTGTGCCGATCCGTATCGGGGTGAACGCGGGGTCGCTGGACAAGCGGCTGCTGGAGAAGTACGGGAAGGCCACGCCGGAGGCGTTGGTGGAGTCGGCGTTGTGGGAGTGCTCGCTGTTCGAGGAGCATGGTTTCCGGGATA
>NZ_JAHLEM010000457.1 GCF_018883605.1 Streptomyces niphimycinicus | reverse complement strand
GGGACCAGGGCCTCGGCGGCGCGCTCCACCGCGCGCTCGTGCCCGGCGAGCAGCCGGGCCAGGGCGGCCGCGGCGCCTGTGCGGCGGAGTTCCAGGGCCCGCTCGGGCGTGGTCAGGGACCAGACGTCGGGCAGGGCGCGGGCGACCATGGCGGGCGCGAAGGTGAAGAAGGCAGCCACGACGGGCTCCGGGCCGACCGGTCCCAGGGGTGCGGCGCGGCCCGCGAAGTAGCCGCGCCAGAAGCCGCGCAGCCCCCCGGCCTCGTATGCGGCCTTGGCCTCCGGTGCGAAGTACGCCACCGCGTGGATCGGCTCGAAGAGGGCCCACATCGTGCGGGCCGTCGTCGCAGCACTGGTGTTCATCGTCATGCTCCCTTCAGCATCGCCCCCGGGGCCGGACCACGACCGGCATTGTGTCAAGCTCCCGGAACCCGGACATCGGGGTCGGACGTTGACCCGGATGTCCGATTACGGCATCAACTGACACCATCTGGCATCACCGGCGCCTGATACGACCATCGAGGAGATCGGCTGTGACCCTGCGGCAAGAGATCGTCGGCAACGCCATGCAGATGGCGGTCTGCACCCTCCAGCCGGGGCAGACCGTCTACTGCGAGGCCGGGAAGTTCCTGTTCAAGACGGCGAACGTGACGATGGAGACCCGGCTGTCCGGGCCCGGCGGGGGCGGCGGCCAGGCCGCCGGGGGCAATGGCGGGAGCGCCGGGGGCGGCGGGATGGGCGGGATGCTGCGCCAGGCCATGGGCACCGCCATGCAGGTGGGGCAGCGGGCGCTGGCCGGGGAGTCGCTGGCGTTCCAGTACTTCACCGCCACCGGCGGCGAGGGCACCGTCGGCTTCGCCGGGGTGCTGCCCGGTGAGATGCGGGCGCTGGAGCTGGACGGGGCGCGGGCGTGGTTCGCGGAGAAGGACGCCTTCGTGGCGGCCGAGTCCACCGTGGAGTTCGGGATCGCCTTCCAGGGCGGGAAGACCGGGCGCAGCGGCGGCGAGGGATTCATCCTGGAGAAGTTCACCGGACGCGGCACCGTGATCATCTGTGGTGCGGGCAACTTCATCGACCTGAATCCGGCCGATTTCGGCGGCCGGATCGAGGTCGACACGGGCTGCATCGTCGCCTTCGAGGAAGGCATCCAGTACGGCGTGGAGCGCATCGGCGGGCTCAACCGCCAGGGGCTGATGAACGCGGTCTTCGGCGGTGAGGGGCTGTCGCTGGCCACCCTGGAGGGCAATGGGCGGGTGATCCTCCAGTCGCTCACCATCGAGGGCCTGGCGAACGCCCTGAAGAAGGCGCAGGGCGGCGACAAGCAGGGGCCGACGGGCGGGATGTTCTCCACCCACGCGGGGTGACGGCCCGGGCCCCGGACGTCGCCTGCGGCCTGGCCCCGGGCCGCAGCCCCTGGCCAGGACGTGTCCGGGCCGGTCACGCCAGTCGGCCCGGGCCTGCCCGGCGGCCGGCTCAGACCGGGAGCGGCAGACCGGCGGCGTGGAAGAGCCGGTCACGGGAGGCCGCGGCCTCGTCGAAGACGGCGTCACCTCCCTTCAGCACGCCGTTCTCCTTGAGGACGTCACCGGCCACCACGACCAGGTCGACATTGCCGGCGTGGCCGCCCGCGACGATCGTGGCCCCGACGTCCGTGGCGGGCAGCATGTTGGCGTGATCGAGGCGGATCATGATCAGGTCGGCCTCCTTGCCCGGGGTCAGGCTGCCGGTGCGGTCGTCGATCCCCGCGGCCCGTGCGCCCTCGATGGTCGCGAAGGACAGCAGGTCGGCGGCGTCGAATGTGGGCAGGCCCGGAACACGGTCCATGGGCCCGGCCGCACCGGCGAGGATCAGCTGCTGGTAGGCGAGCGTCGCCCGCATGACGCCGAACATGTCACCGCTCACGATCGTCTCGGTGTCCACGCTGAGGCTCGGGCGGACACCGGCGGCCAGCAGACGGTTGGTGGCCGGCTGGCCCAGGCCCGGCATGAAGACCTCCAGGGCGCCGGCCACGGACGCGGTGGCGCCGCGTGCGGCCAGCATTCTCAGCTCCTCGTCGGTCGACGTGCACAGATGGATGAACGTCATGTCCGAGGCGAGCAGCCCGGCCTCCTCCAGTTGCCGTACGGCCTGCTGCTCCGCCCCCCACTCGCCGAGGCCCACGTGCATGCTGATGCGCAGGCCCAGCTCACGGGCGAGCCGGATGTCGTGCTCGGACACATCGGGGGTGGACAGCTCCGGTCCGCGGAGCATCGCGTTGAGGGTCACCCGCGCCGAGTCGTCGGAGAGCACCTCGTCGCGGATGCGCCGAATGTCGTCGGGGTGAGTGCGGTCACTGCCGAACTGCCACTGCTCGGCCTCCGTCGACGGCCAGCCGTGGTCGAAGACGGCACGGATGCCCGACTCCCAGTGCGCGGCGATCGCCGCGTCCGAGTGCTCGGGGCTGTTGCTGATGTGCGACTCGTCCCGCACGGTCGTCACCCCGGAGTCGAGGGACATCAGGTCCGCCGCCAGGTTGCCGACGTGTACGTCCCGGGGGGCGAAGTACTGTCCGAGGCCGATTTGCACCTGGCTGCGGTACTCCTGGTAGGTCCAGGCGGGGCCGAGATTGCGGAGCGCTCCCTGCCAGTTGTGTCGGTGGGTATCGATGAAACCGGGCAGTACGGCGTTCCCTGTGCCGTTGATGACCCTGGCCCGGTCGTCGGACAGGTCCCGGCCGATTTCGAGGATCCTGCCGTCGGCGACGAGAACGTCGCCCACGAAGTTGCCGAGCTTGTCGTCCTGCGTCATCAGATACGCGCCCTTGATCAGGATGCGTTCCTTGTTCTGCGGCTGGTTCGGGGACACCTGTGGTTCCTTTCATGCCTGGGCGGCACTGTGCTGCTCGTCCATCGAGGGAGGGACGGTGGGTCGGGAAGGGACGGTGGGCGGTCCGCGTCCGGTCGGACGCGGAAGTGGATCACTTCGCGGTGGTGCCGCGCGGGGGCCGGGAGGCGATCCAGACGGCGCCAAACGTGAGCAACGCGCCGAGGATGGTGAGGACGGAGGGGGACCGGCCGCCCGAAGGGACGAGGAAGTCCAGGGCGATCGAACTGGCGAGCTGCCCCGCGATGGAGGCCATGCTCAGCAGCAGAACACCGATCCGGCGCACCAGGAACGCCGAGGCACCGATGAACACCACGCCGCACAGACCACCGAGGTAGACCCACAAGCTGGTGGGCAGCGGGTGCCCCGCGGTCCCCCGCACGAGTGTTTTCGCCCCCCAGACCGCGACGAGGAACACCGCACCGACAAGGAAGTTGAGCCAGGTCGCCGCGAGTGGCGAGCCCGACGCGGCCGTCGTCGCTCCGTTCATGGCCTGCTGCACGCCGAGGAGGAAGCCGGCGGCGATGGCGGCGAGGGCCGGCAGGATGATCGTGGCCGGCGCTGGGGTGTCGGCGAAACGGGGCAGGGCGGACACGACCGCGGCCGCCAGGATGACAGCCGCTCCCGTGAGCCGAGCGGCGCCCGGGCGCTGCCGCGGGCCGCCGCCGATACCCCGGCTGTCCACGATCAGACCGCCAAGGGTCTGACCGGCGATGGCCGACACTGTGAACACGGCGATTCCAGTGACCAGCGCGGCGGTGGACTGGGCCAGGGCGAACGTGCCGCCGAGCACACCGGCCGGCAGGTACCGGCGGGGGAGCCGACCGTCCCGGGAATCGTCGGCCAGGCGGCGCAGCGCGCCGCGCAGCCCGGGAGAGAAGAACGCGAGGAGCGACAACAGGACGAGTCCGCCCGAGAAGCTGATCGCCGCTGCGGCGATGCCGTCGTCGAGGCGATGACTCAGCTCACCGTTCAGACGGGCCTGTACCGGTACCACCATGCCGGCTGCGATGGCTGCCACGACGGCCGGCGCCGCGCCGCGAGGCACGGATGGGCGGGACCGTTCCGCCGACTGGGGACCGGGCCCAGCAGGACGGCGGCCTGACCCGGGTGGTGCGGTGGGAGTGCTCATGTCGAAGTTCCTTCGAGAAGGGTTGCGGCCGGACAGGGCCCGGTCGACCCGGCCGCTGATGGTCGGCCGGGCCCCGCCCGCGGCGGGGCCCGGGGCGCGGATCTCTCTCAGAAGTCCGTACGCGCGATGTCGTCGAGGACCGACGGTCCCGTGGGGGACCAGCCCAGGACACGCCGGGCCGTGTCGCCCGAAGCCTGCTGGTCAAGGAGAAGGGCCTCGCCGAGCAGGCCGAGCCGGTCGAGCGTTTGTACGACGGGTTCGGGCTCGACGCGTCCGGCCAGGCCGACAGAGCGGCTCACCGCTTCGGTGATCTCCCGTACGGTCGGGTTCGCGCCGCCGGCGCCGATGAAGTACGAACCGGCCGGGGCCTTCTCCAGCGCGAGCACGTAGAGCTCGGCCAGGTCGTCCACGTGCACGGTGCTCCAGTGCTGGTCACCGGGGCCGATCATGGTGAGCGCCGGGGTGTTTCCGGCGGTTCGAGGACCGGCAGCGACGAGGTTCAGCAAACCGCCGCCGTGGCCGTACACCACCGCTGGTGCGATGACGGAGGTCCGGATGCTCCGCGCGTCGCGTACGAGCTTGCCGAGCGGCACCCGCCAGGCGGTCAGCCGCGGGGCGTTCATGCCGGACGACTCGGTGATCGCCGAACCGCTGCCGTGCAGCCAGACACCGGTGGTGTGCACGAACGGCCGGTCCGTGTTCCGCAGCGCGCGCAGGAAGCTGGTGACGGCCACCTCGTCGACGGTCGCGCTGGTCTCGTCGCCCGGCGACGCCACGTGGATCACGCCGTCGCTCGCAGCCGCGAGTTTCTCCAGGGCGTCGCCGTCTGCCAGGTCGGCGACCGCGGGCTCGGCACCCTTGGCCCGCACCAGCCCGGCCTTCTCGGCGGAGCGCACCACGGCGGTCACCTGGTGGCCGCCGGAGACGAGTCGATCGAGCACCGCGGCTCCGATGTAGCCGGTGCCGCCGGTGAGCAGTACGCGCATGGTCATCCTCTTTCGCTGACGTCCTGGTCGGGGCCTTGGCCCGGCCCGCACGACAACGGTCGCCCTGCCCGGCTATCGTGTCCAACGAATGTTTTCGAATACTCGATCGGAAATGCCGATTAATGGGGGGGAGTGTGGACCAGAAACGGCTGGAGTACTTCATCACCGTCGCCGAGGAGCTGAACTTCACGCGGGCGGCCCAGCGGCTGCACATCACTCAGTCCACGCTCTCGGCCGGTATCAAGGCACTGGAGCACGAGCTCAGGGCCGAGCTGCTCCTCCGCTCCACGCGGTCGGTCAGACTGACGGAGGCCGGCTCGGTGTTCCTCCCCGAGGCGCGGGCCGCGATCGAGGTACTCGACCGGGCCCGGGCGGCAGTGGAGCCGCTCTCCACGGGGCTGCGCGGCAGCCTCACCGTGGGCGTCCTCAGCGGGCTAACGGTGATCGACGTACCCGCGCTGACCGGTGAGTTCCACCGGCATCATCCCAAGGTCCGATTGCGTACCGAGACCTCCCAGCGGGGAACCTCCGGGCTGATCGACCGGATCAAGGAGAGCCACGTCGACGTGGCCTTCGTGGGAGCCGACATCAAGGACGAACACCTCAGATCGAGGGCCATCAAGAGGTACGAGGTCCATCTGCTGGTCCCCGCCGATCACCCACTGGCCCGCCGGAGGAGCGTACGGCTCAGCGACGTCGCCGGGGAATCCTTCGTCGACATGCCCGCCGGTTTCGGGCAACGCCAGGTCGTGGACGACGCGTTCGCGAAGGAGGAACTGTCCCGGCAGGTCCTCATCGAGGTCTCGGACATCACCACGATCGCGGACTACGTGGCGCACGGCCTGGGCGTGGCGCTGTTGCCCCCGGACTTCGCCGCGGCGGTCGGGGACACTGTGCGTACCGTCCCCCTCGCGGACGCCCGACTGGCCTGGACGCTCAGCGTGGTCGCCTCCGCGACGCGCCCGCCGACGCGGGCGCTGCATGCCTTCCTCGACCTGATCCCGCACCACATCCGGCGCGACCGCGTGTTCTGAACGGACGTCCCCGGCCGCACATCGCCCCGGACGTCGACTAGGGCCTGGCCCCCGGGCCGCGGTCCCTGGGCCACCGCCTACTTCGCGCCCGCGACGTAGAAGAGGAAGAAGAGGAATGCGGCGATGAAGTGGACGCCCACGAGGTAGATGAAGACCCGGACGGTGAAGGACATCGGCGCCCGGTCCTCCTCGTTCGGGCCGGTCCGCGCACGCACCGGCGGGTCGGTGGGGGTGTCGCTCGGGCTCATGTGGTGCGTGGTCATGTCGTTCCCGTCCTCCTTCATGGGATACCGGGCCTTCCTCGGCGAGCGGCGTCGCCGAGGCACAGCTCGGCCGCGCCGCTTTGCAGCAGCGTGTGGACGAAGAGCAGATCCACGCCGCCGGGCGAGGCGGCGGCGATGCGGTGCGGGGTGAGCGAGTCGAAATGGGCCGCGTCGCCCGGGGAGAGGGCGTGCACCGTCTCTCCGAGGGTCAGCCGCAGCCGGCCCGCCAGGACGTAGAGCCACTCCTCGCCGGGGTGGACCCGCACCAGGCCCTCCTGGGCGCCGGAGCGCTCCGGCACATGCAGCCGGAGCGCCTGCATGGCCCGGCCGGAGCCGCCGGCCTGCCAGTAGGTCCAGCCGCCCGCCTCCTGCGCCTCCATGCGGTCGGCCCGTACGACCGGGTCCCGTTCCGAGGTCCCCTCGCCGAGCAGGTCGGATACCGTGGTTCCGTAGGTACGGGCCAGGGCCAGCAGCATCGGGAGCGAGGGCTGGCGGCGGCCCGTCTCCAGCCGCGACAGATGCGCGGGCGAGAGCCCGACGCGATGGGCGGCGGCCTCGAGCGTCAGACCACTGCGCCGCCGCAGGTCGCGCAGGCGGGGGGCGACGGTGGGCAGCTCGGCGGACGGTCCGCCGGGGTGACCGTCGGCCGGTCCGTCCGTGGGCCCCTCGTCGGGATCGTGGGGGAGCGGGTGCATGTCTCCGGTATAGCCAGACTTGACCTCTCGGGCAAAAGATTTGCCTGAGAGGCAAGAAGCGCGCCCGGGGCGGGCGAGGGGTTACGTTTTCGTTACCTCCTCTGGCGCTTCGCGCAGTTCTTGTGAACTCCCGGCGAACGGCGGTCACTTGGCATTGACACGACAGCGTCTACGCGCGTCATGCTATGTCTATGACAATCCCCCCACGGATCGCTCGCATCGGTGCCCTCGGCGCCCTCGTTTCGACGCTGATCATCGGCGGTACGGCCACCGCGGCCACCGCTGTCGCCCCGTCGGCCTCGCAGACCGTTGTGTCGACGCAGGTGATCGCGGCCGTCGGCGACATCTGCTACTCGGATCTGCCGTCCCAGGCCCATGACACCCTGGACCTGATCGAGAAGGGCGGCCCCTACCCGTTCCCCCAGGACGGCACCGTCTTCCAGAACCGTGAAGGCGTCCTTCCGTCCCAGTCCTCCGGTTACTACCACGAGTACACCGTGATCACCCCGGGCTCCGGCGACCGTGGCGCCCGGCGCATCGTCACCGGTAAGCAGACGGACGAGGACTACTACACCTCGGACCACTACGCCTCGTTCGACCTGGTCGACCGCGGCTGCTGACGCGGCCCCACCGAAGACCGCCACCCCCCGCACCGCGGCCGCTGCCCCTCATCAGGGCAGCGGCCGCAGCGCTGTTCGCGCCCGCCCTCCGCCCTGCCCCCGGACCCGCCCTCCGTCCCGCCGCCCGCCGACAACGGTCATCGCCCCGGGAACCCCGCGCGGGTCATTGTCGTTGCTTCCCGATACCGTCTCGGTTAGCAGCGGACGTGCGGGGAGGCATGGTGGCGAACGGTCCGGAAGTGGTCACGTGCGGGGAGGCGATGCTCCTGCTGCTCGCCGAGCCCGGGGTTCCGCTGGACCGGGCCGTGCATTTCCGCCGGTCGGTGGCGGGGGCCGAGTCCAATGTGGCCGTGGGCCTCGCCCGGCTCGGCCACGGGGTGCGCTGGCTCGGCCGGGTCGGCGCCGACCCCGCGGGGGAGGCCGTGCTGCGCGAGCTGCGCGCCGACTGTGTGGACGTCGCCCACGCGATCGTGGACGACCACGCCCCCACCGGGCTGCTGATGCGGGACAGCCATGCGCACCGCGCCATCGATGTGCAGTACTACCGCATGGGATCGGCCGCCTCCCGGCTGACGCCCGAGCAGATACGGCCCGAGGCCCTCGAAGGCACCCGGCTGCTGCATCTGTCCGGGATCACACCGATGCTCTCGCCGACCGCGGCGGCCGCCAGTCGGCGCCTGGTGGAGCTGGCCCGTGCGGCCGGGGCCAAGGTGTCCTTCGATCCGAACGTACGCCACAAGCTGGGCGGCGCGGCGCAGTGGGCCCAGACGGCGGGCCCGTTGCTGCGCGACGCCGACATCGTCCTCGCGGGCGAGGACGAGTTGGAGCTGCTGACCGCCCAACCCGCCGACGAGGCCGCGCGGGAGCTGCTGCGCGGCGGGGCCGCCGAGGTCGTGATCAAGCGCGCCGACCACTCCTCGACCGTCCTCACCGCGGACGGCGGCTGGGACCAGGCGCCCCACGCGGTGCCGGTCGTCGACCCGATCGGGGCCGGTGACGGCTTCGCGGCCGGGTATCTGTCGGCCCGTCTGCGCGGGCTGCACGAGCATCAGGCGCTCGCCGAGGCGGTGTGCGTGGCCGCCCTCGTCGTCCAGGCCGCCACCGATACGGACGGGCTGCCAACCGCCGCCGCGCGGGACCGGGCGCTCGCCGAGCTGTCCAAGGGCGGGGACGCGGTGTACCGCTGAGCCGGCCCGCCGCATCCACGGCCCACCCCGAGAGCGCGTACGACGCAGACCGCACACACCGCACAGGCAGCACACAGACCGCACCCAGTCAGCACTGGTAACACAGACAAGCCTGATATCGATATCGATCCATCAAGCGCATCACCGCACCGCACATCGTCCACCGCACACCGAAACCGCCGCATATCCCGGAGGCAATCCGGGGCGGCATCGCCAGCAGCACTTGGGAGAGGAAGGCGGCGACCGCCATGTACCGCTGGGAGATCACCCGGGCCGCGCTCGCGCAGCGCGTTCTCGCCATCGTCCGTAGCGACAGCTACGACCACGCCCATGCCACGGCGGACAGTCTGCTCTCCGCCGGTATCACCAGCCTGGAGATCTCGCTGACCACGCCCTTCGCCCTGGAGGCGGTCACCACACTGATCCGGGAGGTCGGCGATGACGCGGTGATCGGCGCGGGCACGGTGCTCGACGCCGCCTCGGCCCGGATGGCGGTGGACGCGGGCGCCCGCTTCCTCGTCTCGCCGAGCCTGGACCCCGAGGTCATCCGCACCGGCCACCGCTACGGTCTGCCGGTCTTCCCCGGCGTGGCCACGCCCACCGAGGCGGTGCACGCGATGGAGCTGGGCGCGGACGCCCTGAAGCTCTTCCCCGCCTCCGCCTACGGGCCCCGCTGGGTCAGCGACGTACGGGCCGCGCTGCCGCAGGCCGCCGTGGTCCCCACCGGCGGGGTGACGCCGGCCGAGGCCCCGGACTGGATCGCGGCCGGGGCCGTCGCCTGCGGGATGGGCTCGGCGCTGTCCGAGGGCGACCGGGACACCGTGGGCAAGCGCGCCGCCGAGCTGCTGGCCCGCCTCGCGGATGTGGCACCACCGCTGGACTCGGCACCAGAGCTGTACTGATCGGCACCAGAGCTGTACTGAACCGCTGTGCGCGGGCCGTACGGACGGGGGCGCCCGGGTCGTACTGACCGCTGTGCGCGGGCTGGACGGGCCCGTGCGTCCGCCTGTCCCAGCGGGCGGTCAGCCGCATCCGCTTCCCGTGGGACGGGAGTTCTGCCACCCTGAGCGCGCTGTGATCATGCGGCTCGTACCGGCCGCCCGTTCGCGCCCAGGAGGTGCCGTGAGACGTACCGTCACGCTGTCCGCCCTCGCCGCCGTGCTCGCCGCCACCGCCGCCGGTTCGGCGCTGGCCGTCGGCTCCCCGGCCAAGTCCGAGCCGCCGCGGGCGTCCGCCGCCGACCAGGCCCGGCAGCAGCGCGGCACCCTGCTCGACCGGGTGCCCGAGCGCGGGGTGCTGCGGGTGTGCACCACGGGCGACTACCGGCCTTTCAGCCATCGCGACCCCAAGTCCGGCGCCTACACCGGCATCGACATCAAGATGGCCGGCGACCTCGCCAAGAGCCTGGACGCCAAACCGGCGTTCGTGCCGACCACCTGGGCCGCCCTGGTGGACGACCTCGCCGCCGGACGCTGCGATGTGGGCATGGGCGGGGTGTCGGTGACCCTGGCCCGGGCCCGTAAGGCGTCGTTCAGCGAGCCGTATCTCACCGACGGCAAGACGCCGATCGTGCGCTGCGCGGACAAGGACAGGTACCGCACGCTGGAGGACATCGACCGGCCGGGCGTGCGCGTGGTGGTCAACCCGGGCGGCACCAACGAGGAGTTCGTCCGGGCCCATGTCAAACGGGCCACTCTCACCGTCCATCCGGACAACACCACGATCTTCGACGAGATCATCGCGGGCCGCGCCGATGTGATGATGACGGACGCTGGCGAGACCCGCTACCAGTCGGCGATCCACCCGGAGTTGTGCGCGGTCCACCCCGACGAGCCGTTCTCCTTCTCCGAGAAGGCGTACGCCCTGCCGCGCGGCGACGCGCAGTTCAAGGAGTACGTCGACCAGTGGGTCCATCTGGCCACCCACGACGGTACATACAAGAAGTACGAGGTTGACTTCCTCCCCCTCCTGAAGGAGGGGGATTCCTACGGCTCGCGCCGTAGAGGTTCCTGCTTCATCGCCGACCGCCCGCCCGGAGAACTCCGTTGAGGTCTTACACCGGCTCCACAGGCCGACACCGCCAGCCCGGCGGCCAGAATGTTCCGCGCCGCGTTCACGTCGCGGTCGTGGGTGACGCCACAACTGCCGCAGGTCCAGGTGCGGACGCTGAGCGGCATCGTGTCCCGCAGGGTTCCGCAGTGCGAGCACAGCTTGGAGGAGGGGAACCAGCGGTCGACCGCGATCACCTCGCGGCCGTACCACCGGGCCTTGTACTCCAGCATCGTGCGGAACTGGGACCAGGCCGCGTCCGAGATGGCGCGGGCCAGCCTGCCGTTCTTCAACAGATTCCGAACGGTGAGGTCCTCGATCGCGATCGTTTGGTTTTCACGAACGAGCCGAGTAGTGATCTTATGCAACGCATCGCGCCGCCGGTCGGCGATCCGGGTGTGAACGCGGGCGACTCTCCGGCGGGCCTTGGCCCGGTTGGCTCCCTCGCCCTTGGCCTTACGGGCCAGTTCCCGCTGCGCCTTGGCCAGCCGCGCGCGGTCGTGCCGCTCGTGGCGGGGGTTGGTGATCTTTTCCCCGGTCGACAGGGTCAGCAGGTGGTCCAGCCCGGCGTCCACGCCGACCACCGTGTCCGTGGCGGCCAGTGGCTTCACACCGGGGTCCTCGCACAGCAGAGACACGAACCAGCGTCCGGCCGCGTCCTGGGAGACGGTCACCGTGGACGGTGCGGCCCCCTCCGGCAGGGGGCGGGACCACACGATGCCGAGCGGTTCCGTCATCTTCGCCAGGGTCAGCTTCCCGTCCTGGAACCGGAACGCGCTGGTGGTGTACTCCGCCGACTTCCGCGACTTCTTCCGCGACTTCAACCGCGGGTACCGGGCCCGCTGGGCGAAGAAGTGGGTGAACGCCGTCTGAAGATGGCGCAGGGCCTGTTGCAGCGGGACGGAGGAAACCTCGTTCAGATAGGCGAGTTCCCTGGTCTTCTTCCACTCGGTGAGCATGGCCGAGGTCGCGTTGTAGTTCACCCGCTCCTGCCGCAGCACCCACGCCTGGGTACGTGCCGCCAGGGCCAGATTGTAGACCTTCCGCACACACCCGAACGTGCGCGACAGCTCGGCCGCCTGCGCATCGGTCGGATGGAAACGGTACTTGAACGCCCGTTTCACGTGGGTGGCCTTCATGATTCACATGCTAGCGCATCAGTTTGTGAACCGGTGTCACCCGTTGGGGCTGGGCGCGGATCCGCCCTGGCGGCGAACCGGCTTCCTGCCCCTGCTCCGCATGAGCCCGGCTCTTCCCTACCCTGATGGGTGGGGTTCCCTCGGAGGAAATCAGATGAGTCCCGCCCAGCCCGTGCGCCGCCGCTCGGACGCCGTCGCCAACCGCGCCGCCCTCCTCGACGCCGCCGAGCGGGTCCTGCTCCGCGATGGGCCCGCCGTGCCGCTGGACGTGGTGGCGCGCGAGGCCGGGGTCGGCATCGCCACGCTGTACCGGAACTTCGCCGACCGCGACGAGTTATACGCGGCCGTCGTCCACCGCGCCCACCAGCTCGTGGCCGACCTCGCCCAGGAGGCCGAGGCCAGCCCGGCGCCACCGCTGGACGCGCTGGCCGGTTTCCTGGACCGGCTCCTCGCCGAACGCCGCCATCTCGCCCTGCCGTTGCTCAGCGCCCCCGGCCCGCGCCCGCGAAACGGAGCCGATCCCTTCGGCCTGTATCCGCCGGATGGAGCCGACCCCTTCGGCCCGTATCCGTACAACGGGGCCGACCCCCTCGGCCCGCGGATCTCCCGGTCGCTGGCCGCGGTTCTGAAGCGGGGCATCGACGGCGGCTCGATCCGGCCCGATGCCACCGCCGCCGACCTCGTGGTCACCGTGGCGATGCTCGCCCGTGCCCAACTCCCGCCCGATGCCTGGGATCGGGCCGCCCGCCGCATCGCCGCGCTCGTCCTGGACGGGCTGCGCGCCCGCTCCGACACCGCGCCGCTCCCCGCCGGGCTCACCGGTGCCGAACTGGACCGGGCCATGACCCACAGCGGGGGCGACAGGGCCGCGTACTAGCCTGTCGCCCGCAGCGGGATGCGCATTTGCGCGAATTCGGGCGCGGCCCTCGCGCGGGTGCTACACGCTGACGGATGCCGGTCGTAATGCCCCGGACCGGTGACCGTTTCCTCGCACCCGGAGAGACGATATGAGCAGCCCCCTCAGCCACCCCCTCGTGCGGACCTTTCTGGCCACGGTCGAGCGGCGGACCGCGGCGCTTCCCGCCGCGTGGCGGGAGGAACTGCTCGAGGATCTGCGCGAGGAGATCGCGGCGGCGCTGGCGGACGACCGCACCGGGGATCCCGCCGCGGCCGGTGGCCCGGCGATCGGCGAGGAGCGGATACGGCGGGTGCTCGACTGGATCGGAACCCCGGAGGAGATCGCGGCGGACGCCCTGGCCGAGGAGTCCGGCAGCATTCCCCCCGAGCCCGAGAACCCCGGCGGCACCTGGCTGACGCTCGGCCTCGCCGTACTGCCCGTGCCGCTGTGCCTGGTCCCGGGCGTGGGCATACCGCTGGGGCTGGTCGCCGCCTTCGGCGCGCTCGTCCGACTGTGGCGGTCCGCGCCGTGGGCGCGGCGCGAGAAGCGGCAGGCCACGCTGTTCGTCCTGTCGCCGCTGGTGACGGTGCCGGTGCTGGCGGCCGGCCTCTCCCTGGCGTTCGACGGGATCAGCGCCCCCGCGTTCGTCGCCTCCCTCCTGATAGCGCTCACCCTGCCGGTGGTGGGCGCCATACGGCTGGCCCGGTCCGCCGCCCGGCTGCGCGAGCAGGCCCCGTAGGAAGGTAAGCCCGGTAGGAGGGCAGGCCCGGTAGGGGGGGCAGGCCCGGTAGGGGGGCAGGACGGCCCCCTGGGGTGACAGCGTTGTCGGCCCCGGCGGGCCGACTGTGCGTAGTTTGTCCGGACAACAGAACTTCACGACTTCCCGTCATGTGCTCATCCGGATACCCTCGCCCCGTGGCTATGGAGGAAGAAGACTCTTCGGGCGGGGCCGAGGCGCTCCAGCTCAGCGTGGACCGCAGCAGTCCGGTCCCGCTGTATTTCCAGTTGTCCCAGCAGCTCGAGGCGGCGATCGAGAAGGGGCGGCTGGCGCCCGGCAGCCTGCTGGGCAATGAGATCGAGCTGGCCGGTCGGCTCGGGCTGTCCCGCCCCACCGTCCGGCAGGCCATTTCGTCGCTGGTCGACAAGGGGCTGCTGGTGCGCCGCCGGGGCGTGGGCACGCAGGTGGTGCACAGCCAGGTCAAGCGCCCGCTGGAGCTGAGCAGCCTCTACGACGATCTGGAGGCGGCCGGTCAGCGCCCCGCCACCCAGGTGCTGCGGAACACGACCGAACCGGCGACCGCCCAGGTCGCCGCCGCGCTCGGCATCTCCGAGGGCGCCGAGGTGGTGCTGATCGAGCGGCTGCGGCTGGCGCACGGCGAGCCCATGGCCCATCTGCGCAACCACCTCCCGGTGGGCCTGCTCAAGCTGGACAGCGCCGAGCTGGAGGACACCGGGCTCTACCGGCTGATGCGCGCGGCCGGGATCACCCTGCACAGCGCCCGCCAGGCGGTCGGCGCCCGCGCGGCCACCGCCGAGGAGGGCGAGCAGCTCGGGGAGCCGGCGGGCGCACCGCTGCTGACCATGGAGCGCACGACCTTCGACGACACCGGCCGGGCCGTGGAGTTCGGCTCGCACACCTACCGGGCCTCGCGCTACGCCTTCGAGTTCCAGCTTCTCGTACGCCCCTGAGCCCTTCGCCCCTCGCGCGGTAGTCGGTCCCCGTTCTTGACGTGTCCCGCGTCCCCCGCTACAAGTCCTCCAGCCGGACGGGCACCGGGCCCGCCACGGGTTTCACCGTACGCGGCGCCGCCGAGCACCCCGGAAGCCCCGGCCAGGGCCGGTGACGGATACTTGGCGGCGGCCGGGGCCGATCATGCGGTACCCGGCCGCGAAGGTGACAGCGGGACGAACACACAGTGAGAAGGGCGGGTCTTCGTGGCGAAGGTGCGGAGAGGGGCACGTGTGATGACCGCCGCCGTGCTGGCGGCGGTGCTGGGTACGGCGCTGGCGGGGTGCAGCAGTACGGGCGGCAAGCGTGCCGAGGAGCGGGCCGCGCGGGAGGCGGCCGCCGGGGGGCGGGCGGCGGTCAACACCCCGAAGTGGACCTTCGCGATGGTCACCCACTCCGGCGACGGCGACACCTTCTGGGACATCGTCCAGAGCGGCGCCAAGCAGGCCGCCGTCAAGGACAACATCCGGTTCCTCTACGCCCACAACGAGGAGGGCAAGGAGCAGTCCCAGCTCGTCCAGTCCTATATCGACCAGAAGGTCGACGGCCTGATCGTCACCCTCGCCAAGCCCGACGCCATGAAGGCCGTGGTGAAGAAGGCGCGGAAGGCCGGGATACCGGTGATCACCGTCAACTCCGGCTCCGAGGTGTCCAAGGCGTTCGGCGCGCTCACCCACGTCGGCCAGGACGAGACCATCGCGGGCGAGGCGGTTGGCGACGAGCTGAACAAGCGGGGCCGCAAGAAGGCCCTGTGCGTGCTCCACGAGCAGGGCAACGTCGGCCATGAGCAGCGCTGCGACGGCGCGGCCAAGACCTTCGACGGCAAGATGGAGAAGATCTACGTCGAGGGCACCAACATGCCCGATGTGCAGTCCTCGATCGAGGCCAAGCTCCAGTCGGACAAGGGCATCGACACCGTGCTCACCCTCGGCGCGCCCTTCGCGGACACCGCCGCCAAGGCCGCCGACCAGGCGGGCAGCAAGGCCGAGATCGACACCTTCGACCTCAACGCCAAGGTCGCCGCGGCGCTCCAGGACGGCACGCTCGGCTTCGCCGTGGACCAGCAGCCGTATCTCCAGGGCTATGAGGCCGTGGATCTGCTGTGGCTCAACCGCTACAACGCCGATGTGCTCGGCGGCGGCAGGCCGGTGCTGACCGGACCGCAGATCATCACCAAGGACGACGCCGCCGAGCTGGCGTCGTACACGAAGCGGGGCACCCGATGAGCGCGGAGGCACCGCCCGTCGAAGAGCTGGCGAGCCGGCAGCCGGTGCGCGGCTCGCTGCCGCGGCGGCTCGCGGGGCGGCCGGAGCTGGGCGCGGTCGTCGGCGCCGTCGCCGTCTTCGTCTTCTTCTCGGTCGTCGCGGACGCCTTCCTCCAGTGGTCCAGCTTCAGCACCGTGCTGTACGCCTCCTCGACCATCGGGATCATGGCGGTGCCGGTGGCGCTGCTGATGATCGGCGGGGAGTTCGATCTGTCGACCGGCGTCCTGGTGACCAGCTCGGCGCTGATCTCGTCGATGTTCTCGTACCAGATGACGGCGAACGTATGGGTCGGCGCCGGGGTGTCCCTGCTGGCCACCCTCGCGATCGGCTTCTTCAACGGCTATCTGCTGGTCCGCACCAATCTGCCGAGCTTCATCATCACGCTCGGCACCTTCCTGATCCTCCAGGGCTGCAACCTCGGCTTCACCAAGCTGATCAGCGACACCGTCTCCACCAAGAGCATCGCCGACATGGAGGGCTTCCCCTCCGCCCATAAGGTCTTCGCCTCGCATCTGACCATCGGGGACGTCGAGGTGCAGATCACCGTCCTGTGGTGGTTCGCCCTGGTCGCGCTCGCCACCTGGATCCTGCTGCGCACCCGCGCCGGGAACTGGATCTTCGCGGTGGGCGGCGCCAAGGAGGCGGCCCGCGCGGTCGGCGTACCGGTGGAGCGCACCAAGATCGGCCTCTATCTGGGCGTCGCGCTGGCCGCCTGGATCTCCGGCCAGCATCTGCTGTTCAACTACGACGTCGTCCAGTCCGGCGAGGGCGTGGGCAATGAGCTGCTCTACATCATCGCCGCCGTCATCGGCGGCTGCCTGCTCACCGGCGGCTATGGCTCGGCGGTCGGCGCGGCGGTCGGCGCGTTCATCTTCGGCATGACCAACAAGGGCATCGTCTACGCGCAGTGGGGCGCCGACTGGTTCAAGTTCTTCCTCGGGGCGATGCTGCTGCTCGCCACGCTGCTCAACTGGTGGGTCCGCAAGCGGGCGGAGGAGAGCAAATGAGTACGTCCCAGACATCTCAGGCATCTCGGACGGCCCTGGTCGCGCTCAGCGACATCAGCAAGTACTACGGCAACGTCCAGGCCCTGGACGGCGTCTCCCTGGAGGTGCACGCCGGGGAGATCACCTGCGTCCTCGGGGACAACGGCGCGGGCAAATCCACCCTCATCAAGATCGTCGCCGGGCTGCACCAGCACGACGGCGGCACCTTCGCCATCGAGGGGGAGGAGACCCGGCTCGGCTCCCCGCGCGAGGCCCTGGACCGCGGGATCGCCACCGTCTACCAGGACCTCGCCGTGGTCCCGATGATGCCGGTGTGGCGGAACTTCTTCCTCGGCTCCGAGATCCACAAGGGCCGCGGACCGCTCCGGCGCCTGGACGTGGCGGCGATGCGCGCCACGACCCACCGTGAGCTGCTGCGCATGGGCATCGAGCTGCGCGACGTGGACCAGCCCATCGGCACCCTCTCCGGCGGTCAGCGCCAGTGCGTGGCCATCGCCCGCGCCGTCCACTTTGGCGCGAAGGTGCTGATCCTGGACGAGCCGACGGCGGCGCTGGGCGTCAAGCAGTCCGGGGTGGTGCTCAAGTACGTCGCGGCCGCCCGGGACGCGGGCCTCGGCGTGGTCCTCATCACCCACAACCCGCACCACGCCTATCTCGTCGGCGACCGCTTCGTGCTGCTCAAGCGCGGCACCATGGCGGGCAGCCACGCCAAGGACGAGATCGCGCTGGAGGAGCTCACCCGGCAGATGGCGGGCGGCAGCGAGCTGGAACAGCTCAGCCATGAACTGGCCCGCACCCCCGCGCCCGATCTCTCGGAGGGGGTCGCCAAGGGCTGAGCGGCCGGGCCGACGGCCGTGTTCCGGCACCCGTGCGGGCCGCGCGCCGTAGGCTCGCCATGCGGCGTGAGGCACGGGTGAGGCACAATCGCACGGCGGGCCCCACCCGCCACGACCGACGCACCCGAGGCCGCGCGGCCTCCCGATACCCCCGCAGGGACGACGAACTCTTGCGAGCACGTACCCGCAGCGACCGTACCCCCCACACCGGCGAGGGGGCCGGCCGATGAGCATCTACCGCGAACGAGTGCACCGGGGCTCGGCCCGGGCCACCGTATTGCGGACCGTCGGCACCCGTGAGCGCCGCTCGCATCTCAGCGCGCCCCGGGTGCCCACGGTCGGCATCGACATCGGCGGCACCAAGGTGATGGCAGGGGTGGTCGACGCCGACGGCACCATCCTCGAGAAGCTGCGCACCGAGACCCCGGACAAGTCCAAGAGCCCCAAGGTCGTCGAGGACACCATCACCGAACTGGTGCTGGACCTCTCCGACCGGCACGATGTGCACGCCGTGGGCATCGGCGCCGCGGGCTGGGTGGACGCCGACCGCAACCGGGTGCTCTTCGCCCCGCATCTGTCCTGGCGCAACGAACCGCTGCGCGACCGGCTCGCGGAGCGGCTCGACGTCCCGGTCATGGTCGACAACGACGCCAACGCCGCCGCGTGGGCGGAGTGGCGGTTCGGCGCCGGACGCGGCGAGGACCATCTCGTCATGATCACCCTCGGCACCGGAATCGGCGGCGCGATCCTGGAGGACGGCCAGGTCAAGCGCGGCAAGTACGGCGTCGCGGGGGAGTTCGGCCATATGCAGGTCGTCCCGGCCGGCCACCGCTGCCCCTGTGGCAACCGCGGCTGCTGGGAGCAGTACAGCTCCGGCAACGCCCTCGTCCGCGAGGCCCGGGAACTGGCCGCCGCCGAGTCGCCGGTCGCGTACGGGATCACCGACCGGGTCGGCGGCAACATCCAGGAGATCACCGGACCACTGATCACCGAGCTGGCCCGGCAGGGCGACGCCATGTGCGTCGAACTGCTCCAGGACATCGGCCAGTGGCTCGGCGTCGGCATCGCCAATCTCGCCGCCGCCCTCGACCCCTCCTGCTTCGTCATCGGCGGCGGCGTCAGCGCCGCCGACGATCTGCTGATCGGCCCCGCCCGGGACGCCTTCCGGCGCACCCTCACCGGCCGCGGGTACCGGCCGGAGGCCCGGATCGTCAAGGCGCAGCTCGGCCCCGAGGCCGGGATGGTCGGCGCCGCCGACCTCGCCCGGCTGGTGGCCCGCCGCTTCCGCCGCGCCAACCGCCGCCGCGTCGAGCGGTACGAGCGCGCCGGGTCCTCCTCTCCGCTGCGGTTGGCGCCGCGGGGTCAGGCAGGCCGCGAATGACCGCCGCCGAGCAGCGCCC
>NZ_JAHLEM010000456.1 GCF_018883605.1 Streptomyces niphimycinicus | reverse complement strand
GTCCGTCCGCCCCCTGCGCGCCGTACCGGTTCCGGGGCCGAGGGACCGGCCCGGGCACGCCCGGCGGCGGCGCACCGTGCCGAGTGGCCCGCAGACGTATGTGGTGTCCCCACCGCGGACCGCACGCCGGTCCCGAGCGAGGAGGAGTCGTGCTGAAACCTGAAGCGCAGTCTGATCTGATCGCGGTGCTCGCCGACACTTACGGCCTGCACGACGCCATGCTGGAACGCATTCCCGCCGGTCAGGTAACCGTCAACTACCGTGCCCTGGTGGGCGACCGGGTGTTCTTCGTCAAGCAATACTGGAACACCGAGACCGACCTGGCAGCCGAACGGGAGGCCATCGAGCAGACACGGCTCGCCGGACTTCACGGCGTGCCGGTCGCCGGGGTGCTCCCCTCGATCCGCGGTGACACGATCGTGCGGCAGGGTGGGATCACCGTGTCCGTGTGGACGTGGAAGGACGGGGAGACCGTCGACGACGGCCTCGATCCCGCCCAGCAGCGGGCCGCCGGAAGAGCTCTGGGAAGTATTCACACCGGGTTCGCGGGCCACCCGGCGTCCTTCGGCCCATCGGCGAAGCTGGACCGGTGGCTGCACCCCGATATCGCCGAGCTGGACGCCACCGCGGGCGAACTACAGGAGATCGCGGGGCGGCGGAGGCGGCGCGATGCGTTCGACGAGCAGGCGCTGCGGACGCTGGCCGAGCGCCGAGCGGTTCTGCACCGTGTCCCGGAGCTCCTGAGTGAACTTCCGCATCTGACGGCGCAGGTGCTGCACGGCGACTATTCCCCGGTCAACCTGCTGTTCCAGGGCGACGAGTTGACCGCCGTGCTGGACTTCCTGCCCCCCGACCCGTTCCTGATCGCGTACGAACTGGGCCGGATCGCGTTCGACCCGCGAACCGTCGTCCTGGACGAGGACTGGATCGCCTCGGGAACGAACCTGGTCAGCGCGTACGTGCAGACCAACCCAAAGGTGCGAGCCGACGACATCACCGCCTGCGCCCGGGTGGCGCTGCTCCAGTTGATGACCAGCCTCTACGGCGTCAGGCAGCACTACCTCCGGCCCGGTCTGCTCCAGGCGGACCTGGACCGGTTCTGGCTGTTGCGACATGCCGCATCCCAGCGACTACTGACGGGGCTCGGCGATGTCGAGAGTGCCCTGGCACGGGTCGCACATCACCGCTGACGGCTCCCGCCTACAGCGACCCATAAACGAAGGAGTGACTATGTCGACCAGAGCCATCACCGGTGACCAGTGGGTGGTCCTGCGCGTACCGATCAGTGGTGAGGGCGTGACTGCCGAAGTCGCGGCTTTCGCCGCACGCCGCCAACTGCGGTACGACCTCGGTGACGACGGAACGCTCCGCATCACCGATCCGGAGTCCGCACGCGTCATAGTCACGGTGCGGTGGAAGACCCTGCCTCCGCAGGTGCCGCGCACACTGGGCTTCCAGCTCCCGTCGGCAGCCGCGGTGGACGTTCTCATCGACCCCGGACCCGGCCTCGCCGCGGGCCGGATCGCCGCCGCACTGCATGACGCCCTGTCCGGTCGCGCTCTGGCCTACACCGACGGCGAACTGGAGGGCATCCGGGCCGCCATGCCGCTGCTGGAGCGCTACAGCGCCGCGCGGCCGGCGTTTGACAACTGGGCGCTGATCTTCAGGGATCACTACCTGGAGCACAGCACCGGTTTCGTCCTGGCGATGGAACGGGCCGGGATACCCGCCGAGTGGATCTTCGCCCTCGACAAGGGCGACAGGACATGGAACCGGGAGAGGGTTCACGCGACGTTCCAGGCCCGGGGGTATCGCAGCGACGTCCTGGACAACACGGCCGTCAACCTTCCCCACGCGCACGGGGACGAACTGGCGCGTGTGGGCGCGGACATCGACGCCTTCCTGGACGCCGCGCACACCGCCGGGCGGCGGGTGCTGGTCGTCGACGACGGGGGCCTGCTCGCGCGGGGCTACGGTGCGATCGGCGCGCCGCGCACCGCGGACGCCGCGCTGGAACTGACCGTCAGCGGCATCAAGCGCATCGCCGCGGCCGGGCCGCTGGCGATCCCGGTGCTGAACCTGGCCCGCTCCCAGGTCAAGTCCCGTCTCGGCTACCGGGAGATCGCCGACTCCTGTATGCGCCGACTACAGGCACTGCTCCCGGACCGCAAGCTCATCGGACGCCAGGTCCTGCTGCTGGGCTACGGCACCCTTGGCTCCCGCCTCGCCGCGCAACTCAGGGGCCTGGGATGCCGGGTCGTCGTCGTCGACAGCGATCTGCCTGCGCTGATCGACGCGGCCGAGAGCGGCTTCACGACGTACCGCACCGCCGGCCAGGCCCTCGCCGCCACGAGCCCGTTCATCGTCGTCGGCACCACCGGGGAGAGGGCACTGTCCGACGCCGACCTGGATCTCCTGCCCGACGGTCTGGTGCTAGCACCCTTCGCCACCCGCGACTTCTGCGCCCTGACCGAGAACGCCGTGCACCGCGGCGGCGCATCGGACATCCCCGGAGTGGGCATGAGGTTCGCCCTGGACCGCGGCCGACGGGTGACGCTGCTGGGAAATGGCCGTTCCATGAACCTTTTCGAGGCGGACTCGATTCCGAACGAGGGATATGACGCCTACCGGGCGGGCACGTTCATCGCCGCGGCTTCCCTGTGCGCCGATCCGGGCCGGGTCCCGGCCGGCCTGCACACGGCCCCGGCCGATGATGCCATCGCGGAGGCGGGCCTGTGGTCGGCTTACTACGACCTGTACGCCGCTCAGGGCAAGGGCGCCGTCCGGCCGCCCACCGTGCCCGCGCCGCGCCTCGCCGATCTGCCCGCCCCGGTCCCGTTCTGACCGGCTTGCCGGGCTCCGGTGCGGTTCTGCGGCACCCCTCGCGCCCGGTACCCGGCCCGGCACCCGGGGCCCACCGCCCGCGTGCCCCGGCTTCTCGCGCGCACGAGCCGGGCTCGATCGGCCGGGCCGGACCGAGCCCTCGTCCGCGCGCTGGAGGCCGGCGCCGTCGCCGGGGCGCACTGCTGGGTGGAGGAACTGCCCGGCTGCGCCCCGACGCCCGGGGCACCGCGTACGGAGAGGGCTGGGATGGCGCCATGGACCGGGCGTTGGACGTGCTGGTCTCCACCGCCGACAGCGTCTACCAGCAGCGCGGGCGCGCTCACGTCACCAGGTCGTTGCTGATCGGTGGGGAGATCCTCCACAAGCCGGCTCGCCGCCGCGGACCAGGCCGTGGAGGCCGGCCCCGCTGTCGCTCCCTTGATCAACCTCACCTACAACATGAAGAAGCGGATTGTGACCATCGAGTCACAATCCGCTTCATCTGTGTATGCAAAAACGTGTCCGAGGGGGGGACTTGAACCAAAACCCCAACCGGTGGCGTTGCGGGCTGACCTGGACCTTCACGGCGGAGCGCCACTGATCTCAGGGCCACAAGTTCGCTGTGATGATGCGGATCCCGGCGGCCGTGCAGCGGATTGCCCGGCGGACCAGTCTGGCCGGAGGGGGCGGTCTGATGGCTGGCTGGGAACGGACGGATTCCCATGCTCGCCCGAGTGGCTCCATCGAACGGACGATCACGCTCCGCGGGGTAACAGCGATCATGGCGGCAGTGGTCGGGCTCACGTTCTTGTTTGGGTTCGGGAATGTGTGGACGTTGGCGTTGCGATTGGGCGTACCGCCGTGGGTGGCACCTCTGGTGGCTCCGGCAGTTGATCTTTCGGTGCTGGGGTTGCTGCTGGGCACCCGGTACCTCGCACTGCATGGCGCGCGTCCGGAGCAGCTCCGCCCGGCGCGGCGCCTACTGGTTGTCTCCAATGTGATAACTCTGGCGCTGAACGTGACGGATCCGCTACTGGCCGGTCAGTCGGGGAAAGCTGCTTTTGATGCGGTCGGACCGTTGCTACTGATCGGTTGGGCAGAGGTCGGTCCGGGCCTGCTTCAAGCGATCAGCGGCGTCGGGGCAGAGGAGTCGGCGACTCTGGGACCAGATGCTGCCACGGAGGGCCCTGCGATTCATACGGTCGTCGGGACGGAGCATGCGCATGCCGAGGGCACATATTCCCCACCTTTCGAAAGTCTTGATCAACAAAGTGACCCCGAATCTGACGAGGGCGAACTCCTGCAGCGCGCGCGGCGCGAGGACGCTCGGCATTGGGAAGCGCATCGACGTCCGATTTCAGCAGAGACGTTGCGGAAGCGCCTTCATGTGGGAGCGGCAAGATCCCGGATGCTGGTGGCCATGGTGCGCGCGGACGACTGCGACCGTATGAAGGCTGAGGGGATGCCTCACGACGCGCCAGGTTGATCGACTCGTCATAGTGACGTCGCTGGTGCGGGCGAGAAGATTCGCGCGATGGATGGGCCGGGGCGAAGGGGCCGACTCTCGATGCACGTGAGCTAAGCGCACCCCCATGAGGTAACAGGAGCGACGGAACCCGGCGTATAGCCTGACTCGTCTGCCGCTTGGCGTTTCTGCCAAGCCAGAGGCCATGTTTAGTACTTGAACAAACCCTTCGGGTCGAATTCACCCTCGCATATTGTCCGGCGCGTCCAATCCGTCGAGGGGCGGACGGGTCATTTCGAACATCTTGGAGGTGTAAGGGGGCTCAGAAGGCGGCGGACGGCGGGACGGGAAGCGTCGAGCGCACTCAGCAGTGTTGTCCGGCGCGTCCCATGTGTAGAGGGCTGGTGTCATGGGGCAGGGGCGAGTCGGATCCAGTGCTGCTCAACGGACTTGTTTCCGATGACATCGCATGTTGAGTGTGTTGCTGTTCTAGAGCCAGCAATGAAGGGCATCTGACCTGCGCTTTATAGTTTCCGATAAACCTGCCCGACGTGCTTTCGAGACTGGGACGGGTACACCGTGTGGAGTGCGTCGCGCTCCTTCATCTGTTCAGTGCAGCGGCGTTCGTGAGGTCTGTCACACCAATGGGTGACATGTGAACTGGCCTGCCCTGTGGGGTGAGTGGGAAGGATGTCGCTGGGCCCAATCCTTATCCAGCAGAGTTCCGCGAAGATGTCGTGCGGGTCGCGAGGAATTGCGGCCCCAGTGTGACGATCGAGCAGGTGGCCGCCGACTTCGGGGTACACGCGATGACGCTGTGGAAGTGGATGCGCCGGGCGGACATCGACGACGGGACCAAGACTGGAACGAACAGCCAGGAGAGTGCGGAACTGCGGGAAGCACGTCGGCGCATCAAGCTGCTGAAGCAGGAGAACGAGGTCCTGCGCCGGGCCGCTGCCTAACTGTCGCAGGCACACCTTCCGGGAAAAGGATCTACCCGGTCGTGAAAGAGCTGGCCGCCGGCGGGGTGCCCGTGTCTCGTCCCGGGCCCTCAAGCTCGCCCGCCAGCCCTACTATTGCCGGCTCGATCAGCCGGTGTCCCCCCGCCGCATCCGAAGCGGCGTGCCGCGCGAACGCCCTGTTCGATGCCCACCGTGACGGCCCGGAGTGCGGCTACCGGTTCCTGGCCGACGAAGTCCGCGCCGCAGGGGTCGGCATGGCGGACCGTGTGGTGGATCTGCCGGGGCAACCGCTGGTGGCGCGTGTTCGGCAAGAGACGCGGCCGGATCAAGAAGGCCGACCCGCCGGTGCATGATGACCTCGTCCAGCGTGACTCCAATGCGGCAGGACCGAGCCGTCTGCGGCTCGCGGACATTACCGACATTCCACAGCAGAAGGGAAGTTGTATCTACTGAGGATTAATGCGTGATGTCGCCAGGGCGTATGGCGAGGCCGGTGCCGATGAGGCAGCCGGTGATGATGGTGGGCCGGTACTGGATCTGGCGTAGGCCCCGGCGGACTGCGGTGACCAGGTGCGTGTAATCGGTGAAGGCGATGTTGGCCAGGCTGGTGCGCCGCAGGCTGGACCAGATCCCCTCCACGGGGTTGAGGTCCGGTGCATAGGCCGGCAACTGGAACACCGTGAGCCAGTCCCGAGCCGTGATCCAGGCGCGCATCGCGCGACTGAGGTGCAGGCCGACGTTGTCCCAGACCAGCACGATCGGTCCGCCGAGCTGGGTGTGGGCGGCCGTGAGCAGGTCCCGTAAGTCCTTCCAGGAGAAGCCCTTACGACCGTCGGCCCGCCGGTCACCGGTGTGCCGGAAGACCAACCGCGGCCGCTCGCCGGGCTTGTAGCAGCACAGAGCGGCCACCGACAGGTGGCGTCTGCTGCCGCCGTTGACCCGGATCACCGGGGTGACGCCTCTGCGGGACCAGGTGCGGGCGGTGTGCGGCGTCATCGAGAACCCGGCCTCGTCGGCGAAGACGGTCCAGGCGCCGAGCGCCGCCGCGGTGGTTCCACGGCCGACCAGGTCTCCTTCACCCACGTCGCGACCGCCTTGTCGTCGCGCTGCACCGCCCTGCGAGCCGGAACCTGGGGCGACCAGCCGTGCCGGTGCAGCAACAGGCACACCCCGGGCCCGGTGTAGCTCTTGTGGAACATCCGCCCGATCAGTGTCCGGATCCGCGCGAGCGTCCAGCGCTCGTCAGGCCAGCCGTGCGCCACCGCCCCCAACGCCAGCGCCGCCTCCAGCTTCATGAACAGCTCGTCGCTGAGCTTGGGCAGGGACGCCGGCCCCTTCGAGACCAGTCCCGCCTCACCCCGCTCGGCCCACTCGCGCCGCCAGCGCTGCACCGAGCGCACATGCACCCGCAGCATCTTCGCCACCTCGACGTTGTCACTACCGGCCGCGAACATCTCGCCCGCATCCAGACGGATCTGCTCGCGAAAAGCCCTCCGCTCGGCAGTCAGCCCGCCACCCTGCGCGTACCTCATAACTGTGGTGTACCGCGACGATCACGACCTGTCAGCATCCCACGACATCACGCATTACAAGTCAGTAGGTACCAGGGAGTCTCCAAGGGCGAGCAGTGGCCGAGGCGAACGGCCACTGGGACGGGCAACTGAGCGCGTGTGAACTGTCAGGAGGCCATCCCAACCGGTTTGGCGTTTCGCGGAGACCTACTGCCCGGTGCAGACCTCCGCGGAGCACGTGTGCCTGAGGAGGCGACGGCCCGGACCAACGACTCGGTCGGTGAGTACTGACGGCAGGCGGTCGTCGTGAAGGTGCGTTCCCACTGCCACCGTGCGCTCAATGATCCAATCAAGGCCGTGGTCCGCGAGCGTCGGCGATGCTGTGACTCCCATGTGTCCGGACAGGGCATCCCACACTCGATGGCGGCGCCCGCAGGGCACTGGTCAACTGACATGCTGCCGCATGCTGTTCGAGCACATTGCGGGCCAGCGGCTCCCGTCGGTGGCGGACAGAATGGAGGGCTTCCCTGTGGCCGACGCTGTCGCGCACCTCCGCAGTGAGGCGATCTCGCTGATCTATGACCCGGTGGCCAGATCCCTGACCTCGGACACCCCACGAGCAGAAAGGATCACGATCGGCTGATCCAGAGCCCGACCACCGAACCCCTGGCGAAGGGAGAAGCCCAGGAGAGAGCCGAAACGACAAACACCCGCGTCCAGCCAGGAGCCGGAAGCGGGTGCCGATTCCGCCCGCCCTGGAAACGGACAGTGCGGGGGAAGGTTGTGTCCGAGACCGACACGACCACTACGCACATGCCATGGCGCAGCAGACACGGCTGGTGGTGGGCTGAATGCCGCCCTACGTTCTTCGAACGCCTCCCTCGAACGGGACGACCGATGATGTCCGGATAGTGGCCAAGTGGTGGCCCGTCCGGGCCGCAGTGAGGCGTCGCTGATACGCCCACCCAGCGGTGGGGCCCCGCGCATTTGGCCGATCACGGCCGTGTCGGGGCCGGAATTCCCGCACTGAGGTCGGTATGTGTGCGCACATGGGCCTTGTTATCCGGCGATGACCGAGGTGGGTAGTGGTGAGTGCGTCGACGCTTCCTTCGGCCAAGGGAGCCGTGATCGGCCCGGACGGGTTGGCCACTCTGGTCGATGTGTTGCGGGCGCGCGGGTACACGGTGATCGGCCCCACGGTCCGGGACGGTGCCATCGTGTTGGAAGAGCTGGAGTCCGCGGCTCAGCTGCCGTACGGATGGGGCGTGGACCTGGAAGCCGGGCAGTACCGGCTGCGGTCGCGTACGGATGGTGCGGCCTTCGCCAACGCGGCGGGTCCGCAGTCGTGGAAGACGTTTCTGCACCCTGCCAGGGTCCGCCAGTGGACGGCCGAACGCGCGGGCGGAGAGCTGATCATCGAGGCGGACGACATCCCGCCTCCCCGCTTCGCGTTCCTCGGTGTCCGCTCCTGCGATCTGCGTGCCATCGCCGTCCAGGACCGGGTGCTCACCGCCGGGCCCCACCGCGACCCGGTCTATCGGGGCAGGAGGTCCGGGGCGTTTCTGGTGGCGGTGGAGTGCACCGAGCCCGGTGGGACCTGCTTCTGTGTATCAATGGGCACGGGACCGGCCGCCGGGCCCGGGTACGACTTGGTGCTGACCGAGCTGGTCGACGACGAGGGGCACCGGTTCTGGATCCGCAGTGGCAGCTCCGAGGGGGCCGAGATCCTGGCGGAGCTGCCGGGCGAACCGGCCTCCGAGGCCGTCTGCCGGGCCGCCGCGGGCGCCGTCGCGTCCGCAGCCGACCGGATGGGCCGCACGATGCCGGACACCGACCTGCAGCGGCTGATGGCGGAGACGCTGGAAGCGCCCCGCTGGGATGATGTCGCCTCTCGGTGCCTGACCTGCGGCAACTGCACCATGGTGTGTCCGACCTGCTTCTGCACCACCACCGAGGATGTCACCGACCTGACGGGGGACCACGCCGAGCGTTGGCGGGTCTGGGACGTCTGCTTCGACCTGGACTTCTCCTATCTGCCGGGCGGGCCCGTACGCGCCTCGCCGCGCAGCCGCTACCGGCAGTGGCTCACCCACAAACTGGGCACCTGGTACGACCAGTTCGGGTCCTCGGGGTGTGTGGGCTGCGGGCGGTGCATCGTCTGGTGTCCGGTCGCCATCGACATCACCGAGGAGGCCGCGGCCCTGCACGACTGGACCCGGCGTGCGGAGGACGAGCCACGATGACCGGGTGGCCGCTGCTGCTGGAGACCCTTCCGCGGGTCCAGCGCGACCGGCTGTTCACGCTCGCCGACGAGCGGGACTTCTCCGCGGGCAGCACCCTGTTCGACGAGGGCGGCATCGCCGACCGGTTCTGGCTGATCCGTTCCGGTGAGGTCGCCCTGGATGTGTACGTTCCCGGGCGTCGGGCCCAGGTGGTGGAAACCCTGGGGCCGCGGCAGCAGCTCGGATGGTCGTGGATCTTCCCGCCCTACCGATGGCATCTGGGCGCCCGAGCGTTGGGGCCCGTGCGGACCTGGGAGTTTCCCGCGGCCGAGGTACGTGAGCTGTGCATGGCCGACACGGAGCTCGGATACGAGCTGATGCTGCGGTGCGCGGCGCTGATCGCCGACCGGCTTCAGGCCACCCGGTTGCGGCTGCTCGACCTGTACACACCGCATGGAAGCGTCCCGTCGTGACCACCGTGCCCTTGCCATACCGGGTGACCGCGGTCTCGGCCGAGACCGCGGACTGCGTGTCGCTCGAGGTGACACCGGTGGGACGAGCGCTGCCGGAGTTTTCGCCGGGCCGGTTCGCCATGGTGTACGCCTTCGGCGTCGGTGAGGTGCCGATCTCGGTCAGTGCGATCCGTGACGGCCACCGTCTGGTGCACACCGTGCGCGCGATCGGGGCGGTCACCGGCGCGCTGTGCCGGCTCAGGGTGGGGGACGCGGTCGGACTGCGGGGCCCCTACGGCATCGGCTGGGACCTCGACGCCGCGGCCGGGTCGGACATCCTGGTGGTCGCCGGCGGCATCGGACTCGCCCCGCTGCGCCCGGTGGTGCGCCATGTGCTCGACCGCCCCGGCCACTACGGCCGTCTTAACGTACTGATCGGGGCCCGCACCCCTGAGGATCTGCTCTACGGGGAGGAACTGGAGCACTGGCGGCGTGCCTCGGCCCAGGTGGAGGTGACCGTCGACCGGCCCGGCCCGGGCTGGCGTGGCAGCGTGGGCGTGGTCACCACTCTGCTGGACCGGGCCGACTGGCGGCCGGCTCGGACCGCCGCGCTGCTCTGCGGCCCCGAGGTGATGATCCGGCACACCGCCGGGGCGCTGCTCGCCCGCGGCCTGCCCGCGCATCGGATCCAGGTGTCGCTGGAGCGGAACATGCGCTGCGGTACCGGCCACTGCGGTCACTGCCAGCTCGGGCCGCTGCTGCTGTGCCGGGACGGTCCGGTGGTCGGCTACGGCCGTGCCCAGCCCCTGCTCGCCGTCAGGGAGCTGTGACATGGAACCAGACTCCCGCCCCTCCCTCGCCGTGTGGAAGTTCGCCTCATGCGACGGCTGCCAGTTGACCCTGCTCGACTGCGAGGACGAGTTGCTCCCGCTCACCGACCGGGTGCGCATCACGCACTTCCTGGAGATGTCCAGTGCGGAGGACTCCCGGGAGCGGGCCACCCTCGCGGGGACCGGACCGTACGACCTCTCCCTGGTGGACGGGTCCATCACCACCGCCGAGGACGTCCGGCGCATCCACCACATCCGGCGGATCTCCCGTCGCCTGGTCACCATCGGCGCCTGCGCCACCGCGGGTGGCATCCAGGCGCTGCGCAACTTCGCGGACGTCGAGGAATTCCGGGCCGCGGTGTACGCCAGCCCGGAGTACATCGCGACGCTGGACACCTCCACCCCCATCTCGACGCATGTACCGGTCGACTTCGAGTTGCGCGGCTGTCCGATCGACCGCGGCCAGCTGCTGGAGGTGATCACGGCCTTTCTGGCCGGGCGGAAGCCGAACATCTCCAGCCACAGCGTCTGCTTCCAGTGCAAGCGGCGCGGCACGACCTGCATCACCGTCGCCCAGGGCATCCCGTGCCTGGGGCCGGTCACCCATGCCGGGTGCGGCGCCCTCTGTCCCGCCTACGGGCGCGGGTGCTACGGCTGCTTCGGGCCGATGGTCCAGCCCAACCTGGAGGCCATGGTGCGCGAGCTGCGGCACGACGGCATGACCGAGCGGGACATCGTGCGGGTCTTCCGCACCTTCAACGCGGCCTCGCCCGAATACGGCCCCGTAGCCGAATTCGCGGCTCAGGAGGCCCCTGAGCCCCCGGCGGAGGAAGAGCCCCGATGAGCCACCGCGGATCCCGTGTACTGCGTCTGGACGCACTCGCCCGGGTGGAGGGGGAGGCGGCCCTCCACCTGGCAGTGCGCGACGGGACGGTCGCCGAAGCGCGACTGCGGATCTACGAGCCGCCCCGCTTCTTCGAGGCGTTCCTGGTCGGCCGCGGCCATGGCGAGCCACCTGACATCACCTCACGGATCTGCGGAATCTGCCCGGTCGCGTACCAGACGACCGCATGCCAGGCCATCGAGCGGGCCTGCGGGGTGACGGTCGACGGACCGCTCGCCCAACTGCGGCGGCTGCTCTACTACGGCGAATGGATCGAGAGCCAGACCCTGCACATCCACCTGCTGCACGCCCCCGACTTCCTCGGCCACCCCAGCGCCGTCGAACTCGCCCGCGAGCACCGCGCGGCCGTGGAACGCGGCCTGCGGATCAAACAAGCGGGCAACACCATCATGGAGCAACTCGGCGGCCGCGCCATCCACCCGATCAACGTCCGCGTCGGAGGGTTCTACCACGTGCCCGCCCCGGCCGAACTCATCCCACTGGCCGAGCGGCTGCGCCGGGCCCATGACGACGCGCTGGAGACCGTGCGCTGGGTGGCCGGCTTCGACTTCCCCGACGCCACGTACGACGGCCCGTTCCTGGCGATGCGCGACCCCGGCCGGTACGCCATCGACTCCGGAACCCCGGCCGTCATGACCGCGGGGGCGGGCTCGAACGGCCCCGCCCCGGTACGAGCGCTTCCGGTGGAGGAGTTCGAGCGCCATGTGGTCGAACGACAGGTCCCCCATTCGACCGCCCTGGTGTCCGAGCTGGACGGCCACCACTACCTGACCGGCTCACTGGCCCGGTACGCGGTCAGCGGCCAGTGGCTCCACCCCTCGGCCCTCGACGCCGCACGGGCGGCGGGGCTCGGCGATCCGGCCACCGGCGCGGTGTGCCGCAATCCGTTCCGGAGCATCATCGTCCGCGCCGTCGAGGTGGCCCACGCCGTGGCCGAAGCGCTGAGGATCATCGACGCCTACGAGCCGCCCTCCCGGCCGTACGTCGAAGTGCCACCGTGCCCGGCGACCGGCTGCGCGGCCACCGAGGCGCCACGCGGGCTGCTCTACCACCGCTACGCCATGGACGCCGACGGCACCCTCACCCTCGCCCGTATCGTGCCGCCCACCGCGCAGAACCAGGCCGCCATCGAGGACGACCTCCGCCGCCAGGTGCAGTCCCGCCTGGACGGGCCGGGCGAGCCGCCCGGCGACGAGGAGCTGACCGCGCTGTGCGAGCGGGCCGTCCGCAACCACGACCCGTGCATCTCCTGCTCCGCGCACTTCCTTGACCTGACGGTGAAGCGCGGATGACGGGCCGAGTCGTGGTGATCGGCGTGGGCAATCCGTTCCGCCGGGACGACGGAGCCGGCCCGGCCGTCATCGAGGCCCTGCGCGCCCGAGCGCCCGAGGGCACGGTGCTGACCGACAGCGACGGCGAGCCCGGAAGGATGCTCGGCCTGTGGCGCCGTCAGGACGCCGTCGTCGTGGTCGAAGTGGTGCACGCCCACCCCGGGCAGCCGGGGCGGCTGCACACCCTGACCGCGGAGCGGGCCGCGCGATGCGCCGTACGCTCCGCCAGTACCCACGCCCTCGGGCTCGGTGAGACCTTCGCCCTGGCCGCGGCGCTCGACCGGATGCCCGGGGAGCTGACGGTGCACGCGGTGGAAGGGGAGGACTTCGGCCTCGGCCGCGGGTTCAGCACCGCGGTGGCCGACGCGCTCCCCGAGCTGATCCGCCACGTGGCCAAGGCCATCGACGAGGCGCACGACCGGCTTCGGCGCGCGAGCACGCTGGCCGACGACCGGGGATCCGCATAGTCCGCCCGCTTGGTGACATGGTGCGTCGGCTGGGCCGTTCGGGGCGCGTCGGGCCGCCGCGCGGGCGTGGCTTCCCAAGGTGGCCGGACCCGTTCCTAACATGACGAACGGCCTGGTCGGACGGGTTTCACGGCACGGCCGGAACCCTCGCGCAGGCTCGACCACCCCGGACGGAAGCGCCGTGTCCATCAAACAGCCCTTGGTGTCCGGCTCCGCCGTAGCGGAGCCGGACACCACTGGCTCGCACCGGCCGGTCCGCCGCCTGATTGAGGTCGGTGGCGTGGTGCAGGGTGTCGGCTTCCGGCCCTTCGTCCATACCTTGGCCACCGAACTGGGCCTGTCCGGGCAGGTGGCCAACGGGCCGGCCGGGGCCCGCATCGAGATCGAGGGCGGCCCCGACGCGGTGGCCGCCTTCTGCCACCGGCTGACGGCGGACGCACCTCCGCTGGCGGACATCGTCTCGGTGGCCACCTCCGAGATGCCCTCGACCGGCGGCACCGGCTTCGCGATCGTGCCCTCCGCGGCGGGCCACGGCCGCACCCTGATTCCGCCCGACGCCGCCACCTGCGACGCCTGTCTGACGGAGCTTGCCGATCCGGCCGACCGCCGCCACCGGCACCCGTTCATCACCTGCACCGACTGCGGCCCGCGCTTCACCATCACCACCGCCATGCCGTACGACCGGGCGATGACCACCATGGCGGCGTTCCCGATGTGCCCGGACTGCGCGGCGGAATACACGGATCCGTCCGACCGGAGGTTCCACGCCCAGCCCATCGCCTGCTGGGCCTGCGGGCCACGCTTGAGACTCACCGGCGCCGTACGACGGGAGGGCGGGGCCGCGTTGGCCGAGGCCCGGCGGATGCTGGCGGCTGGGGCGATCGTGGCGGTCAAGGGACTCGGCGGCTATCACCTGGTCTGCGACGCCACCGCTCCGCGGGCCGTGGGCGAACTGCGACGCCGCAAGGCCCGTGGCGACAAGCCGTTCGCCGTGATGACCCCCGATGCCGACACCGCCGCCCGGCTCGGCCACCTCGGCCCGGCGGAGCGCCGCGTCCTGATGGGGCGGTCACGCCCCATCGTGCTGCTGCGCCGCCGATCCCCGACTCCGCTCGCACCGCAGGTGTGCCCGGGGAGCCCGGACATCGGGGTGATGCTGCCCTACACCCCGTTGCACCGGCTTTTGTTCGGCCTTCCGGGCGATCCACCTGCTCCCGGCGTCTTGGTGGTGACCAGCGGAAACGTCTCCGGCGAGCCGCTGGTGACCGACGACCGGGAGGCGCTGCGCCGTCTGGCCGGACTGGCCGATGCCTGGCTCTGGCACGACCGGCCCATCGCGGTCGCCTGTGACGACTCGGTGGTCCGGGTCCGCGCGGATGGTTCGCCCCTGCCGATCCGCCGCTCGCGCGGCTTCGCCCCGGCGCACATTCGCCTTCCGGTGGCCGTCCGTCCGGTCCTCGCGGTCGGCGGGGACCTGAAGAACACCCTGTGCCTGGCGGACGGCGACGCCGCCTGGCTGTCCGCCCACATCGGGGACATGGACAGCCTGGCCGCCCAGCACGCTTTCGAGCGCGCCGAGGGTCATCTGCGGGCGCTCACCCGCGTCGAGCCGGTCCGTGTCGCCGCTGATCGCCACCCCGGCTACCGGTCCGCGCGATGGGCCCGGCGTGACGGCCGACCGCTCACCCTGGTCCAGCACCACCACGCCCACATCGCTTCCGCGATGGCGGAGCACGGGCTGGACGAGCCGGTGCTCGGCATCGCCTTCGACGGCACCGGATACGGCGACGACGGCGCCGTCTGGGGCGGCGAGGTGCTGCTGGCCGACTACGCCGGCCACCGCCGCCTGGCACACCTGGCGTATGCACCCCTGCCGGGCGGTGACGCGGCGGTGCGCAACCCGTGTCGGATGGCGCTGGCGCATCTGCGCGCCGCCGGTCTCGCCTGGTCGCCCGACCTGCCGTGCGCGGCCACCTGCCCACCCGAGGAACTTCGACTGCTGGAAGTCCAGTTGGCGCGCGGTATCGCGTGTGTGCCGACCTCCAGCATGGGGCGGCTGTTCGATGCCGTGTCCTCGCTGGTCGGCGTCTGCCACCGGGCGGGGTACGAGGCTCAGGCCGCCGTGGAGTTGGAGGCCGCGGCACTGACCGCCGACGGGGTGCGGGACGGCTACCCGTTCGCGCTGGAGAATCCCGCACCGCTGCTGGCGGCGATCGTGGCCGATCTCCGCGCGGGTACGGCGGTCCCGCTGATCGCCGCCCGCTTCCATCTGGCGGTCGCCGGTGCGGTCCGCACGGCCTGCCGGAAGGCACATCGGAGCACGGGCGTGCGGACGGTCGTCCTCACCGGCGGGGTGTTCGCCAACGCCCTCCTGGACGAGATGTGCACCGCCGGGCTGGGCGAGGACGGATTCACCGTCCTCGGGCACACGGTGGTGCCGCCCGGCGACGGCGGCCTGGCCCTGGGACAGGCGGTCATCGCCGGCCACCTCGCCGACGACTGAGGAACCGAGGAGGAGCACATGTGCCTGGCGGTACCCGGCCGCGTGGTCGGCATCGAGGAACGGGACGGCACGCCGATGGCGCGGGTCGACTTCGGCGGGGTGGTCAAGGACGTCTGCCTCGCCTATCTGCCGGAGATCCAGGTCGGTGAGTACGCGATCGTCCACGTCGGCTTCGCGATCCAGCGGCTCGACGAGGAATCCGCCCTGGCCACCCTCCGGCTTTTCGAGCGGATCGGCGCACTGGACGAAGAGTTCGGCGATGCCTGGGAACGAGCGGCGGCCGAGGTGGAAAGCGCACCCGAGGAGGAGAACCGGTGAAATACATCGACGAATTCCAGGACCCCGCCCTGGCCCGACGGCTCCTGGACGACATCGCCCGGACGGTCACCCGGCCCTGGACGATGATGGAGGTCTGCGGCGGTCAGACCCACTCGATCATCCGGCACGGCATCGACCAACTGCTGCCCGAGAACATCGAGCTGATCCACGGCCCGGGCTGCCCGGTCTGCGTCACACCGCTGGAAGTGATCGACAAGGCGCTGGAGATCGGCTCCCGCCCGGGCGTGGTCTTCTGCTCGTTCGGCGACATGCTGCGGGTGCCGGGGAGCGACCGTGACCTGTTCCGCATCAAGAGCGACGGCGGTGACGTCCGTGTCGTCTACTCACCGCTGGACGCCCTGCGGATCGCCCAGCAGACTCCGGACCGACAGGTGGTGTTCTTCGGCGTCGGCTTCGAGACCACCGCGCCCGCCATCGCCATGGCGGTCCACCAGGCCAAACGGCTCGAGGTCCGAAACTTCAGCCTGCTGGTCTCACATGTCCGGGTGCCGCCGGCCATCGAGGCGGTCATGCGATCACCGGACTGCCGCGTCCAGGCGTTCCTCGCCGCCGGGCACGTATGCAGCGTGATGGGCACCATCGAGTACCCCGACCTCGCCGACACCTACAAGGTGCCCATCGTGGTGACCGGATTCGAGCCGCTGGACATCCTGGAAGGCATCCGGCGGGCGGCCCGCCAACTCGAGCGAGGAGAACACCGCGTCGAGAACGCCTACCCACGCGCCGTGCACCCGCAGGGCAATCCGGTCGCCCTGAGTGTGCTGAGAGAGGTGTTCACCACGACCGACCGCGCCTGGCGCGGCATCGGCACCATTGCGGACAGCGGCTGGCGGCTGTCGGATGCCTACCGTGACTACGACGCCGAGCACCGGTTCGACGTCACCGGTCTGGTCACCGAAGAGCCCGCGGTGTGCCGCAGCGGAGAGGTGCTCCAGGGCCTGATCAAGCCCCACGAGTGCGCGGCCTTCGGCACCACCTGCACTCCGCGCACACCGCTCGGCGCGACCATGGTCTCCAGCGAGGGCACGTGCGCCGCCTACTACCTGTACCGGCGGCTGGCCACGCCCCGCACGGAGGAGACGGCTTCCGTTGACTGACATCACCGCCGACACCGCAGGCTGGTCCTGCCCGACGCCGCTGCGCAACCACCCGGTGGTGGTAATGGGCCACGGCGGCGGAGGAGCGCTTTCCGCGGAGCTGACCCGGCACCTCTTCCTCCCGGCCTACGGCAGCGAGGCGCTGCGAGGACTCACCGACTCGGCCGCCGTCCCGCTCGGGGGTGCCCGGCTGGCCTTCTCGACCGACTCCTACGTCGTCCGCCCGCTGTTCTTCCCCGGCGGCGGCATCGGGGATCTGGCGGTCAATGGCACCGTCAACGACCTGGCCATGAGCGGAGCCGTCCCCGCGTACCTGTCCTGCGCGTTCATCCTGGAGGAAGGCACCGAGCTGAGCACCGTCGGCCGGATCGCCCAGGCGCTGGGCGCGGCCGCCCGAGCGGCGGACGTCGCCGTGGTCACCGGCGACACCAAGGTGGTCGACTCCGGCCACGGCGACGGTGTGTACGTGAACACGGCGGGGATCGGGCTGATCCCCGAGGGCGTGGACATCCGTCCGCAACGTGCCCGGCCCGGTGACGTCGTGATGGTCAGCGGGCCGATCGGACAGCACGGCATCGCCATCCTCAGCGTCCGCGAAGGGCTGACGTTCGGCACCGAGGTGGTCAGTGACACCGCGCCCCTGGCCGGACTGGTTCGGGCGATGCTCGCCGTCACCCCCGGGATCCATGTCCTGCGCGACCCGACGCGCGGTGGCCTGGCCGCCGCGCTCAACGAGATCGCGACCGCCTCGGACACCGGCGTCAGCCTGGACGAGGGGGCGGTGCCTGTCCCGGAGGCGGTGGCCACCGCCTGTGCCCTCCTGGGCCTGGACCCTATGTACGTGGCCAACGAGGGCCGCCTGGTGGCCTTCGTGCCCAGGGAACACGCCGACACGGTACTGGACGCGATGCGTGCCCATCCGCTGGGACGTGAGGCGGCCGTGATCGGCACGTGTGTCGCCGAACATCCCGGCTTGGTCGTGGCCCGCACCGGACTCGGCGGGACCCGGATCGTCGATCTGCCGCTGGGCGAGCAACTGCCCCGGATCTGCTGAACGGCACGGTCTCCGGGTGGCCGGAAGACAGCAGCGGGCCGGACACTGGAAGTGGAAGAGCCGCCGAACGCCGTGCGGAGGGAGGAATTCCAGTGTCCGAGACCCCGCACATCGTGAGCGATGTGATGACGCGGACGGTGGTCGCCGTCGGGCGTGACGCGTCGTTCAAGGAACTGGTGCAGACGCTGGGCCAGTGGCGC
>NZ_JAHLEM010000455.1 GCF_018883605.1 Streptomyces niphimycinicus | reverse complement strand
GAATTCCAGTGTCCGAGACCCCGCACATCGTGAGCGATGTGATGACGCGGACGGTGGTCGCCGTCGGGCGTGACGCGTCGTTCAAGGAACTGGTGCAGACGCTGGGCCAGTGGCGCGTGAGCGCCATGCCGGTGCTGGAGGGTGAGGGGCGTGTCATCGGCGTCGTCTCCGAGGCTGATCTTCTGCCGAAGGAGGAGTTCCGGGACAGCGATCCGGACCGCTTCGAGCAGTTGCGCCGGCTCCCCGACCTCGCGAAGGCGGGGGCGGTGACGGCGGAGGAATTGATGAGCTCCCCGGCGGTGACCGTCCACCCGGACGCCACCTTGGCCGAGGCGGCTCGGATCATGGCCGTCAGAGGGGTCAAACGGCTTCCCGTGGTCGACGCCGAGAGCAAGTTGCAGGGAATCGTCAGCCGGGGCGATCTGCTGAAGGTCTTCCTCCGCTCGGACCTGGACATCGAGGAAGAGGTCCGTCGCACGGTGGTGTCCTACCTTCTCCCCGGCAGCAGCGTCCATGTCCAGGTGCGGGAGGGAGTCGTCACACTCAGCGGACACCTCCGCGATACCTCGCTGATCCCCGTGGCCGCTCGCCTTGCCCGGGCCGTGGAAGGTGTCGTGGACGTGGAATGCCACTTCCGGGGCGTCGGGCCGGACGAGGCGGAACGCACGGCCTGAGGGCGATTCCTCCGGGACACACGGCCGGTACTACGGCTCAATGTCCAGTACATCCTGGACCGGCCGCCGAGGGGTCCGCGTACCCGAAGGGCCGTATCCAAGCCGCAGCACCATCTGCACATAGGCCATGCCCGCCATCGGGTCGCGCAGCGGCCAGCGCAGGTCGTGCCATTCGAGGGCCTGGGTGACGAACGAGGCAGCCAGTCCCTCCAGCGTGGCCCGCAGCAGCACCCGCTCCACCGCCTGGCCGGTGCGCAGCCAGTCCACGGGGCGGTCGCGTGAGGTGCTCAGCAACGCCAGGTGAGGGGAGGTCTCGAAATCGGCGGTCGGG
>NZ_JAHLEM010000454.1 GCF_018883605.1 Streptomyces niphimycinicus | reverse complement strand
GCGCGGCCGGGCCACGGCGCCCGAGCGGCGCGGGCCGCGGTGCGCGTGGCCGGCACATGGCCGCACAGTGGCCGGTGCGTCACGGGGCGCGTTCGCGAATGGAGACAATGTGTCCGCTGTGTAATTGACCGCGTCCCTTCGGAACCTCGCTATTCGCTTCGCCATCTCCAGGGTTGTCCGGACACCCCGGGCAATCAGAACGGCGAGTGCGAATTGAGGACGTTATGCGTGAGGTCAGCCGGAGGGGGATGCTCGGTCTGGGTATGGGAGCGGCGGCATCACTGGCCGTCGCCGGCTGTTCCTCCGGGTCCGGGACGCCGAAGTCCGCGAAGAAGACGACGCAGGCGAAGCCGATCGGTGACGGATCCACTTCGAAGGGTGAGCGGCCGGCGGACCCGAAGCCCGAGCGGCTGGCACCGGGGCAGAAGCCGCCGCAGTTCGTGGTCTTCTCCTGGGATGGCGCGGGAGAGGTCGGCAACGGTCTCTTCCCGCGGTTCCGCAAGCTGGCCAAGGACCACGGCGCGACCATGACCTTCTTCCTCTCCGGTATCTACTGCCTTCCGGAGTCGAAGAAGTCGCTCTACCGGCCGCCGAACAACCCGGTGGGCGCCTCCGACATCGGCTATCTCACCGATGACCACATCAAGGAGACGCTGCGCAACGTCCGCGAGGCGTGGCTCGAGGGCCATGAGATCGGCACCCACTTCAATGGCCACTTCTGCTCCGGAAGCGGGTCGGTGGAGAACTGGACGTCCGCGCAGTGGAAGTCCGAGATCGACCAGGCCATGTCCTTCGTCACCGAGTGGCGGACGAATACCCGCTTCACCGATGTGGATCCGCTGCCGTTCGACTACCACAAGGAACTCATCGGTGGCCGCACGCCCTGTCTGAAGGGCCAGACCAATTTGCTGCCGACCGCCCGGGAACTCGGCTGGCGCTATGACGCCAGTTCGCCCGGCGGACTCCAGGTATGGCCGTCGAAAAAGCAGGGTGTGTGGGACTTCCCGCTTCAGCAGATTCCCTTTCCGGGGCACACCTTCGAGGTGCTCTCGATGGACTACAACATCCTGGCGAACCAGTCGAAGAATTCCACCAAAGCCCCGCCCGCGAACTACCCGGGCTGGCGCAAGCAGGCCACCGACGCGTACATAGCCGGCTTCAAGCGGGCCTATGAGACCAACCGCGCCCCGTTTTTCATCGGCAACCACTTCGAGCAGTGGAACGGCGGCATCTACATGGACGCCGTCGAAGAGGCGCTGAAGCATATGGCCGACGAGAAGCGGAAGGACGTCCGGCTGGTCTCCTTCAAGCAGTTCACCGACTGGATGGACGCACAGGACCCCGCGGTCCTGGCCGATCTGCGCGGGCTCGGCGTGGGCCAGGCGTGGAGCGCGAGCGGTCACTGACCGCACCGGCGGGCCGTAAGGTCCGCGGAGGCCCTCCGGACCCCGGCGGGGGTGCCCGGAGGGGGGTGGCGAAGATCCCCAAAAGGGCCATGCGAAACTTTTCACATGAGCGCCTGCCGTGCCCCTCGGGGCCTCGCGAACCGTCGTCGCGTAACCGTGCTGGCCGTCGGGGCCACGGTTGCCGCGCTGTCCCTGACCGCCTGCGGCGGGGGCGGCCCCTCGGGCGGGTCCGCCGACACCAAGTTCGTCCAGGGCAAGGGCGGCGTGGACACCGTCGCCAAGGAGAACCGTAAGGACGCACCCCAGCTCTCGGGGAAGACCCTGGAGGGCAAGCCGCTGGACGTGGCGGACTACAAGGGCAAGGTCGTGGTCCTGAACGTCTGGGGCTCGTGGTGCACCCCCTGCCGGGCCGAGGCGCCGAACCTCGTCAAGGTCGCCAAGGACACCAAGGCCAAGGGGGTGCAGTTCATCGGGATCAACACCCGTGACTCCAACCGCGCCCCCGCGCTCAGTTTCGAGAAGGAATACGGCGTCGGCTACCCGAGTCTGTACGACCCGATGGGGAAGCTCATGCTGCGCTTCCCCAAGGGCAGCCTCAACCCGCAGACCATCCCCTCGACGATCGTGCTGGACCGGGAGGGCAGGATCGCGGCCCGCGCTCTGACGCCACTCAGCGAGGAGCGCCTGCGCTCGATGGTCACCCCGCTGATCGCGGAGAAGTGACCTTTCGTGAACATGCTGGCCGCCGCCACCGATCCCAACGAGACCGTCCTGAGCGGGGCGCTGCTGCTGGCGCTTCCGGTCGCCCTGCTCGGCGGGCTGGTCTCCTTCTTCTCCCCCTGTGTACTGCCGCTGGTGCCCGGCTATATGTCGTATGTCACCGGGGTCACGGGGACGGATCTGGCCGAGGCCAAGCGCGGCCGGATGGTCGCGGGCGCCTCGCTCTTCGTGCTCGGCTTCACCGCGGTCTTCGTCTCCGGGGGCGCGCTCTTCGGCAACTTCGGCTGGACGCTCCAGGAGCACAAGGAGACCATCTCCAAGATCCTCGGGGTCGTCACGATCGTGATGGGCCTCGCCTTCATGGGAGTGCTGGGGGGCTTCGGACAGCGGGAGTTCCGCTTTCACATCAAGCCCACGCTGGGGCTCGCGGGGGCGCCGGTGCTGGGCGCCCTGTTCGGCGTCGGCTGGACGCCGTGCCTGGGGCCGACGCTCACCGCCGTCAACGCCCTGGCGTTCAATGAGGCGAGCGCGGGGCGCGGGGCCCTGCTCACCGCCGCGTACTGCGTGGGGCTCGGGCTGCCGTTCGTGGTGGTCGCCGTGGCCTACCGCCGGGCCCTGGGTGCCTTCGGCTGGGTCAAGCGGCACTACGTCTGGGTGATGCGGGCCGGGGGCGGCATGCTCGTCGTCCTGGGGGTGCTGCTGCTCACAGGTGTCTGGGACACCATGATGGGCTCCATGCAGACCTGGGCTCAGGGCTTCAACGTTGGGATCTGACTGATGTCCACCACCGATACCGACACCGCGGCCGGCCGGGAGGCGCCGCCCGAGGGCGGCGCGACCGCCGAGGAGCGCGAGCTCGGCGCCGCGGAGTCGCAGCTCTCCACCGCCCCGGCCGAGGAGATCAACGTCCCCTCGCTGGGGCCGCTCGGCTGGGCCCGGTGGTTCTGGCGGCAGCTCACCTCGATGCGGGTGGCGCTGCTGCTGCTCCTGCTGCTCTCCCTCGGCACGATCCCCGGCTCGCTGATCCCGCAGACCAGCATCGACCAGCTCAAGGTGCAGGACTTCCAGGAGCGGCACCCGACGCTCACGCCGATCTACGAGAAGCTCCAGCTCTTCCACGTCTACAGCTCGGTGTGGTTCTCGGCGATCTACCTCCTGCTGTTCATCTCCCTCATCGGCTGCATCGTGCCGCGCACCTGGCAGTTCATCGGCCAGTTGCGCGGCCGCCCGCCGGCCGCGCCCCGCCGGCTGACCCGGCTTCCCGCGTACACCACCTGGCGCAGTGAGGCCGAGCCGGAGCAGGTGCTCGAGGCCGCTCGGAAGATCATGAAGCGGCGCCGCTTCCGCATCCACGGCTCGGGTGACGCGGTGGCCGCGGAGAAGGGCTATCTGCGCGAGGTGGGCAATCTGCTCTTCCATATCGCGCTGATCGTGCTGCTGGTCTCCTTCGCCGCCGGGCAGTTGTGGAAGACCGAGGGCAGCAGCCTGATCACCGAGGGCGGCGGCTTCTCCAACAGCATCACCCAGTACGACGACATCAAGACGGGGCAGTTGTTCAACAGCGACGATCTCCCCCCCTTCGGCTTCCAGCTCGACCGCTTCACCGCGACCTATGAACGCAGCGGTCCGCAGATGCGCACCCCGCGCACCTTCCGCGCCGATGTGTCCTACTGGGACGGCGCGGACGGTGCCCCCCGCAAGACGTCCATCAAGGTGAACGAGCCGCTGGAGATCTCGGGCTACAAGGTCTTCCTCCTGAACCACGGCTACTCGCCGGTCGTCACCATCCGGGACGGCAAGGGCAATGTGGTGCACCAGGGCCCGGTGGTCGGGCTGCCGATCGACGGGGCCAACCTCACCGAGAGCATGGTCATCAAGGTCCCGGACTACCGGGACAAGAACGGCAAGAAGGACCAGATCGGCTTCCAGGGGCAGTTCCTGCCGACCTGGGTGCGCAGCCAGGGCATGTTCTCCGTCTTCCCGGCGCTGGACAACCCGACGCTGGTCCTGACCGCCTACCACGGCAGCCTCGGCGTGGACGGTGGCCCTCCGCAGAGCGTGTACCAGTTGGACAAGTCGCGGATGAAGCAGTTCATGGAGCCCGACGGCAAGACCAAGTTCGCCCGGGCGCTCAAGGTCGGCGACACCATGAAGCTGCCGGGCGGCGGCGGAACGCTGTCGTTCGACGGCGTCAAGGAATGGGCCAGCTTCCAGATCTCGCACAAGCCGGGTGACCAGGGCGCCCTCATCGGCGCCGTAGCCGCCCTGGTGGGCCTGGCCGGCTCCCTGTTCATCCAGCGCCGCCGGGTGTGGGTGCGCGCGGTGCGGGGCGACGACGGCACCACCGTGGTCGAGATGGCGGGGCTCGGCCGCAGTGAGTACGCCAAGCTCCCCGAAGAACTCGCCGATCTGGCCGTCCGTCTCCAGACGGACGCACCTCCGGCCCCGGAAGCGGAACCCGATCCGGAGCCCGGCCGGGACTCCCCCGAGGAGCCCGGTAAGGACTCCACCAAGGACGCCGGTAAGGGCTCCGCCAAGGACCCGAGCAAGGGCTCCGCCAAGGACCCGAGCAAGGACTCCTCCGAGGAATCCACCAAGGACTCCGCCTCGGAATCCGCATCCGACACCGCAGATCCCGCAGATCCTGCCGAAGGAGCGCGCGCGTGAACCTCGCCGCCGAAGTCAACGAGAACCTGGCTCATTACAGCAACGTGCTGATCTACTCGGCGATGGCGGTCTACACGCTCGCCTTCCTCGCGCATATCGCCGAGTGGGTGTTCGGCAGCCGCAGCGCCGTCGGCCGCACCGCCGCCGCGATCACCGCCGACGCCGCGGCCGCCCAGCGCGCCAAGGTGACCGTGCAGGTCGGCGGCCAGAGCGGCGGCACCGCCGTACTGGAGCGGCCGAAGATCGTCACCCGCTCCGCGGCGGGCAGCCGCGATGTCCCGGACGGGCCGGGCGCGGCGGGCGGCACCGAACAGGGCGATGTGTACGGCCGGATCGCGGTCGGCCTGACCGTACTGGCCTTCCTCTTTCATGCCGTGGGTGTCCTCTTCCGCGCGCTGTCGGTGCAGCGGGCGCCGTGGGGCAACATGTACGAGTTCTCCACGACCTTCGCCATGGTCGCGGTCGCCACATACCTGGTGCTGCTGGCGCTGAAGAAGAATGTGCGCTGGATCGGGCTGCCCCTCGTCACCACGGTCCTCCTCGACCTCGGTCTCGCCGTCTCTGTCTTGTACACCGACAGCGACCAATTGGTTCCGGCCCTGCACTCGTACTGGCTGTGGATCCACGTGAGCTGCGCCATCGTCTCCGGCGCCTCGCTCTACATCGGGGCCGTCTCCACGCTGCTGTACCTCTTCCGCGACCGCTACGAGGCCCAGCTCGAGAACCCGGAGGGCAAGCAGTACGGCCGGTTCGTCAAGTCCGTTCTGGAGCGGGTGCCCTCGGCGGCGTCGCTGGACAAGTTCGCGTACCGCATCAACGCCACGATCTTCCCGCTGTGGACCTTCACGATCATCGCGGGCGCGATCTGGGCCGAGGCGGCCTGGGGCCGCTACTGGGGCTGGGACCCCAAGGAGGTCTGGTCCTTCATCACCTGGGTCGCCTACGCCTGTTACCTGCACGCCCGCGCCACCGCCGGCTGGAAGGGCCGCAAGGCCGCCTACCTCGCGCTGATCGCCTTCGGCTGCTACCTGTTCAACTACTACGGCGTCAACATCTTCATCACCGGCAAGCACTCCTACGCCGGGGTCTGACACCGGAACACCACAACGGCCGGTGCCCGTGACCCAGGTCACGGGCACCGGCCGTTGTACGTGCGGGCAGCTCCGGCCGCCGCGTCAGGCCGTCCGACCCCTCCTCAGGACGCGGCCGGCGGCGGCGAGTCCTCGGGACCGGAGCCGGAACCGGAGCCGGGCCCCTCGCCCTTGCGGCGCAGCTCCTCCTCGCGGCGGCGGAGGTCGGCCTCCCAGTCCTTCAGGCGCTCCTCGTCGCTCTCCTGGCCGCCCGGTGTGCCGGCCGGTGCGGTGTTCCCGTCGTCCTTACGGCTCGTGTCGTTCAGGGACTTGAGGAACTCGGGATTGTCGTCCGGCGCGACCCATCCGCCCCCGCCGCCCGCGCTCCGGGCAGCGCCCCGGCCGCCGCCTCCGGCGACGGCGCGCTTACGGCCCGCGATCAGCCAGGAGATGGAGCCCACGACGGGGAACAGCAGAACGAGGATCGCCCAGATGGGCTTGGGGATATAGCGGATGTCCTGTTCGTCGGTGGTGATGCAGTCGATGAACGCGTAGATGCTCAGTGCCAGCGGCACCAGGATCATCAGCACCCGTAGCATGAGGCGATTCCCCCTGCGTGTGGTGTTCGGGGCGGTGGCTCGGGCCCCCAGTTACGGGACCAGGGTAGTGCGTACCGGATACTGGGACGCATGGCTTATGACGATCTTCGTTCCTTTCTGCGGGCGCTCGACAAGGAAGGCGACCTCAAGAGGGTCAAGGCCGAAGTCGATCCGTACCTGGAGGTCGGGGAGATCGTCGACCGGGTCAACAAGGCGGGCGGCCCCGCGCTGCTCTTCGAGAACGTCAAGGGCTCGGCGATGCCGCTGGCCATGAATGTCTTCGGCACCGACCGCCGCCTCCTCAAGGCCCTCGGACTGCGCTCCTACGACGAGATCAGCGAGAAGATCGGCGGGCTGGTCAAACCCGAGCTGCCGCAGGGATTCGGCGGTATGCGCGAGGCGTTCGGGAAGCTGGGCTCGATGGCCCATGTGCCGCCGAAGAAGGTGAAGGAGGCGCCCGTCCAGGAGGTGGTCCGCACCGGCGAGGACGTCGATCTGGATCAGCTTCCGGCGCTGTTCACCTGGCCCGAGGACGGCGGCTCGTTCTTCAACCTCGGCCTCACCCACACCAAGCACCCGGAGACCGGGGTGCGCAACCTCGGCCTCTACCGCCTCCAGCGCCATGACCGCCGCACCATCGGCATGCACTGGCAGATCCACAAGGACAGCCGCAACCACTACCAAGTGGCCGCCCGGCGCGGGGAGAAGCTCCCGGTGGCGATCGCCTTCGGCGCGCCGCCCGCCGTGACCTACGCCTCGACCGCGCCGCTGCCCGGCGACATCGACGAGTACCTCTTCGCGGGGTTCGTCCAGGGCCGGCGGGTCGAGATGGTCGACTGCAAGACGGTGCCGCTCCAGGTCCCGGCGGCGGCCGAGGTCGTCATCGAGGGGTGGCTGGAGCCCGGGAAGATGCTGCCGGAGGGCCCGTTCGGCGACCATACGGGCTTCTACACGCCCCAGGAGCCGTTCCCGGCCCTGACCATCGACTGTGTGACGATGCGGCGGCGCCCGCTGCTCCAGTCGATCGTGGTGGGCCGTCCGCCGACCGAGGACGGACCGCTGGGGCGGGCGACCGAGCGGTTCTTCCTCCCGCTGCTCAAGATCATCATCCCTGACATCGTGGACTACCACCTCCCCGAGTCCGGCGGATTCCACAACTGCGCGATCGTCTCGATCGACAAGAAGTACCCCAAGCACGCGCAGAAGGTGATGCACGCCATCTGGGGTGCCCACATGATGTCGCTCACCAAGCTGATCGTCGTGGTCGACGCCGACTGCGATGTACACGATCTGCACGAGGTCTCCTGGCGCGCCCTGGGGAACACCGACTACGGCCGCGATCTGACCGTGGTCGATGGCCCCGTCGACCACCTCGACCACGCCTCGTACCAGCAGTTCTGGGGCGGCAAGGCGGGCATCGACGCCACCGCGAAATGGCCCGAGGAGGGCTATACGCGCGACGGCGGATGGCCGCACATGGTCGTGTCCGACCCGGAGATCGCCGATCGGGTGACAAAGCGATGGAAGGAGTACGGGCTGTGACCGCCGATTCCGCAACCTCTGATCTCTTCGGCCCGGAACCGGCGCCGCCCGGCCGGGTCCGCGCCTTTCTGCGGCTGGTGATGATCGAGCACTCGGTCTTCGCGCTGCCCTTCGCCTACACCGCCGCGCTGACCGCGATGCAGAGGTGGGACGGCACCGTCCACTGGACGCGGTTGCTGCTGATCACGGTCGCCATGGTGGGCCTGCGCACCTTCGCGATGGCCTGCAACCGGATCATCGACCGCGAGATCGACGCGCGTAATCCGCGCACCGCCGGCCGTGAGCTGGTCACCGGCGCCGTATCGGTGCGCACCGCCTGGACCGGCGCGCTCATCGCGCTCGCCGTCTTCCTGGGCGCGGCGGCGCTGCTGGGCCCGCTCTGCCTGGCGCTGGCGCCGTTCGCGGTGGTGCCGATGGTGGTCTATCCGTACGGCAAGCGGTTCACCGACTATCCGCACGCCATCCTGGGGCTGGCCCAGGCCATCGGCCCGGTGGGTGCCTGGATCGGGGTCACCGGCGAGTGGTCGTGGGACGCGGTGATCCTCGGGCTCGCGATCGGCATCTGGATCGGCGGCTTCGACCTGATCTACGCCTGCCAGGACGTGGCCGCCGACCGGGCGCACGGGGTGCGGTCGGTACCGGCCCGCTTCGGCATCGCGGGCGCCCTGTACGGGGCGCGGGTCTGCCATGTGGTCACCACGGTCCTGCTGGTCTGGTACGCCCTGGCCACGGACGCCGGGGCGTTCTTCTGGGTGGGGCTGGTGATCGTCGCGGTGGCGTTCGGATACGAGCACACCATCGTGCGGCCCGGCGATCTGTCCCGGCTGAACCGCGCCTTCTTCACGGTCAACGGCTTCATCGGGATCGCCCTGTTCGCCTGCGCGCTCCTGGACCTCATGGTGCGGGGCCTCGGCCTGTGAGACCCGCCGGATAGGCTCGGTGACGTGGAGACGCCGCACGAGCCTTACGGACCGCACGAGCCGTACGGGCCGCACGAAGAAGTGAGCCGGCGCCGTCCCTGGGTGGTCGGCGTGTCCGGCGCGTCCGGGACGCCGTACGCCGCCTCGGTGCTGCGCGCGCTGCTGGCGGCGGGGGAGGCCGTCGACCTCGTGGTCAGCAGGGCGTCACGGCTGACGCTGCTGGACGAGACGGGGATCGGCTTCCGGGACGCCCACTGGCGCGAGGATCTGCGCCGCTGGCTGGCGCGGGGCGCGGACGGCAGGCCGGACGCCTTCGAGGTGCCCGCCGAGGTCGCGGACGTGGCCCACTGGGCGGCCGGGGACCTGGCGGCCGGGCCGTCCTCCGGCTCGTACCCGACCAAGGGGATGCTGATCGTCCCGGCGAGCACCGCGTGTGTGGCCGGGGTGGCGCTCGGACTGTCGAAGGATCTGCTCCAGCGGGCCGCGAGCGTCACGCTCAAGGAACGGCGCAAGCTCGTGGTGGCGGTGCGCGAGACGCCGCTGAGCGGGCAGACCCTCAAGGCCCTGGTCTCGCTGGACGAGGCGGGCGCGGTGGTGCTGCCCGCCTCGCCGGCGTTCTACGCGGGGGCGACGCATATCCAGGATCTGGTGGACTTCGTCGCGGGGCGGGTGCTGGACGCGGCGGGGGTGCCGCACAAGCTGTACCGCCGGTGGGAGGGGGAGCTCGGTGGGGACCGGGACCGGGGAGTGGCCTAGGGGCGCGGGCCCTGGGGGCGCGGGCCCTGGGGGCGCGGGCCCTAGCGGGTCCAGCGCCTCCTGGTGCGCGCGGCGCGGGCCGCGACGACGGCCGCGCGGCGGGCCGCGCGGGAGACGGGCCGGTCGGTGGCATGGGCTGCACGCGAGCGGTTGGCCAGGTCCCGCAGCTCGAGCATGCGGGCCTCAAGACCCTCGATCGTGTACACGGTGAGTCTCATCTCCTGAGGACAGGTGTATCGCCTAAAAGATTTACAGGGCTTGTGGCCCTGATGCCTTAGATTCTACATGTAATCTCGCTCAATCCCTGAATAATGGAAGGCGTACGTGCTTATGGACGCGGTGGACAGGCAGCTCATCCAGGCCCTGCGGGAGAACGGCCGGGCCTCGTACGCGGAGCTCGGCAGGCTGGTCGGCCTCTCCGGGCCCAGCGTCACGGACCGGATCAACCGCCTGGAGGCCGCCGGGGTGATCACCGGTTATCGCGCGACCGTCGACGCCGCCTCCCTCGGGCTCGGCGTCACCGCCCTGATCGGCATCCAGCTCTCGGACGCCACCGACCATGAGGAGGTGGCCCACCGGATGCGCGAGCTCGCCGAGATCGAGGACTGCTGGTTCATCGCGGGCGACGACTCCTACATGCTCAAGGTGCGCGCCTCCGACGTGGACGGCCTGGAGCGGACCATCCGCCGGCTCTCCGGCACCAAGGGCGTCTCCCGCACCCGCACCACGATCGTGCTCTCCACCAAGTGGGAGAACCGGGTCGGCGAGCTTCCCGAGGACATCGAGGCGTAGTCTCGGCCAAGGCTGACATCAGCAGACGTATTGGGAGGCGACCCGGGGTGACGGGGACCACACACGACGCGGGTTTCAAGCGGGAGTTGGAAGAGAAGGTCCGCGCGGGCGAGCGGCTCTCGCGTGAGGACGGCATCGCCCTCTACGAGTCCGACGACCTGGCCTGGCTGGGCGGTCTCGCCCATGAGGTGCGCACCCGTAAGAACGGCGACGTGGTGCACTTCAACGTCAACCGCCACCTCAACATGACGAACGTGTGCACCGCGTCCTGTGCGTACTGCTCCTTCCAGCGCAAGCCCGGCGAGAAGGACGCCTACACGATGCGCATCGAGGAGGCCGTCCGCCTCGCCAAGGCGATGGAGAACGAGAACCTCACCGAGCTCCACATCGTCAACGGCCTGCACCCCACCCTTCCCTGGCGCTACTACCCGCGGTCGCTCAAGGCGCTCAAGGAGGCCCTGCCGCAGGTCTCGCTCAAGGCGTTCACCGCCACCGAGATCCACCACTTCGAGAAGATCTCCGGCATGCCCGCCTCGGAGATCCTCGACGAGCTGATCGACGCCGGACTGGAGTCGCTCACCGGCGGCGGCGCCGAGATCTTCGACTGGGAGATCCGGCAGCACATCGTCGACCACGAAACCCACTGGGAGGACTGGTCGCGGATCCACCGGCTCGCGCACGAGAAGGGGCTCAAGACCCCCTGCACGATGCTCTACGGGCATATCGAGGAGCCCCGCCACCGGGTGGACCACGTGCTGCGCCTGCGTGAGCTCCAGGACGAGACCGGCGGCTTCCAGGTCTTCATCCCGCTGCGCTACCAGCACGACTTCGTGGACATGAAGGACGGCAAGATCCGCAACCGGCTTCAGGCCCGCACCACCATGGCGACCGGCGCCGAGGCGCTGAAGACCTTCGCGGTCTCGCGGCTGCTGTTCGACAACGTGCCGCATGTCAAGGTCTTCTGGGTGATGCACGGCGTGCAGACCGCGCAGCTCGCGCTCAACCACGGCGCGGACGACATGGACGGCTCGGTCGTCGAGTACAAGATCACTCACGACGCCGACTCCTACGGGACGCCCAACAAGCTCACCCGTGACGACCTGCTCGAGCTGATCCGCGACGCCGGTTTCCGGCCGGTGGAGCGGAACACCCGCTACGAGATCATCCGCGAGTTCGAGGGCCCGGACGCGGACCGCCGCGAGTCCCCCCAGCCGATGCGGGTGTGACCCGTCCCGCCCACCGCCCGGCGGCCGCTGTCTGACGGCCGCCGAGCGGGGCACCCGGGGGCCATGGCCGGTACGAACAGCCCCGAGGACGCGTACACCGCCGCCCCCTTCGTCCCGGACGGCGCCGACCTGGGCGCGCTCCGGGAGGCGGCGGCCGGATGCCGCGGCTGCCCGCTGCACCGCGACACCACCCAGACGGTCTTCGGCGCCGGCGACCCGGGTGCCCGGGCCATGCTCGTCGGCGAGCAGCCGGGCGATCAGGAGGACCGGCAGGGCAAGCCCTTCGTGGGCCCCGCGGGCAAGGTCCTCGACCGGGCCCTGGCGGAGGCCGGGATCGACCCCGGCGAGACGTACATCACCAACGCCGTCAAGCACTTCAAGTTCACCCACCTCCCCGAGCGCGGCAAGCGGCGCATCCACAAGCCGCCCAGTCTGCGCGAGCTGGCCGCCTGCGGGCCCTGGCTGGCGGCCGAGGTGGAGCTGATCGGGCCCGAGGTGATCGTGGCGCTCGGCGCCACGGCCGGGAAGGCGCTGCTCGGCTCGTCGTTCCGGGTGACCAAGGAGCGCGGGACGCGGCTGGCGGGCGACGCGTCGGGACCGGCACGCGGCGCCCTGATCGTCCCCACGATCCACCCCTCCGCGGTGCTGCGGGCCGATGACCGTAAGGCGGCGTACGAGGGGCTGGTGGCGGATCTGCGGATCGCGGCGGAGGCACTCGGCCGAGCGGGCCCGGGACCGTGGCGTGACCCTCCGGGGCCCGGTCGCCGTCGCGGGTAGGGGGCCCGGGGCGCGGGGCGCTGACAGTGCCGGTGGGTATCGTCGGCCGCATGCCCCTGCGTTTTGAACTCGATCCCGAGGCCACCCCCGAGCTGCTCGACTCCGTCTGCGCCCTGTGGGCCGACGTCTCGAACGCGGGCGGCGCCGTCGGCTTCGTACCGCCCGTGGCCAAGGACGACATACGCCCCGATCTGCTCAAGCACCTCGCGGCGATGACGGAGGGCCGGACCCGCCTGCTGATCGGCCGCGACGAGGACGGCGCCGTGGCCGCCACCGCCTTCTTCACCTTCAACACCCACCGGCTGATGCGCCACTGGTGCTGGCTCTACACCGTGATGGTGCACCCCTCCCACCAGGGCAAGGGGCACGGCCGCGCCCTTATGGCCGCCGCCGAGGACGCCGCGCGCGATATGGACGGCATCCGCGGGATACGGCTCACCTGCCGCGGCGGCACCGGCGCGGACCGCTTCTACGAGGCGTGCGGCTACAAGGAGGTCGGCCGGGCGCCCGGCGCGATCAGGGTCGCCGACGACGACTTCCGGGACGACGTCACCATGTGGCTGCCGCTGAATTGATCGGAAACCGGCCGTGGTTCACTGGGAGGACAGCTTCTTCCCGCATCCGCTCCGGCCGAACGCCCAGCAGAACTCCCAGGAGAGAGGACGAGTCGTGTCCTTCACGCCGAGTGCCATGTTCCGCTACACCCTCATGCGCCTGGGAATCTTCGTCGGATCGTTCCTGGCCATCTGGGGCCTGGTCTACGTCCGGGTGCTGCCCTCCGGCCTCGGCAGCTCCAACCTCTTCTGGGTGGCGCTGCTCGCGCTGGTCGTCTCCGCGCCGCTGAGCTGGGTGATGCTGCGCAGGCAGCGGGACGCCGTGGCCATCCAGGTCGCCGAGAAGGTGGACCGCGCCAAGGAGCGGCTGGCGGCGAACCAGAGCCAGGAGGACGGCGTCTGACCCGCGGCGTCTGACCCGCGCCGGGCTGTAACCCTCCTCACACCACCCCGCACACTCCACCGACGCCCCCTGCGCCAGCTTCCGTTGGCACAGGGGGCGTTGACGTCTTCCGGCCCCTCAGAAGCCGTCAGAAGCCCTCGGAAGCCGCCGGAAGTCAAAGATTTCCTTTGAGTGCCCCAAAGCAGCGGTGTTAATGTACTTGTCATGAAGACAGCAGCCGCGCCCCTCATCTTCGCGAGCGTTCCGCTCGTGGCGCGCCTGCACATCGATCTTTGCCGCTGCCTGTCCGCGGCCTGTCGTCGCCGCTGATCGACCTCACGCACAGCGGCCGGAG
>NZ_JAHLEM010000453.1 GCF_018883605.1 Streptomyces niphimycinicus | reverse complement strand
GTCATGAAGACAGCAGCCGCGCCCCTCATCTTCGCGAGCGTTCCGCTCGTGGCGCGCCTGCACATCGATCTTTGCCGCTGCCTGTCCGCGGCCTGTCGTCGCCGCTGATCGACCTCACGCACAGCGGCCGGAGATCCCGTACGGACTCCTGGCTTTCTCCCGCCCTCTTACCTCCACCGGAGTGTGTCCGTTGTCGTCCGCCCTCAAGGCGTCCCCCCAGGGGTCGTCCTCCTTCCGCCTGCCCAAGGTGCCCTTCTGGGCGCAGATCCTGCTGGGCCTCGTCCTCGGTGTGGTGCTGGGCTGGATCGCCCGCAGCGGTGATGTCGGCTGGCTGGTCACCACGCTCGACAAGATCGGCTCGATCTTCGTCCAGTTGCTGAAGCTGGCCGTCGCCCCGCTGGTGTTCTTCGCGATCCTGATCTCGATCACCAACCTGCGGAACGTCAACAACGCCGCCCGGCTGGCGACCCGCACCCTGCTGTGGTTCATGGCCACCTCGCTCATAGCCGTCGCCATCGGCCTCGCGATCGGCCTGATCACCAACCCGGGCGCCGGCACCGATCTGACCCCCAAGGACGGCGCCAAGCCCGACCACGCGGGCTCCTGGCTGGACTTCCTCACCGGGATCGTGCCGACCGACGTCATCACCCCGTTCACCGAGCTGAACGTCCTCCAGATCGTCTTCATCGCCGCCGTCGCGGGCGTCGCGGCCCTCCAGCTCGGCGAGAAGGCCCAGCCGATCCTCACCCTCAGCCAGTCGGTGCTGGAACTGCTCCAGAAGGCCCTGTGGTGGGTCATCCGCCTCGCCCCGCTGGGCACCCTCGGCCTCATCGGCACCGCCATCGCCGACTACGGCTGGAACCTGATCGGCAAGTACGCGACCTTCACCGCCGACATCTACATCGGCTGCGCACTGGTGATGTTCGGCGTCTACCCGCTGCTGCTCGCGACGGTCGCCAAGGTCAACCCCCTGAGCTTCTTCAAGGGCGCCTGGCCCGCCATCCAGCTCGCCTTCGTCTCCCGCTCCTCGGTCGGCACCATGCCGCTGACCCAGAAGGTCACCGAGCGGCTGGGCGTCCCCAAGGAGTACGCCTCCTTCGCGGTGCCCTTCGGCTCGACGACGAAGATGGACGGCTGCGCCTCGATCTACCCGGCGATCGCCGCGATCTTCATCGCCCAGATCTTCGACGTCCACCTGGGCATCGGCGACTACCTCCTGATCGCCTTCGTCTCGGTCATCGGCTCCGCCGCCACCGCCGGCCTCACCGGCGCCACGGTCATGCTGACCCTGACCCTCTCCACCCTGGGCCTGCCCCTGGAGGGCGTCGGCCTGCTGATGGCCATCGACCCGGTGCTGGACATGATGCGGACCGCCACGAACGTGGCCGGTCAGTCGCTGATCCCGGTGATCGTCTCGGCCCGCGAGAAGATCCTCGACCACGAGGCGTACGCCCACGCCAGCGCCTCGCCGCTGGACGAGTACGACGAGCCGGAGCGTCAGCTCGCCGCCGCGTAACCCCTGACCGGCGACAAACGGTGCCCCCGGACCTCAGCGAGGTCCGGGGGCACCGCGTTTGTTTCACTCGCCCGCCGTGGCCTCCAGGCCGACGATGGCCACCACCAGCAGGAGCAGGAAGAAGATCCGGGCCGGGGTGACCGGTTCATGGAAGAGGATCATGCCCAGCAGTGCGGTGCCGACCGCGCCGATGCCGACCCAGACGCCGTAGGCCGTGCCGATGGGCAGGCTCTTCACCGCCACGCTCAGCAGCCCCATGCTCACGATCAGACCGGCGACGGTGAACACGCTGGGCCACAGCCGGGTGAAGCCGTCGCTCAGCTTCATGCCGATCGACCAGCAGATTTCGAACAGTCCGGCGATGAGCAGCAGGACCCATGCCATGACGGCACCTCCGTGGAGTCTCTCGATACGGGGTGCGTCGTCTTTGCGGGGCCCGGTACGGCGCGTCTCGTCGGGTTCTTCCCGACCGTAGCAAACCCAGGTGTCAGGCAAGCGGGGCGGTGAGCAGGGGCAGGGCGCGGGTGAGCTCGCGCTCCCAGTAGGGCCAGGTGTGGGTGCCGGGGCCGTAGAAGTGGGCGGTGACGGCCAGGCCGTGGGTGCGGGCGCGGCGCACATAGCGCTGGGCCATCTCGTCGAGACCACGCTCCAGGGTGTCCTCGGGGCGGCCCGGCGGGTCGAGGGGGCCGGGGGTGCCATTGCCGCAGGCGACGTAGAGCGGGTAGCCGCGGGGGAGCCGGGGGATGAGGGCGTACGGGTTGTGGGCGTCCCAGAGCGCGGACTGGGCGGCGGGGTCTCCCCACAGGGCCGCCGGGTCGGCGCCCTGGCCCGTAAGGATGCCTCGGATACCGGCGGGGTCCAGGGTGGTGTGGATGACACCGCTGAAGGACGCCGCCGCGCGGAACAGGCGGGGGTGGCGTGCGGCGTAGGACAGGGCGCCGAAGCCGCCCATGGACAGACCGGCGATCGCACGGCGGCCGTTGGCCCTTAGGGCGCGCTCCAGGAGGGGGCGCAGCTCGGCCAGGTGGAAGGTCTCCCAGGCGGGCGGGCCGTAGTGGCCGCCGTTCCACCAGTTGGAGTAGAAGCCGGCGGGGCCGCCCTCGGGGGAGACGATCAGGGCCGGGGTGGCCGCGGTGATGGCCTCGACATCGGTGTTGCGGGTCCACGCCTCCCAGCCGGGGCCCGGGTCGCAGCAGCCGTGGAGCAGGTAGAGGACGGGCCGGCGGTGGTGGGGGCGGCGGTCGTAGCCGGTGGGGAGGAGGACGCGGGCATGGCCCGCACGGCCCAGGGCGGGGGAGTCGATCGTCAGGTCGAGGACGCGCTCGCTGACGCGGTCCGCGGCGATGAGGCGGGCGCGGGCGGGCGTCCGGTGTGCGGCAAGGGCTTCCGCGGGGCGGGCCTTCGGGGCCTTCGAGTCGCCGGGCTCCGGGGAACGGGCTTGGGCGGTGGTCGTCAGGAGCGGTGCGGCGGCCAGCGCGGTGAGCGCGGCGACGGCTCTGCGGCGGTTCGGCATCGTTCGTTCCCCTTCGCGGCGCTGCGTACGGAGCTGAACGGGGCACGGTGCGTGGTCAGTTGAAACTTTGATGTCGGCGGGCGGCCGTGGCAAGAGCGCCGACAGTGGTCCCACGTAGGCTTAACCCGATGTGTGTGCGGGGGCACGATCGAAGGGGGCGGCCTGCGTGGGCGGGGCGACGGGGAGCAAGCGCGTACCACGGGCGGTGCGGGAGCAGCAGATGCTGGACGCGGGGGTGCGGGCCTTCGCGCGCAGCGGCTATCAGAACGCCTCGATGGACGACATCGCCGAGCTGGCCGGGGTTTCCAAGCCGCTGGTCTATCTCTATCTCCATTCCAAGGAAGAGCTGTTCACGGCGTGCATACGGCGGGAGGCCGCGGCGCTGGTGACCGCCGTGCGCGCCGCCGTGGAGCGGGACGCGCCCGCCGACCGGCAGTTGTGGAGCGGGCTGAGCGGTTTCTTCGCCCATGCGGCCGAACATCCCGACGGCTGGACGCTGTTGCATGTGCAGGCCCGTACGCATGGGCAGCCCTACGCGCGCGAAGTGGCCGCGATGCGGGCGGAGATCGTGGAGTTCGTGACGCAGTTGATCGGGGCGGCGGCGCGGGAGCACGCCCGCGGCACCGCGCGCGCCCGGACCCTCGCGGGCACCGAGGTGTCCGGGCTCGCGTACGCGCTGGTGGGCGCGGCCGAGTCGCTCGCGGACTGGGCGGGGGACGCAAAAGCGGGCGGGCACTCGGCCAAGGAGGCCGCGGCCACCCTGATGAACTTCGCCTGGGCCGGGCTGGGGAACCTGCTCCAGGGGACGGGATGGTCGCCCGAGCGGGTCGGGTGAGGGGTGGGTCGGCCGACCCGCTCGGGCGGGCTGGGGCTCGGGTGGGCTGATGCGTGGATCTGGCTGAGGCGCGGTTCGGCGGGGCCTCGGGCGGGCCTCAGGCGGGCGTCAAGGTGGGCCTCAGGCGGTGCAGTTGCCCCGCGCCGGCTCGTCCGCCAGCCGCGCCGCCATCCAGTCCAGGGCCGCCGGAATCCCGGTCAGCGCCGTGGCGACATGGTCGAGCGGATAGTCCTGCCACTCCACCGGTACGCCCCGGGCGCACCAGCGGGCGCGCAGCGCCTCGCCGACCCGGTACGGGATCAGCTCGTCCACCAGGCCCTGGTAGAGGTAGACGGGGTGGTCCGGGGAGCGGGTGCCCAAGTACGAGGACCGCAGCGCGAGTTGCCAGGCCGGACTGGCGAGTGGGTCCCTTACGGTCACCTCGGACATGCGCTGGAAGAGCCCGGCGATGGTGCTGAGGGCCACGCAGTTGCGCTTCATGGTGTCCACATAGCCGCGGCCCCGGTCGTTCAGGTACGAGTCGAGCCGCAGCGCGGGGAAGGCCGCGTCCTGTCCGGTGAGCGCCATAAGGGCGAGCCCGGGGCCGGCTCCGCCGTCGTTGTAGGCGAGCGTCGTGGGGAGATCGGCGGGCACCCCTCCGGCGACCGTTCCCTTCAGCCGCAGCTCGGGGGCGTACAAGGCGTGCAGTTCGGCGGCCCAGCCGGCCGCCTGGCCGCCCTGGGAGTAGCCCATGATGCCGACGGGAGCGTCCGGTGAGAGCCCGGCATCCGGAAGGCGCTGGGCGGCGCGCGCAGCGTCCAGAACGGCATGGCCCTCGGACCGGCCGGCCGTATAGGTGTGGTCGCCCGGGGTGCCCAGGCCCTCGTAGTCGGTGACGGCGACGGCCCAGCCGCGGCGCAGCGCGAGGTCGACGAGCTGGGCCTCGATCGAGGTGCCCTGCGGGAACCGGCCGGAGACCGCGCAGTCGTCGGAGAGGCCGACGGCGCCGATGCCCCAGGTGAGGAGCGGCCGGGGGCCCTGTTCGCCGTCGTCGGGGACGACGACCGTGCCGGAGACGACGTCGGGGCGGCCGGTGGCGGTGGTCGAGCGGTAGGTGATGTGCCATGCCCTGGTCGCGGTCGGCACCCCGGGCAGGGTCCGGAAGGCGGTGGGGGCGGAGGTGACGATGTCACCGGGTCTGCCGGTGGCGGCGGCCGGGGCGCCCGATACGGCCGTGGCGGCGGGCGGCGCCGAGGCCAGGGCAAGTGCGGCGAGGGCGGTGAGCACGGTGGTGCGGATGCGCATACGGCTCTCCCAACGGTGCGGGTGCGCTCTGGTGGTGCCGAGTCGCTGTGGGAGGACCGTAAGGACGGCCGGAATGTCTGTGGCTGACCGCGGCGCTCAGATTTGCTGACTCCAGATCTCATGTCGGTACGCGCCCGGGGTTGACCCGGTCCAGCGCCGGAACGCCCGGTGGAACGCCGTGTCCTCGGAGAAGCCCAGCCGTGCGGCCAGATCGGCGATGGGCTCGGCCCCCTCGGTCAGGCTGCTGACCGCCTCGTCACGCCGCACGGTGTCCTTGAGCTCCTGGAAGGACGTGCCCTCCTCGCGCAGCCGCCGCCGCAGCGTCGCCGGGCTGACCGCCAGCCGGGCGGCGACCTCGGGAAGCTCCGGGAGCCGTGCGGTGCGCCGGCCGCGTGGGCTGATCGCCGGGCC
>NZ_JAHLEM010000452.1 GCF_018883605.1 Streptomyces niphimycinicus | reverse complement strand
GAGGCGGCCCGGGCCGCCGGCGGCGTCTCCGGGCGGCGCTGGACGCTCCGGCTCCCGCCGGACGAGGCGCGCGCCGCCATCGCCACCGTGACCGGTGGCCCCGCCTTCGCCGCGCTGGACGATTTCACCCTTGCCACGCCGAGCCTGGAGGATGTGTACATCGCTCTGGGCGGCCGTGCGGAGGGCGCGGAGGGGCTGGTGAAGGCGTGACCGCCGGGGCGAGCCGGTGAACACGTCGGCGACCGTGACCGTAAAGGCCGTAGAGGCGAAGAGGAGCCGCGCAACGTGAGTGTCATGCCCGCCGTGTCCGGTGTATCCGGTGTGTCCGGGGCCACTGCTGTGCCTGGTGCGCCTGGTGTGTCCGGTGCTTCCGCTGGGCTGCCCAGTGCGCCCGGTGCCTCGTCCGGTGCCTCCGGTACGTCGGGGGCGTCCGGGGCCTCGTCCGGTGCGTCGGGTGCGTCCGGTGAGGCCGGGGACATCCCCGCGCCGCTGGCGGCGCGGGCGCGGCTCCTCCCCGCGCTCGCCGCGGTCTACCGCGCCCAGCTCTCACGGGCCCGGGTGGCCCGGATACCGCTGCTCTTCGTGGCCACCTTCCAGTCCATCGGGATCATGATCCTGATGCGCGGGGTGGTGGACGGCGGGAGCGAGGCCCGGGCGGTGGTGGCCGGGTCGAGCGTGCTGGTCGTCGCCTTCGTGGCGCTCAATCTGCTCGCCCAGTACTTCGGTCAGCTCCGGGCCAGCGGCGGGCTCGACCACTACGCGACCCTGCCGGTGCCGCCCTCGGCCGTGGTGCTCGGGGCGGCCGCCGCGTACGCCTCCTTCACCGTGCCCGGGACCATCGTCACCGCGGTCATGGGCAGTGTGCTCTTCCAACTGCCCATGACGCATCTGTGGATCCTCCTCGCCGTGATCCCGCTCTCCGGCGCCGCCCTCGCCGGACTCGGCGCCGTGCTGGGGCTGCTCGCCCCGCGTCAGGAACTCGCCACGCTGTGCGGGCAGTTGGGGATGTCCGCCGCGCTGCTGCTGGGGGTGCTGCCCGCGGACCGGATGCCGCAGGTGGTGTCGTACGCACGCGATCTGCTGCCGTCGACGTACGGTGTGGAGGCCCTGGCCCGGGCCTTCGACGGGCAGCCCGACTGGTGGGTGGTCTGTGCCGACCTCGGGGTGTGCGCCGGGGTGGCCGTGGTGTCCCTCGCCGCCGCGACCTGGGCCTATCGGCGGGCGGCCGTGCGGTGACGCGCCGCAGCGAACGTCCCGCCGACCGAACTACGCCGTCCGCCTGGCACGATGACGGGGTGACCGCACCGTTGACGCCACATGATCCGCCTCCGCCGCACGAGGACCCCGCCGAGGGCCGCCCCCCGGCCCACGGGCAGTCTGCCGGGGACTCCTCAGTGCCGAATCCCTCGGGGTACCCCGAGCACCCTTCCGAGGGCTCGTCCGAGCACCCTTCCGGGCATCCGGGGGGCTCGGAGTACTCCGAGCACTCCGAGTACTCCGAGCCGGGGCCCGAGTTGCGCGCCGAACTGGTGCAGGCGTCGCTGGTCGCGATCGCGGTGGCGGTCTCCGGGGTGCTTCTGGGACTGCTGTGGCTGTGGCTGGCGCCGAAGGTTCCCCTGGTCTCGGACGGCACCGCCGTCTATCTGAAGAACTCGGAAGGGGAGGACGCGATCGGCGCGGACGGTGTGTTCACGCTGCTCGGGCTCGCCTTCGGGGCCGTCTCGGCCCTCATCGTCTTTCTGCTCTTCCGCCACGGCGGTATCGCGCTGGTCATCGGCCTGGCGATCGGCGGGGTCCTCGCCTCGGTGATCGCCTGGCGGCTGGGCCTCTGGCTGGGCCCCACCTCGGACGTCGTGGCCCACGCCAAGGAGGCCGGTAAGGGCGTCACCTTCGACGGACCGCTGAAGCTGGGCGCGAAGGGTGCGCTGCTGGCGTGGTCGGTGGCGGCGATGGTGATCCACTTGGCGCTGACGGGGCTGTTCGGTCCCCGGGATCCGGAGCCTGCGTTGCCGTCGGTGGCGAGGCCGGGAGCGCGCTAGGGGAGCTGTCCGGCGGGACATGACGCCTGCGGCGGGCTGTTTCCCCTCCCCGCCCCTTCCCGCGGTATCGATTTGCGGCTCCGCCGCGTGGTGGGGCTCCGCCTCGGACTCCGGGTTCGGGGGGCTGTTCCCCTACCCGCCCCTTCCCGCGGTATCGATTTGCGGCTCCGCCGCGTGGTGGGGCTCCGCCTCGGACTCCGGGTTCGGGGGGCTGTTCCCCTACCCGCCCC
>NZ_JAHLEM010000451.1 GCF_018883605.1 Streptomyces niphimycinicus | reverse complement strand
CGGTATCGATTTGCGGCTCCGCCGCGTGGTGGGGCTCCGCCTCGGACTCCGGGTTCGGCGGGCTGTTCCCCTACCCGCCCCCTCCCGAAACTGGGGCTCCGCCCCAGGCCCCTGTCCCCAGGCCCCGGGGCTCGGGTCTCGGGGACGGGGCTTCTGGTATCGGGCGGCGGTGGGCGGGCTGTTCCCCTTCCCGGCCCTTGCCGCAGCGTTGATTCGCGGCTCCGCCGCGTGGGTGGGGCTCCGCCCCAGAGCCCGGGGTCCAGGGGCGGAGCCCCTGGTATCGGGAAGGGGCGGGTAGGGGAAAGATCCGCCGGACACCCCCGCAGGCCGCCGCCTGGGCGGCTACGGAGCCACGCGCGGGCGTCGGGCCACGGGGGCGGGCGCCCCGAGCCGGAGCGGATGTCGAGCGGGCGTCGGGTGCCATGAGCGGGCACCACGCGGTACGAGAGGGCGCCGGGCGCCACGGGCGCCAGGGTGTTCCGCACAAGCCCCACAAGCTGGGGCGCCAGGGTGTTCCGCACGAGCCACACGGGCCGGGCGCCAGGGCACCGCAAAAGCGCTGGGAGCGCTATACGCGGGCGATCGGTGCCAGTACCGCCTCCGTCAGCGACGCCAGGTCCCCCGGTGCCAGCTCGACCTCCAGCCCGCGGCGGCCCGCCGAGACGCAGATCGTCTCGTAGTCGGTGGCCGACTCGTCCAGGGCCGTGGGCAGGCGCTTGCGCTGGCCGAGGGGGGAGATTCCGCCCCGGACATAGCCCGTGGTGCGTTCGGCCGCCGCGGGGTCCGCCATCGTGGCGCGCTTGCCGCCCACCGCCGCGGCGAGCGCCTTGAGGTCGAGGGTGGTCGAGACCGGCACGATGGCGACCGTAAGGCGGTCATCGACGCTCGCGACAAGGGTTTTGAAGACCCGGCCCGGTTCGACGCCGAGCGCCTGGGCGGCCTCCTCGCCGTAGGAGGGGGCCGCCGGGTCGTGCTCGTAGGAGTGCAGGGTGAATTCCGTGCCCGCCGCGGTGAGGGCGGTGGTGGCGGGGGTGCCCGCCGAGGTCTTCTTGGTCTTCTTGGGCATGTTCGTCCGCGTCAGTTGGGGCTGGTGGGACCGCGGGTCAGATCGACGGCCGGGAGCGACGGGAGCTTACCGATGACGGCGCTCTCGGCGCGAAGGAGTTTCAGCTCGTCGGCCAGCCGGCTCGCCGTGTCCGGCGCCTGTAGCAGCCGCTGCTTCGCGGGCGTGTCGAGCACGGCCGCGGCCGCCACCAGGTAGGAGAGCACCGACGGTTCGCCCGGCAGGTCCTGCTCGTTCGCCAGGGTCCGCTCACGGGCGCCCGCGAGCCGCTTCTGGTACATGCGGAAGGCCCGTACGACCCCCGAGGCCAGCGCCCCGGCACCCTCGCCCTGCTCCTCCTCCAGCTCCTTGACCTCGGCCGTCAGATAGGGGCCGGAGGAGTCCACGGAGACCAGTTCGAAGCGGGTGGTGCCGGTGGCCAGCACCTCGAAGGTGCCGTCCTCCTGTTCCCGGATGGTGGCCGCGTCCGCCACGCACCCCACGGCGTAGAAGGACTTGGCGGGATCCGGTCCGAACCCGGCCGTGGGGCCGGGGTCCGGGCGCGTGACGGAGTCCGGGAGGCCGACCGCGCTCGGGGCGACCTCATGGCCGTCCCGGATCGCGATCACCCCGAACCGGCGTGGCGCGTCCTCGGGGAGCGCCGACAAATCGCGCATCAGGGAGCGGTACCGCTGCTCGAAGACGTTCAGGGGCATGACGAGCCCCGGGAACAGCACCGTGTTCAGCGGGAAGAGCGGAAGGCGCGCGGAGGTCACGGGGCGTAAGCCTAATGGCCCCGCGCGTTTCCTTTCACTGGCGCCGCAGCAGTAGGTCCCTGGCGCCGCGGCAGTAGGTCCCTGGCGCCGCGGCAGCCGGTCACTGGCGCCGCAGCAGCCGGGACGCACCGGCGGCGACCGCGGTGGCCAGCACCCACCCCAGCAGGATCATGACGATGGACGCCCATTGGACGGCGCCGTCCGGTTTCCAGTAGCCGTCCATGCCCAGATCGATCACCGGGATCAGCAGATCGAGCGTGTACAGCGAGGCGTTCCAGTGCGGGGATTCATCCGGCTTGAGCGCCTCCGGCCGGTTGTGGGCGAAGAACACCGAGCCGACCGCCCACAGCACCGCCATCCACACCGCGGCCCGGCCCGGGCGGTACCCGTAGGCCACCGTCCAGTCCTGGAGATAGCCCCAGACCTTCCCGGCGAGCGGCAGCGTCTCCCGGCGGCGGCGCTGCTTGGCGAGCTGCACCTCGCGCGCGTCGGCGTCCTCGCCGCTGGCCCGCATCGTGTTGGCCAGCATCTCGTACGGCTCGGGCGCGTACTCGGGGGTCGCCGCGGCCACCCACTCCAGCCGCCGGGCCAGCGGGAAGTGGCCGCGCGGAATCAGGCACTCATAGCTGAACCCGGCCATGGTCAGCCCGCCCGGCCCCGGCCAGCTCACCGACTTGTCGACAAGGTTGACCACCCGGGCGCCGGAGAGGATCACCCGTCCGCGCTGCGGCCGCTCCCCGAGGAAGCGCAGCTCGGGGGTCTGGACCCGGCGCAGCGAAAGCTCCTGGTCGTTCTCCATGATGAAGCGGGCCTGGTCGAAGTCGATGGCGTCGCCGATCCGCCCGTCGTCCAGCCGGATCCCGCCCTCGCATTCGAAGCGCTGGATCCGGGTGCCCCGGGTGGGGGTGGAGGCGGTGCCGTACGGCGGGGTGGAGCCGCTGGAGTAGGTGCTCACCCCGCCCGCGGTGAGATAGAGGCTGCGCTCCACGGTGAGCTGCGGTGCGTTGAGCGCGCGGCGGCCGTAAGGGTTGCGCAGCCGGCTGCCGCGCAGGCTGAGCGACACCCCGATCTGCGCCCCGCGCAGGCTCAGCTCGCCATAGGACTCGATCATGTCGGCCTGGAAGTCCTGGGCGACGGTCAGCCCGTCGGCGCTGATGGACATGCCCCGGCGGTCGCGGCGCACGATGAGCTGGTTGAGCAATAAATCCGTGCCGATATGGGCGTCGGTGAGCCGGATCCCGTGTTCGACCACACAGCGCGGCAGATGCAGATCGCCCTCGGTGCGCAGCCGGGCCGCCTCCAGCCGGGGCAGGGCGCAGCCCACCAGGCGCAGGGTGGTGAACTGCGCCTCGGGGAGCAGCACCTCCCGCTCGAAGCGGCAGTTCTTCAGCTCCACATAGGGCTCGATGTTCCCGCCGGCCAGGTCGAGCGTGCCGGTGATGTGCACCCCGTTGAGCTTGAGCGCGGCGACCCGGCCCGGCTGCGCGGGCGGCCCGTCCAGCAGCAGCAGGGCCACGACACGCGCGCGGACACTGCGCTCGGGGCCCCAGGCGTACGGGCCGGAGGGGTCGTTCCGCTGGGGGTGCGAGGTGCGCAGATCATGGGTGCTGCCATTGCGGAACGCCTGCCACATGCCCCATTCGGCGGTGGTCAGGTCGAGGCCCGGGGGTGGGTCGCCATCGTGCGGCTCGGTCACAGCCGTGTCCCCTCCTGATTCTCCGTGTCCCCGTACGGAGCACATTCCCGCTGAGTAACCGGTTGAACGCCAACGGTCAGGGTCAACTTAGGGCGTCCGTATCACTGACTGATACGGGGGGAGGGGCGTCGTGGCGGGTCTGAGACAATTGATCGCGTGATCTCCCGTATCGATCTGCGCGGTGCCGCCTTCCCGGAAGGCGGGATCGACCGCGACCTGCTGCCCCGTGCCGAGCTCGACGTCGAGGCCGCCCTGGAGAAGGTGCGGCCCATCTGCGACGACGTGCGCCATCGTGGTACCGCTGCGCTGATCGACTACGCCCATCGGTTCGACGGCGTCGCCATAGAACGGGTGCGGGTCCCCGCACAGGCGCTGGAGCGCGCCCTGAGCGAGCTGGACCCGGCCGTGCGTGCCGCCCTGGAGGAGTCCGTCCGGCGGGCCCGGCTGGTCCACCGCGACCAGCGGCGCACCGACCACACCACCCAGGTGGTGCCGGGCGGCACGGTCACCGAGCGCTGGGTGCCGGTCGACCGCGTCGGGCTGTACGTACCGGGCGGGCGCTCGGTCTACCCCTCCTCCGTGGTGATGAACGTGGTGCCCGCGCAGGAGGCCGGGGTCGGCTCGATGGCCGTCGCCTCCCCGCCGCAGGCGGAGTTCGGCGGGCTGCCGCACCCCACGATCCTCGCGGCGTGCGCGCTGCTGGGCGTGGACGAGGTGTACGCGGCGGGCGGCGCCCAGGCCGTCGCCATGTTCGCCTACGGCACCGAGGACTGCCGCCCGGTCTCGATGGTGACCGGGCCGGGCAACATCTTCGTGGCCGCGGCCAAGCGGCTGCTCAAGGGCCGGATCGGCATCGACGCCGAGGCCGGGCCGACCGAGATCGCCATCCTCGCCGACGCCACCGCCGACCCGGTGCATGTGGCCGCCGACCTGATCAGCCAGGCCGAGCACGACCCGCTGGCCGCCTCCGTGCTGGTCACCGACTCCGAGGAGCTGGCCGCGGCGGTCGAGAAGGAGCTGGACGTCCAGCTCGGGGCCACCAAGCATGTCGAGGACCGGATCCGTCCGGCGCTGTCCGGGCGGCAGTCCGGCATCGTGCTGGTCGACGGCCTCGAGCAGGGCCTGGCCGTGGTGGACGCGTACGCGGCCGAGCATCTGGAGATCCAGACCGAGGACGCGGCGGCCGTCGCGGCCCGGGTGCGCAACGCCGGGGCGGTCTTCGTCGGGGCCTTCTCGCCGGTGTCGCTCGGCGACTATGCGGCGGGCTCCAACCATGTGCTGCCCACCGGCGGCTGCGCCTGCCACTCCTCGGGGCTGTCCGTGCAGTCGTTCCTGCGCGGCATCCATGTGGTGGACTACAGCCGGGACGCGCTGGCCGAGATCGCCGGACATGTGGTGACGCTGGCCGAGGCGGAGGATCTGCCCGCCCACGGCGCCGCGGTGAAGGCAAGGTTCGACTGGAAGGTGCCACCGAGCAAGTGACCGGCATTGACGATCTCCCGATCCGGGACGAGCTCCGTGGTAAATCCCCGTACGGCGCCCCGCAGCTCGAGGTGCCCGTACGGCTGAACACCAACGAGAACCCCTATCCGCTGCCCGAGCCGCTGGTCGCCCGCATCGCCGAGCGGGTCACCGAGGCGGCCCGGAACCTCAACCGCTACCCGGACCGGGACGCGGTCGAGCTCCGTACCGAGCTGGCCCGCTACCTGAGCCGTACGGCCGGTCTCGAAGTCGGCGTCGCCCAGGTCTGGGCGGCCAACGGGTCCAACGAGGTGCTCCAGCAGTTGCTTCAGACCTTCGGCGGGCCGGGGCGCACCGCGATCGGCTTCGAGCCCTCGTACTCGATGCACGCGCTGATCTCGCGCGGCACCGGCACCGGCTGGATTTCCGGTCCCCGGAACGCCGATTTCACCATCGATGTCGATGCCGCCCGTAAGGCCATCGCCGAGCACCGCCCCGATGTCGTCTTCATCACCTCGCCGAACAATCCGACGGGGACGGCCGTCGCGGCCGAGACGGTGCTGGCGCTCTACGAGGCGGCACAGAGAGCCAGGGCGGACGCCGCAGGGGCGCTCGTCGTCGTGGACGAGGCGTACGGGGAGTTCAGCCACCGCCCCTCGCTGCTGCCGCTGATCGAGGGGCGGCCACGGCTGGTGCTCTCGCGCACCATGTCCAAGGCGTTCGGCGCGGCCGGGCTGCGGCTCGGCTATCTCGCCGCCGATCCGGCGGTCGTCGACGCCGTCCAGCTCGTCCGGCTGCCGTACCACCTGTCCGCCGTCACCCAGGCCACCGCGCTGGCCGCCCTGGAGCACACCGATACGCTGCTGGGGTACGTCGAGGCGCTGAAGGCCGAGCGCGACCGGCTGGTGAGCGAGCTGCGCACGCTGGGCTGCGAGGTGACCGACTCCGACGCCAACTTCGTCCAGTTCGGCCGCTTCGAGGACGCCCACGCGGCGTGGCAGGGCCTGCTGGACCGGGGCGTCCTGGTCCGTGACAACGGCGTACCGGGCCGGCTGCGGGTCACCGCGGGCACCCCGGCCGAGAACGACGCGTTCCTCGACGCGGTACGCGAGCTGATGAAGGAGAAGAGCGCATGACCCGCGTGGGACGTGTGGAGCGCACGACCAAGGAGACCTCGGTCGTCGTCGAGATCGATCTCGACGGCACCGGCCAGGTCGATGTGTCGACAGGTGTCGGCTTCTACGACCACATGCTCGACCAGCTCGGCCGCCACGGCCTCTTCGACCTCACCGTCAAGACCGAGGGCGACCTGCACATCGACACCCACCACACCATCGAGGACACCGCCCTCGCGCTCGGCGCCGCCTTCAAGCAGGCGCTCGGCGACAAGGTGGGCATCTACCGGTTCGGCAACTGCACGGTGCCGCTGGACGAGTCGCTGGCCCAGGTGACGGTCGACCTCTCCGGCCGCCCGTACCTGGTGCACACCGAGCCGGAGAACATCGCGCCGATGATCGGCGCCTACGACACCACGATGACCCGGCACATCCTGGAGTCCTTCGTGGCTCAGGCGCAGATCGCCCTGCATGTCCACGTCCCGTACGGGCGCAACGCGCACCACATCGTGGAGTGCCAGTTCAAGGCCCTGGCGCGGGCCCTGCGCTACGCCAGCGAGCGCGACCCCCGCGCCGCCGGGATCCTCCCCTCCACGAAGGGGGCCCTGTGAGCGTCGCACGCGCGGCCGCCGGGCCGCGGATGATATTCGACCCGCGTTTTCGCCGCGCGGGCGGAGAAGCGAACGAGGTGGCCCTGTGAGCGTCGCACGCGCGGCCGCCGGGCCGCGGATGATATTCGACCCGCGTTTTCGCCGCGCGGGCGGAGAAGCGAACGAGGTGGCCCTGTGAGCGTCGCACGCGCGGCCGCCGGGCCGCGGATGATATTCGACCCGCGTTTTCGCCGCGCGGGCGGAGAAGCGAACGAGGTGGCCCTGTGAGCGTCGCACGCGCGGCCGCCGGGCCGCGGATGATATTCGACCCGCGTTTTCGCCGCGCGGGCGGAGAAGCGAACGAGGTGGCCCTGTGAGCGTCGCACGCGCGGCCGCCGGGCCGCGGATGATATTCGACCCGCGTTTTCGCCGCGCGGGCGGAGAAGCGAACGAGGTGGCCCTGTGAGCGTCGCACGCGCGGCCGCCGGGCCGCGGATGATATTCGACCCGCGTTTTCGCCGCGCGGGCGGAGAAGCGAACGAGGTGGCCCTGTGAGCGTCGCACGCGCGGCCGCCGGGCCGCGGATGATATTCGACCCGCGTTTTCGCCGCGCGGGCGGAGAAGCGAACGAGGTGGCCCTGTGAGCGTCGCACGCGCGGCCGCCGGGCCGCGGATGATATTCGACCCGCGTTTTCGCCGCGCGGGCGGAGAAGCGAACGAGGTGGCCCTGTGAGCGTCGCACGCGCGGCCGCCGGGCCGCGGATGATATTCGACCCGCGTTTTCGCCGCGCGGGCGGAGAAGCGAACGAGGTGGCCCTGTGAACGGCTTGTCGACCGTGTTCATCCTCGTGGGGCTGTTTCTGCTCGGCGGGGTCATCTCCTTCGTCAAGCAGGGCATCTCCAAGAGCATCGTCACGCTGCTCGGGATCGGTGCCACGATGGCGCTGCTCGCCGGGATCCTGCGGCTTGAGGTATGGAATTGAGTGACCTGACGAACAGCACGACCGCGAAGAACGTCGTCGTCTTCGACTACGGATTCGGCAACGTACGCTCCGCCGAGCGGGCCCTCGCCCATGTCGGCGCGCAGGTCGAGATCACCCGTGACTACGACAAGGCCATGGCCGCCGACGGCCTCCTCGTCCCCGGTGTCGGCGCCTTCGCCGCCTGCATGAACGGGCTGCGTGAGGCGCGCGGCGACTGGATCGTGGGGCGGCGGCTGTCCGGCGGCCGTCCGGTCATGGGCATCTGCGTCGGTATGCAGATCCTCTTCGGGCGCGGTATCGAGCACGGCGTCGAAGCCGAGGGCCTGGACGAATGGCCCGGCACGGTCGAGCCGCTGCGCGCCCCCGTCGTCCCGCACATGGGCTGGAACACGGTCAAGGCGCCCGGGGACTCACAGCTTTTCGCCGGCCTGGACGAGGACGAGCGGTACTACTTCGTCCACTCCTACGCGGTCCGCACCTGGGAGCTCGAGGTCACCAACCCCCATATGCACTCCCCCAAGGTCACCTGGGCCACCCATGGCGAGCCGTTCGTCGCCGCCGTGGAGAACGGCCCGCTGTGGGCCACCCAGTTCCACCCCGAGAAGTCGGGCGACGCCGGAGCGCGGCTGCTCCGCAACTGGCTCGACATCCTCTGACCGGTCCGCGCCGGTCCCGGTCCGCACTTGCCCGCACCACCCGCACCGCCCGCACGCTCTCACCGAAGGTTGTCCGCATGCGCTCGAACCGCCTCGAACTCCTCCCCGCCGTCGATGTCCGCGACGGCCAGGCCGTCCGCCTCGTCCATGGCGAGTCCGGCTCCGAGACGTCGTACGGCGACCCGATGGAGGCCGCCCTGGCCTGGCAGCGGGCGGGTGCCGAATGGCTGCACCTGGTGGACCTCGACGCCGCCTTCGGCACCGGGGACAACCGCGAGCAGATCGCCGAGGTGGCCCGCGCCATGGACCTCAGGGTCGAGCTGTCCGGCGGCATCCGCGACGACGCCTCGCTGTCCGCCGCCCTGGCCACCGGCTGCGCCCGGGTGAACCTCGGCACGGCCGCCCTGGAGTCCCCGGAATGGGTCGCCAAGGTCATCGCCGAGCACGGCGACCTGATCGCGGTGGGCCTCGATGTGCGCGGCACCACACTGCGCGGCCGCGGCTGGACCCGGGACGGCGGCGATCTGTACGAGACGCTGGCCCGCCTCGACTCCGAGGGCTGCTCCCGCTACGTGGTCACCGACATCGCCAAGGACGGTACCCTCCAGGGCCCCAACCTGGAGCTGCTGCGCAATGTCTGCGCCGCGACCGAAAAGCCCGTCGTCGCCTCCGGCGGCGTTTCCTCGCTCGACGACCTGCGTGCCCTTGCGACTCTGGTACCGGAAGGTGTCGAGGGCGCCATCGTGGGCAAGGCACTCTACGCCAAGGCGTTCACCTTGGAAGAGGCGTTGGAGGCGGTATCCGTATGACCTCACCCGAGTCCGCGCGGCGGGTCCAGACCGGCAGCCCCTGGGAGGAGACCATCGGGTTCGCCCGGGCCGTCGAGGCCGGTGACCTGGTGCTCGTCGCCGGGACGATGCCGCTGGCGGAGCGCGGCGTACTGGAGGGCGAGGGGGATCCGTACGAGCAGACGCTCGCCGCCTTCCGCCATGCGCTGGACGCGCTGAAGAAGTTCGACCTGGGCGTCGAATCGGTGGTCCGCACCCGTATGTACCTCACCCACGCCCGCGACGTGGACGAAGTGGGCCGCGCCCACAAGCAGCTCTTCGACGCCGTACGCCCCGCCGCGACGCTGGTCGTGGTGTCCGGTTTCGTCGACTCGCGCGTCCTGGTGGAAGTCGAACTGGAAGCATTCCGAGGAGCACGACAGTCATGACCCTGGCGGTCCGAGTCATCCCCTGCCTGGACGTGGACAACGGCCGGGTCGTCAAGGGCGTCAACTTCCAGAATCTGCGCGACGCGGGCGACCCGGTCGAGATGGCCAAGGTCTACGGCGAGGAGGGCGCGGACGAGCTGACCTTCCTCGACATCACCGCCTCCTCCGGCGACCGCGAGACCACCTACGACGTGGTCCGCCGCACCGCCGAGCAGGTCTTCATCCCGCTGACGGTCGGCGGCGGCGTCCGCACCCCGGAGGACGTGAACAAGCTGCTGCGCGCCGGGGCGGACAAGGTCGGCGTCAACACCGCCGCCATCGCCCGCCCCGAGCTCATCCGCGAGATCTCCCAGCGCTTCGGCAGCCAGGTGCTCGTCCTCTCGGTCGACGCCCGCCGCTGCCCCGAAGGGACGGTGACCTCCTCCGGCTACGAGGTCACCACCCACGGCGGCCGCCGCGGCACCGGCATCGACGCCGTCGAATGGGCCCACCGCGCGGCGGAGCTGGGCGCGGGGGAGATCCTGCTGAACTCCATGGACGCGGACGGCACCAAGGACGGCTATGACACGGCCATGATCGAGGCCGTCCGCAAGCAGGTGACCATCCCGGTCATCGCCAGCGGCGGCGCGGGCAAGCTGGCCGACTTCGCGCCGGCGGTGGCCGCGGGTGCCGACGCGGTGCTGGCGGCGTCCGTCTTCCACTTCGGCGATCTGCGGATCGGCCAGGTGAAGGACGCGCTGCGGGGGGCGGGCCACCCGGTCCGCTGAGGGATCCACGCCTGCGGCGGGGGCCACCGTATGGTGACCCCCGCCGCGTCGGCTTTCAGGACGTCACGGGCGTCACTTGGTGATGCCGTCGCCCTGCGGCCGCTGGCGGTAGTGGTCGACGATCCCGTGCTTCAGAATGGCGTACTCCGCCAGGACATCGCCCTTCTCGCCCGCCGCGAAGTCCTTCGTCCGGTATTCGCGGTCACCGAGGTAGGCGAGGCTGTCCCGGTCGAAGATCCACTCGTTCGCGACCCACGTCCGCTTGTCGACGCGGGCGATGGCGAACCCGTGGCGGCCCGCCGCGTCCACCGCCTCCTCCTGCCGCGTCACCCCGGGGATCCTCGCGGCGGCCTTGTACAGCGCGGCGGCGTTCTCCGGCGGCATCACATCGCCCAGCAACCGACCGATCTGGTCGAAGACGGCCTGCGCCTTCTCCTGGCCGTCCTCTGCCTCGGTCATCCGGTACAGCTCCTTGAGCAGGACGTCCGGGTCGGTCGGCAGGGACGCCAGCCACTGGTACGTGGGGCGGTCGATGCCCGCCGTAGACCCTCCCAGTTCGTACATCGGGGAATAGCCCCCGTCATCGTGTATCTCGCCGGTCTTGGTGATCCGCTTCACCTGCTGCGACTTCCAGACCTCGCGCTGGGCCCGCGGCTCCAGCTCGGAGGCGCCGTTCTCCTTCATCTCGGCCCCGGCCCCGACGCTCTTGACGTAGACGAACTGATCCTGGCGCACCGGCTGGACGTCCGACTTCGCCGCGGTCCCGGCGATCCGGTCGAGCAGGACGGTGGCGGTCTCGCGGGGCTGGGCGGCGCTGTCGCCGGACCCTCCGCCCCCGGTGAAGGTGACGGCCAGCGCCCCGGCCAGCGCCAGGGCCGCGGCGGGCATCACCAGCGCGGGGCGCAGCAGCCGCTGCCGGGCCTTCCGGGCGGTGGCGGTGGTGCGGTTCTGGTCGTCATCGATGAGCTGCATCAAACGGTCCTTGTGGTGGAGGTAGGGCTCGGAAGGAACGTCCCGCTCGGCCGGGGCGGGAAGCAGCCGGGCCAGTTCCTCGCGCTCCGCTTCCTCGTGCTCCGCTTCCTGGTGCTCGGCCCGGTCGGGCCCGGAGCCGGCGGCGTTCATCGGGGTTCCTCCTGAAACTCCTGATAGGGCAGGGCCGCGAACGCGGCCTCACGCTGTACCTCTCCGCGACGGGGTGGCGGTTCCGTCCTTTCCTCCGCGAGCCGCTGCTCGGCGAGCTTGCGCAGCCGGGCGCGGGCCCGGGACAGCCGCGAGCGCACGGTGCCCACCGGAATCCCCAGCGCCTGGGCGGCCTGCGCGTAGTCCAGCCCGGACCATACGCACAGCGCCAGCACCTCCTGCTCGCCGCGCCGCAGCCGGCCGTAGACCGTGCGCACGGCGGCCAGCCGGCGGGCGTCGTCGATCCGCCCGGCGGTCTCGTCGGCGAAGTCCGCCACCGGGGCGGGGGCCGGGCGGCGGGCCAGGAAGGCCAGGCGTCTGCCGATGCCGCGGTTGGCGTTGCGGGCCTTGTTCGTCGCCACGCCCAGCAGCCACGGTTTCAGCGTGCCGTCGCCCGGCTCCAGTTGCTCCCGGGTACGCCAGGCGGCGAGGAACGTGTCCCCCAACACCTCCTCGGCCACCGACCAGTTGCCGGTCAGCCGGTAGGCATGGTTGTAGACCGCGCGCGCGTACTCCGCATAGAGCTCTGCGAACGCCTCGCGGTCACCCGCCCGTACCCGCGCTCGCAGGCCATCACTCATGTTGTTCACACCTCACACCCGTGCCTCTCCGCACGGCGGAGGTGGTTCCCGTGACCTGTGCCACACATGGGGTGCGGGCGCTTACGGGGTGTCCGGCGCGTGGCAGGGGCTTCGCCCCTGGGCCTGGACCTCGGGGTCTGGGGCGGAGCCCCCACGCGGCGGAGCCGCATATCGACGCTGTGCGGGAAGGGGTGGGGAGGGGAGGGGAGCAGTTGGTATCCGCGATGGCCGCCCGCGGCGCAGGAGCCCTCTATGCTCAGGCGTCAAACTCGTATTCGAGGATGTACGACCCCGCGTCGAGCACCATCTCATTGACCTCAACGGCTGTCCCGTCCTCGGTGAAAGCCGTGCGGCACACGAGGAATACGGGCGTTCCGGTGGGGAGCCGCAGGTCCTGGGCCTCGGTCGCGGAGGGCATGCGCGACCGGATCTCCTCGCGGAAGCGGGCGGGCGCATGGCCGAGCTCGGAGAGCCGCGCGTAGACGCCGCCGACGCCGCTGTGACCGACCACCCTCCGATCTTCTCTAGAGACACCCTAGGTGTCCGCTCGCTTGTTTGAGCAATCCGACGAATCTGAGCGGGAGCCACTCGGGAGGCTGGTCCTGTGCCCGGTACACGAGTCGGTGTCGCGGGCCCGCCGGTGGTTTCGCATGTTCATCGCGAAAGAAAAGCTGGCGCGTTCGACCGACGACTGCCTGCTGTTGATCTCCGAGCTGGTCACGAACGCGATCGTGTACGGAGAGTCTGACGGGCTGTGGCGGGTCCGTATGGAGTGGTATCGGGCGGGCGCATCGCTGCGGGTCGAGGTGCACAACCCCGGATTCCCGGCGCGGGTGCGGCTTCGTCGGCCCGCCGCGCGCGACGCGCATGGGCGGGGGTTATGGATCGTGAATGAGCTTGCCGATGAATGGTGGTCGGGGCCGAGCCCCTACAGCGGCACGGTCGTCGGCTTCCTGATGCACAAGATGTTCGTCGGCAGCAGCAGCCAGGACCCGGAAACTGGCCGCGCATAACGCGGCCATGGACCTGCGCTCGGAACTCGTCGCTCCAGCCGTACCGACGGCCCGTCTCGAAGAGATCAGGCGTGAGATCGAGCGGAACTCCGCAGGCCGCACGGCAGCGTCGGCGCGCTGGCGGGGTGCGGCGCACCCAGGAGAAGCGCGTCCTGGTACAGCCCCGCTGACCTGCCCAGACTCGGTGGGGCAGGACAGAAACGGGATCAGGAGCGAGAGGGATACGCCATGAACGCCATCACCGAGACGGGCAAGGTCGTGCTCATCACCGGGGCCAGCAGTGGGATCGGTGAGGCGACCGCGCGTCGGCTCGCCGCCGAGGGGCACCGGGTGTATTTGGGGGCGCGGCGGACCGAGCGGCTGGAGGAGCTGGCCGGGCGGATCACCGCCGAGGGCGGCAGCGCGGCGTATCAGGGGCTGGACGTCACCGCGGCCGGGGACATGCGGGACTTCGTGGCGGGTGCCCGGGAGCGGTTCGGGCGGGTGGATGTGATGGTCAACAACGCCGGGGTGATGCCCCTGTCGCCGCTCGAGGCGCTGAAGGTCGACGAGTGGGACCGGATGCTCGATGTGAATGTGCGCGGTGTGCTGTACGGCATCGCCGCGGCGCTGCCGGTGATGAAGGAGCAGGGCGGTGGGCATGTCGTGAACATCGCCTCGGTCGGGGCGTACGAGGTGTCGCCCACCGCAGCGGTGTACTGCGCCACCAAGTTCGCCGTACGCGCCATCTCGGAGGGGCTGCGCCAGGAATCGGCCGGTGACATCCGGGTGAGCCTGGTCTCCCCGGGTGTGACCGAGTCCGAACTCGCCGACTCCATCTCCGATCCGGCCGCCCGGGAGGCCATGAAGAGCTACCGCTCGGTGGCCCTGCCCGCCTCCGCGATCGCCGACGCCATCGCGTACGCCATCAGCCAGTCGGCCGAGGTCGACGTCAACGAGATCGTGGTGCGTCCGGCCGCGAGCGCCCAGTAGGGGGCCGGGTACGGGTGCGAACTGGCGGGCGGGGGGAGGGCGTCGTGGTGGTCGGATGACGGCCGGGGCAGCGATCCGGTCCCGGGGGGCTGTCGACTTGACGCCGCAGCCGGAGGCCGCTTTGATCACAACAGCCGCACGGGTGTACCGCCCCCGTGCCGCCCAAGAGGTACGCCCAGCCGGTAGGGGGTCCGGTTCCGGTCCCGAGCCCGGACACAGTCGCCAGGACGGCGGATGCCATCCGAGGCGGGGCCGTTACCCGCGAGTGTTGGAGCTTTCATGCCAGCCAGCCATGCCGCCCGCCTTCGCCGCCGCTGGATCCTCGCGTCGGTGGCGACGGCGGCGGCCGCCGCGGCCGCCGTCGTCGCCGTGTCCATGTCCTCGGGGGCCAGCGCGTCCGAAGTGGCGCTGCCACCCGTCCACGGCGGCTTCGACTACCAGATCGGCGGGGAGTACACCCCGCCGAAGGGCGTCGACATCGTCAGCCGCGACCGCTCGGACTCCCCGGCGGACGGGCTGTACAACATCTGCTACGTCAACGCCTTCCAGGTCCAGCCGGGCGAGCGCGACCGGTGGCCCGACGACCTGCTGCTGCGGGACCGCGACGGCGATCTCGTCATCGACACCCACTGGAAGGAACCGCTGCTCGACATCAGCACCGCCAAGAAGCGCGAGCGCGTGGCGGCCAAGGTCAACGGCTGGATCGACGGCTGCGCCGACAAGGGCTTCGACGCTATCGAGCCCGACAACTACGACAGCTTCGAGCGCTCCAAGAAGCTGCTGACCACCTCTCACGCCAAGAAGTTCATGGCCCTGCTGTCGGAGCACGCGCACGCCCAGGGGCTGGCCATCGGGCAGAAGAACACCGCGGAGCTGCTCTCCGACCGTAAGGCGGCCGGGCTGGACTTCGCGGTGGTCGAGGAGTGTGGCCAGTACGACGAGTGCGGTGAGTTCGCCAAGGCTTACGACGACCATGTCGTGGTGGTCGAGTACGGCGAGGAGGGCTTCACCAAGGCGTGCGAGGGCTGGGGCGACCGGCTCAGCATCGTCCTGCGGGACGAGGACGTCTCGACCGACGACGGTGCGGACTACGTCCGCGAGACCTGTTAGGGATTCCTCCGGCGATCCCCGCCGCGCGCCGGGCGGCGGGGACGCGCCAGGGGCTCAGCGGGGATGCGCCACGGGCTCAGCGGGGATGCGCCACGGGCTCAGACGCCCAGCTTGGCCTCACGCGCCGCGGCCACGGCCTCCTTGTCGCCCGCCAGCTCGACCCGGGCGGCCTCCTGGCGGCCGCTGAGGAAGAGCGCCAGCTCGCCCGGTTCGCCGGTGACCGTGGCGACCGGGGCGCCGCGTCGGGCCACCGCCGTACGGCCGTCCGGACGCCGCAGCACCAGGCCGACGGGGGAGCGGCGGCCGAAGATCCGGGCGCCGCGCTCGATACGGGACCACAGCGTGTCGGCGAAGACCGGGTCCAGCTCGCGCGGTGTCCACTCCGGGCGGGCGCGGCGCACATCCTCGGCGTGGACGTAGAACTCGAAGCTGTTGGCCGCCTCGTCCACCTGCTTCAGCGCGAACGGCGACATCCGCGGCGGACCGGTGCGGAACAACTGGAGCAGCTCCTCGTACGGCTTCGCCGCGAACTCCTCCTGCACCCGGGCCAGCCGCGCGGCCAGCGGCTTGACCAGCACCCCGGCGGCCGCGTCGGGGCGGCGCTCACGGACCACCAGATGGGCCGCCAGATCGCGGGTGTTCCAGCCCTCGCACAGCGTCGGGGCCCCGGGGCCCGCACCGTCCAAGAGGTCGGCGAGGAGCAGGCGTTCGCGCTTCGCGTGAGTGGACATACGTCCACCCTACGACCGGGGCCCGCCCGCTGCCATGAGAAGCGCCGCCGCGCGCCCCGGCGAGGCGGCTCCGCCCGGGCCTACGGGGTGTCCGACGGTGTCCGCCGCGTGGCAGGGGCTTTGCACCTGGACCCCGGGGGGCTGGGGCGGAGCCCCGCCTTCCAGCCCCTCCGGCGCTTGAGGAGCAGGGTCTGGGGCGGAGCCCCCACGCGGCGGAGCCGCACATCGACGCTGTGCGGGAAGGGGCGGGGAGGGGGGAAGCATCGATATGCGGCTCCGCCGCGTGGCCCGCCGCAGGCGCCAAGCCCCGGCCGGACAGTCCCTACCCCGGCAGGGGCTTGCTCAGCTTCTTGCCGTCGCGTGCGGCGCTCAGCGTGAGCGCGCAGGAGACCTGGTCCTCGCCCTGGATGGAGTAGGTGCCCAGCGCGGGGTACAGCGCGTAGTAGTAATACATCCGGCCGTCGTTGGGGATGGTCTTGAGCCGCTTCTTGGCGTCCGTCCCGCACAGCGACAGCGCCTTGGTCTGGATCGCCTTCTCGGAGGAGAAGTCGCCGCTCAGCTTCTCGTTGGCGATCACCTCGCCGTCGTGCGGGCCGTGGCAGGACCGCTTCTCGACCTTGGTGACGCTGCTGTCCATCGCCGGGTGGTCGAAGCACTGGCCGGGGTCGAGCACCACATACGGCACCTTGTCACCGGGCTCGCCGGACTCCGACGCGTCCGGGGCCGGTGAATCCGAGGCGTCCGGATCCGCGTCGGGGGCATCGTTTCCGCCGCCCAGCGGCGCGCCCTGACCGGGGTCCTCCGAGCCCGGCGGGCCCTCGGACGCCCCGCCGTCCGAGGGCGAGGAGAGGGGGCGGTCCGAGGCGGAGGCGGACGGGCTGGCGTCGGCCGACGTCTTCTTGTCCCCGTCGTCCTTCGTCCCGATGACGATCGCGCCGACGACCACCGCCACGGCCACCACCGCCGCGATGACGATCGCCGTGACCTTGGAACCCCCGGGGCCGGCCGGCGGGGGAGGCGGCGGCAGCGCACCCGGGGGTATGGCCCCCGGCGGCAGCGCGCCCGGGGGCGGCCC